>JBBSLH010000324.1:0-4656 GCA_038255425.1 Acidimicrobiales bacterium
CACCCTCGCCGAAACCGGGACCCATCGAGCGGACGGTTGCGAGCGGAAACGCCAAGCTCGCCGACGCGATGATCGCCGAGGTGGGATCTGCACCCTCGACAGGGTCGGCGGCACAGCGCAGGATCTGACCGCTCACGTCACCATCGGATGCGCCTCCCGCCACGGTCACCTTCATCGCGTCGACGAACTGCTCGACCCAGCGCGGTCCGAGTCGATCGGATTCGTCGATGAATACCACGTACGTGCCCGACGCGGCTGCGACCAACGCGTCGAGTGCCGCAGTCCGTCGTCCGGCCCCGGCCACCGGCTCGGCGGGTGCGAGGAGTTCCCAGTCCGGGCGCGTCTGTTCTTCCAGCTGCGTCCGGAGCAGCGCGACGCGCTCGGCGTCCATGCTCGGATCCGCGACCACGGACAGCGCCAACACAGGTGCCGACGGATCGGCCACGATCAACGTCGGCGCGACGTCGCCGTCAACGGGGACCAGGCGGTAGCCGCGGATGAGCTGGTACGTGTCGCCGTGGGAATCGGCGAGGTCGCGCAGGTCGCTGACGAGGGAGGCGAGCGGAGTGTGAGGGCTGGTGATCGCAGCCCCCGCCGGCCAGCGCTGGTCCGATCGGTGAGCGATGCGGTCGTTGCGTACCGCCTCGTCGAATCCGGCCGACGCCATCACCGCGGTGATCGACGCAGCGGTGAAGAACCGGAGGTGGGTGTGGTCGAGCAGCCCCGTGGGCGTCACGTCCCAGCGGCCGCCGAGCAGCTTGGCGGCGATGTCGCGGTGCGCGACGTTCGGAACGCTCGTGACGAGCAACGCTCCGTCGTGCTGTCGCATCCACGTCGACAGTGACGCCAAGACGCGCTCGGGGGCAACCAGATGTTCGAGCACGTCGAGCACCATCACCGCCACGACGTCCGCGCCGCTGCCCAGATCTGCCAGCGCAGCATCGATGACCCCGGCGATGGCATCAGGTCGGGCGAGGTCGGCGCGCCGGGCGACGAAGCCGCGTGCTTCGAGCTGCGCCAGCGAAGCGTCGTCGACGTCCAGTCCGACGAACTCGAAGCCGGCGTCGCGCAACACCTCGGCGTGGGGCGCGTACCCGCACCCGAGATCGACGACCACGCCCGGCTCGCAATCGAGCAGTAGCCGGAGTGCGTGACCGTGCGCATCGTTCCAGTCGAACGGGACGTCGTACGCACGGCGCTTTCCTTCGCCTCCTGTCGCGAACACATCGGCCGCATCGTCCCCATCGGGTTCGGCGACATCTGGTTCGGCGACATCGGGGGCGGTCCGGGAGATCGCGATCGTCGAGTCGATGAGCGACGTCGTTGCGGTGGCGACCGGTGGGCGCCGCGTCGCTCCCGTCTGCTCGGCGACCCAACTCGCGAAGTCCACATCGGGATCGAACGCATCGGGCACCGACCGCACCTCGCCGAACCTCTCGATCTCGGCGAGTGCGGAGTCACGAACCAGGCGTCGCACGTCGAACGTCAACTCGATGCCGTCGTGCGACCGACTCCAGGGATACGCCGCCTGGCGTCGTCGCAGGTGGCCGAGCTCGACGAGTCGCTCACCGTACGCGTCGGCCAGCGTGCGAATGCCGGTCCCGAGCTCGTGGGCGGTGCGCGGGCCGGGCAACTGATGCTTGGAGAGCAACTCGGGTCGGAGCGGGTCGTATCCGCTGAAGTGGACGAAGCGCAGCGGTCGACCGTCGACCGTCGGTCCCGACGGCTCCATGTCGATCGGACGATCGTGGATGTTCCACCAGGCGACGTTCATCCCGGGATCGCGATCGATCGTGAAGTCGAACAGCGACGGCACCCAGTCGACCCATCGCTGGTCGGTGAAGCGGGCCCGCTCGAAGTCGACGAGCGCGTCGAATCGCAGTCGTTCGTCCCACCAGTCGAGGAACGGGAGCGCGCTCGGCCCCACTCCGAGGAAGCCGCAGTTGTACATGCCCGACTGCATGATCGTCTCCTCGTCCACGCGCAGCCCGTCGCGCGGGACGGGCTGCAGCACGTGAGGCGTGAGCACGATGCCGTGCTCCAGGGCGGCGTCGACCTGCGGTCCGAACGATGCAAAGACCTGGATGTCCGGGTCCAGATAGCACGCCACGTCGGCTTCCCCTCCGGTGGCCAGCAGGTGGCGCAGGAAGGAGGGCTTGACCGCGGTGGAGAACTCCATCACGTCGTAGATGGTGCGCATCAGCCGCTCGTCGGCGGGTGCGATGTCCAGGTCGCCGAGACGCACCACACGGATGCCGTCGGGGAGCTCGACGTCCCCATCGTCGACGATCAGCACCGAGAAGGAGGAATCGGGATGGTGTTCGAGAAAAGACTCGCCGAGCACCTGGGCCATCGCCAGGTAGTTGGACGCGACGATGGTTCCGGCCTGCATCGTCGTGGACCCTAACGGCGCGCGGTGTCGGGCCAGGCGAGGCCTCGCGCTCGCCGGCGCAACCGGGAGACGATGCGCGATCGGGCGGCGTCGAGCCCGTCGAAGAATGCATCGGCCGCGTCTGCGGACGTACGACCAGGCGTTCTCAGCAGTGCGGCGTATCCCTCACCGAACTGTGCGGGCGTCGGCTGATCGGCGATGCGACGGTGACCGGCCCGACCGAGGCGACGCCGTCGGCCGATGTCACGAGCGAGGTGGCTCATGTGTCGTGCTGCATCGACGAGGTCCGGGTCGGCCCACACCGCCGACTCCGGGTAGATCCCCTGACCGTTGGTGACCGGGACCAGATCGAAGTCGACCATTGCAGCGACGCCGTCGTCCATGAAGTCGACCACGCCGGAGTACCGGGTCGCGATCGCCGGAGTGCCCAACCACATCGCGATGGCCGGGTGCAGACCGTGTCCCTCGCTGCGGTGCAGCGACACCAACACATCGGCCGCCGCGAGCAGACCGTGGTGGCGATCGTCGTCGAGGTGTTCGTCGAGCTGTTCGATTCGCGGGTCGTCGGCGCACGCTTCGGCGACGAGTGCCACGTCGTCGGGCCGGTGGTGGCCGTTGATCGACTTGACCACGAGCCGAACCCCGTCGCGCAATCCGTCGGACGAACCATCGAACGCTGCCCGGAAGGCGGCGATGGCGCCGAGCGGGTTCTTGCGCTCGACGATGCTGAGGTAATCGAAGCTGACGACGAACACGATGTCGTCACCCCACCGCTCGCGCCACGCTCCGACGACGTTCGGCGGGGGCGCAGGCTCCTCCATCCTGAACGGGGCGAGGCGAACCCGCGTCGTGCTCCCCAGAGCTGCCAGGTAGGCGTCCCGGACGAAGTTCGTCGGTGTCCAGATCTCGTCGACGCGGCGGGCGGCGCTGACGTGCAGAGCGGGAATGTGCTCGAGCTCCCAGAACCAGTACGCGATCATCCGCTTCCCGGGTCCGCCCAATTGGGGGAATCGGTCGAGGAAGTGGTCGAACTCGAACGCCGTGACGATGGCGATCGTCGTGTCGTGGAGCTGGTCGGGAACGGGACGTGCGGGTCGTCGTCGGGGACTCGCGGACAAGTCGTTGTCGATCTCGGTGACCGGGATACCGGCAGCCTGCAGCGCCGCCGAGATCTCCCGTGCGTTGCTGCCCAGGCCACTGCTGATGTGGTGATACCCGACGAGGTTGACGCCCGGGGTCCCGGCGACACGTGCGGCGCGTCGACGCAGCGGACGGCTGCGCACCCGGGCGGCCAGGCGTCGGGCGATCGATGCGCCGGGAATCCGACTGCGTGCTGCCGACCGGCCTCGACGGAGCAACCGGGTCGAGCCACCCGCCACGCCGGCCACGAACGCCCGGGCGTGCACGCGTCGCGGCCGGTGACGCAACCGCCTGATCGACAGCCACAGCGCTCCCCCGACCTCCGAGGTCGCGCCGTGCATCGCTGCCGACCACAGACGGTTGCGCTCGCGGAGGAACACAACGCGGTCACCGAGGCCGGCGGTCGTCGCACTCCCCCGGTGCGCGACCCGCGACGTCGGCGCGAGCCGGTACCGCCAGTCGGACCGTGAACCACGACGGGCCAACTCCACGTCCTCGTAGTAGAGGAAGAACCGCTCGTCGAAACCGCCGACATCATCGATGAAGGCTCTCGACAACGCCACAGCGCCGCCGGTGAACACCTCGATGTCGACGGGCTCCGATCCGGCCATGTCGACGGGCTCGGACATCAGGCGGTCACGACCCGCACCGAACCGATCGATGTCCACGCCTGCGCTGTTGATCGTGGCGTCTCCCGGATCCACCAGCAACGGCTGCACCGCACCCACCCCGACATCGGCGAACTCGGCCAGCAACGGTTCGAGCCATCCGTCGGCGACCACCACGTCGTCGTTCAGCAACACGATCACGTCGGCCCCAGCGTGGACCGCCGCGCCGATACCGAGGTTCATGCCTGCCGCATACCCGCGGTTCTCGGCGCTGACGATCAGCTCGACGGCCTCGACCATCGGTCGGTCGCCCCAGGTGGCCGCAGCGAGCCGGGGAGCGGCTTGGGTCCCGTTGTCGACGACGTGCACCCGCACCTCGATGTCCGGTCCTCCCGACGATGCACCGGAGCGCTCGAGCACCGACCGGACTGCATCCTCCAGCATCCCGGGAGCGGCGTCGAACGTCAGCACGACGACGTCGACACGTGTGGGTGACATCACGGCGAGTGTAGGGAG
>JBBSLH010000325.1:0-4653 GCA_038255425.1 Acidimicrobiales bacterium
CGCATCGGCGCACTGGGTCAGCAGCCCGGGCTGGGCCCCGCCCGCCACGTCCGTTCCGAGCCCCACTCGCACCCCCGCTTCGAGCGCCCGCCGCGCCGGGAACACGGCATTGGCGAAATAGGCGTTCGACAGCGGGCAGTGTGCGACACCGGCGCCGCGGTCGGCGAGCGTCCGCAGGTCGTCGTCGTCGAGGTGGTCGCCGTGTGCCAGCACCGTGTGGTCGCGCACCAGTCCGAACCCGTCGAGCGCCTCGGTGTCGGACACACCGAATCGTTCCACGGCGTACCCGTGCTCCCAATCGCTCTCCGAGCAGTGCGTCTGGACCCGCACGCCGGTTCGAGCAGCGAGCTCCCCGAGGCCTCGCAGCAACTCGTCGGTGCACGCCGGAGCGAAGCGTGGCGTGATGATCGGAGCCACCAGGTCGGAATCCAAGGCCAGGATCCGTTCGATCGATTCCGCCGACGCGGCGACTCCGGCCTCTGCGCTCTCGTCGCGATACCAGGTCGGCGTCCCGTCGGGATGGTCCATCGCAACGCGCCCGACGAGGGCCCGCTGTCCCGCCGATACGCACGCCTCGGCGAGCATCGTCGACGTCTCGACGCTGATCGTGGCGTAGTAGACCGCCGTCGTCGTGCCGTGAGCGAGCAGCGTGGCGACCATCTCCGGCCACACCTGCTCGGCGAAGCCCGGCTCGGCCAGTTTCGCTTCGAGCGGGAACGTGTGCTCGAACAACCACGACTCCAAGGGGAGGTCGAGCCCCGTTCCGAGTTGCGGCCACTGCGGAGCATGGATGTGGGTGTCGACCAGACCGGGCAGGAGCACGGTGGTCGCCGGCAGGACGACGTCGGCAGCCGCTCCCGACCCGACGACCTCGATCGCTGCGATCACTCCGTCGTCGCCCACCTCGATGCGAACGTTGCGACGCACCTCGAGCGAATGGCGCTCGGGTGTCTGCATGATCGTGGCGAGGTAGGTCGTGCTCACGAGCCAGAACCGTAGTGATCACGTAGCGTGACGTCATGGCCGACGTGTTCTTCCCGTACGAGCGAGACAATCGCTGGAAGCCGGTGCTGCTTCCCCTCGGTGTCACGTCGAAGGACGGGGTCACGGTGAGCGGGACGACCATGCGTGCGACGTTCGGATTCTTCTCGGTCGAGACACCGCTCTCGAACGTCGTCGGTACCAAGATCACGGGCCCACACCGCTGGTACACGGCGGTCGGACTCCGCTTGAGTTTCAGCGATGACGGACTCACCTTCGGCACCAACCACCGGCGGGGCCTGAGCATCGAGTTCGGCGACAAGGTGAAACGGGTGATCGGACTCCACGACCACTCCTCGCTCTGGGTTTCGGTCGCCGACCCCGAGGGCCTCGCCGACGCACTCGTCTGACCCGCATCCTGCAATCGAGAACCGACGTTCATCGACGCGAAACACTCCCAACACACCGCCTCCGTACCTTCGACCCATGAACGAGGGGCGATCCCGGCGCCGATGATCGAATCGGTCGACCCGTTCATCGGCACGGGCGTCACCGATCTGCCCGATCCGTGCGGGTTGGCCGCAGCGTGGTTCTGGCCGAAGCCTCCCGTCGGGAACACCCATCCGGGCGCCACCCACCCGTTCGGCATGGTCTCGGCGTGCGCCTACTCGGGCGGGTACCCGACGGGGTACGGAGCGTTCGAGCGTTCGACCGAGGGCCCACCGCGTCGGATGCACGAGGCCCACTTGGCGACCGGCTTCACCCACTTCCAACAGTCCGGCACCGGCGCGATCCGCAAGTACTACAACTACCTGCGGGTGACACCGACCCTGGCCCGGCTCGACGACATCGACGAGCCCGTGGCGATCGTCGACGAGGATGCTGCACCCGGCTGGTACTCAGCGACGCTCGCCAACGGGATTCGCGCCGAGGTGACGGTCGGCCCGAAGAGTGCCGTCCACCGCTACTCGTTCCCGGCGAGCCGTGATGCTCGAATCGTGCTCGACTGTTCGCACGGGGGGCTCACGATCGATCGCGGGGCCACCGTCCCCCTCCGGGCGCGCCTCGACAGCCTCGCTCTCGGATCGGCGAGCGGCGAGGTCGTCATGGAAGGTGTGCCGATCGCCTTCCACGTCGAATGCGCAGCTCCGGAGTGGCGCCAGATGCTCTGGTACGACCATCGACTGATGCCCGGTGGCAGCCACATGCAGTTCGATGCGATCCGTCCCTCGACCCTCCGTCCGTTCGGCCTGATGTGGGCAGGGCCGGTCGAAGCCGGTCAGACGGTCGAGATCCGTATCGGCTTCTCACTCCGAGACGCCGATCAGGCGCGCTCCAACCTCGGATCGGACACCCCCGACGGCAGCTTCGAGGAGCGACGTCGTCTCACCACGATCTCCTGGGAGGAGCACCTCGGCAGGATCGACATCGAAACACCTTCGCCCATGCGGCGCACCGTCTTCGCGACGGCGCTCTACCACTCGTTGATCAAGCCGTGCTTCGCACCCAACGAGAGTCCGTTCTGGCCCGGGAGCGGTGCGTTCGCCTTCGACGTCTGCACGATGTGGGACATCTACCGCACCCAGCTGCCGCTGGTCACCGCACTCTTCCCCGACCGGGCGGTCGAGCTCGCCAATGCGCTGCTCAAGGTCGCCGAGGAGGAGGGCAACCTCCCGATCGGCTACCGGATGGCGCGCGGCGCCGACCGCTTCGTGCGCCAGGGCAGTGCGCTCGCTCACACGTTCCTCGCCGATCTGTGCGCCGCAGGGCTCCCCGGCATCGACTGGGAGTGGGCGCTGTGCCACATGGACGCCGACCTCCGCAGACAGTTCGGTGAGGAGTTCCTGGAGAAAGGGGTGGTCCACCCGATCTCGCACACGCTCGACCTCGCGTTCGGATACCACTGCACGGCCGGCGTCGCTCGGTCCGTGGGCGACACGGACCTGGCCGACCGGTTCGACGATCTCGCCCAGCGGTGGTCGAACGCCTTCGATCCGGACACCGGTCTCGTCCTCGAGTCGAATCTCTACGAGGGCGGGGTCTGGAACTACTCGTTCCGCCTCGTCCACGACATGGCCGGCCGGATCGAGTTGGCCGGCGGCCCCGACGCCTACACGGCACTGCTCGACCGGTTCTTCGGGTTCGGGGCGGAACCGGTCCGGCAGCTCGGCATCGACCCCGACCTCGACGAGATCGCCGCGGGGTACGACCTCGGCCGTTTCGAGGGTCTGAACAACGAGCCCGACATGGAGGCCCCGTGGTCGTACCACTGGGTCGGACGCCCCGATCGGACCGCCGAGGTGATCCACGCCGCCGTCCATCAGCAGTTCGGGACAGGCCGCGGTGGACTTCCGGGCAACGACGATTCGGGCGGGCTCAGTTCGTGGTACGTGTGGGCGTCGCTCGGCCTGTTTCCGGTCGCAGGCCAGCAGATCCTCCTGGTGAACGCTCCCTCGTTCGCCTCGGCCCGCCTCCGGCTCCGGCTCCGGGATGCGACGTTCACGATCGAGACGACCGGGTTCGTGGAACCACGGGCGATCGATCCGCCCCAGTACGTCCAGTCGATGCGGTTCAACGGTGCCGAGCTCGACCGATCGTGGATCACCAACGACGAATTCCACGGCGGAGGCGTGCTCACGGTCGACCTCGGTCCGTCGCCGTCGACATGGGCGACGACGACGCTGCCCCCGTCGACAAGTACCTGCCCCGACCGCACGAACCCCGAGGAGCTCCTCTCATGACCATGATCTCGGACCATCTCGATGCAACGAAGCCAGGTCTCCCGCCACCCGAGTCCGATCCGCCTCCAGAGAACCCGACGCGGCGCCTGGTGATCGTCGTGCGTGCGGATCCGGTGATCTGCGGCCACTCCGGCGAAGCGCGCAACCTCGCCGAGGCCGCCCTCACGCGAGGATTCGACGACGTGCGGATCGTCACCTGGCCGATCGACGCCCTCCAGGCCTGCGGCCTGCCGCTCAAGCCACTGGACACCGTGCTGGCGTACTCGTCGGGAATCACCGTCGAACGCCCTGCACCGGTCGGCGACTACAAGGTCCCCGACGGCCGACACCTCGCCGGAATCGTCGGCCGACTCGTCGAACTCTTCACCGAGGGGATTCCCACGACCGCAATGTCGCTGTATCTGACGCCGCACGATACCGCTGTGTCCCAGGCGGCACAGATCGCTCGGGCGACCGGCATGTGTGCACCGCTCACCACGATCGCGGAAGCGGTCGGCTCCGACATCACCAACGTCGTGCGGACGGCGGTCGAGGAGGGCCGCTTCGGGGCGGCGGCACAGGTCCTGAGCACCTATCTCGGCAACGACGTGTGCGTCGCCGTGTCGGAGTACACGAAGCGCTTGATCGTCCAGGCGGCGACCGACGTCGATCGTCGATGGGGTACGGGATACGCGGAACAGTGTTCAGAGCGGGTGAACGTCTCGTACCCAGCGATCGATGCCGCTGCGTACACCGACCTGGATCACGCGGACACGGACCGCCGGTTGGCCGCCCGTGGTCTCGATCGCGACGGCTACGTGCTGTTTCTCTCCCGTTTGAGCCGGGCGAAGGGCGTCGACGACCTGATCAACGGATTCGCAGCGAGCGCCGTGCGAACGCGCACGCGGCTGGTGATCTGCGGCAACGGTCCCGAGGCCACGGACCTCCGTGC
>JBBSLH010000326.1:0-4627 GCA_038255425.1 Acidimicrobiales bacterium
ACGAGACCACGATCGGCGACATCTGCGAGATGGTGCACGGTGCCGGTGGGCAGGTCTATCTGGACGGCGCCAACCTCAATGCCCTGGTCGGCATCGCCAAGCCGGGCGTCTTCGGGGCCGACGTCAGCCACCTGAACCTCCACAAGACGTTCTGCATCCCCCACGGCGGCGGCGGCCCCGGCGTCGGTCCGGTCGCGGTGCGAGCGCACCTCGCCGCCTACCTGCCGAACCATCCGCTCGACGACGAGTGCGGTCCGGCGACCGGTCCCGGCCCGATCTCGGCTGCCCCCTATGGATCAGCGGGCATCTTGCCGATCTCGTGGGCCTACGTCCGGATGATGGGCGGCGACGGCCTGACCGAGGCGACGCGCATCGCCATCCTCAACGCCAACTACATCGCGACCCGACTGGCCGATCACTATCCCGTGCTCTACACCGGGGCGCACGATCGGGTAGCCCACGAGTGCATCATCGACGTGCGCGACATCACCAAGCGCACCGGTGTCACGGTCGACGATGTGGCCAAGCGACTGATCGACTACGGATTCCACGCACCGACCATGTCGTTCCCGGTCGCCGGAACGCTCATGATCGAACCGACCGAGTCCGAGTCGCTCGACGAGATCGACCGGTTCTGCGACGCCATGATCGCCATCGCCGGCGAGATCGCCGAGATCGAGGCAGGCACCATCGCCCACGTCGATTCGGCTCTTGCCCACTCGCCGCACACGGCGGAAGATCTCCTCGTGGCCGATTGGGATCGTCCGTACAGCCGGGAACAAGCGGCGTATCCGGTGGCATCGCTTCGCTCCAACAAGTACTGGCCTCCGGTCAGCCGTATCGACGGCGCCGCGGGAGACCGCAACCTCGTGTGTGCGTGCCCGCCGCCAGAGGCGTTCGAGGACTGACATGGACGATCCCGCCACCGTGTCGGACCTCATCGAGACCCGGCTCCGGGTCGCGACGTGGAACCTGTGGTGGCGGTTCGGTCCATGGGAGGAACGCCTGCCGCGGATCATCGACGAGCTTCGACGCGTCGATGCTGATGTCATTGCGCTGCAGGAAGTGTGGACCGATGGCGACGAGAGCCTGGCGACGATCATCGCCGGTGAGCTCGGCTTCGAGGTCTGCCAGGAGCCGACGACGGCCATGGACCCGGACATCGGATTCGGGAACGCCGTGCTGTCGCGATGGCCGATCAGGTTCGTGTCGAGCGTGCGGCTCTCGGCCGGCGACGCGCATGACGAACAGCGTCTGGTGCTTCGTGCGGACGTCGATGGTCCCCGTGGTCCGATCCAGGTATTCAGCACCCATCTCAACTGGCGGTTCGACCACAGCGCCATCCGTCAGTCCCAGGTCGAGGAGCTGACGCGATTCGTCGCCGACTCCCGACCTCGGAGCTTCCCGCCCGTCGTCTGCGGCGACTTCAACGCCGAGCCCGCGTCGGACGAGATCCGGACACTGACCGGTCTTCGGCCGGTTGTGAACGACGTGCTCCTCGTCGACTGCTGGCGGTCGATCCATCCCGACGATGCGGGGTACACCTGGAACAACGAGAATCCGTTCGTGGCCGAACAACTCGAGTTCAACCGTCGGATCGACTACGTCTTCGCCGGCTGGCCGAAGGCTCGCGGTGCGGGGAACCCGGTCGGCGCCGAACTCATCGGCGCCGAACGCGTCGACGGCATGTGGCCCAGTGATCACTACGGCGTCTTCGCCGACCTCCGCTACTGACGTGCCTGGCCCGTTCGTGGATTCTCAGCTCGCGACCTGGCGCGAGACAGGGTGGCTGATCGCTCGCGGTGCGCTGCGTGACTCGGAGCTGGAGATCGCCAGCACGAGCGTCGAGCAGGCGACTGCCTGGGCCGGCTCGAACGATGGGCGTGGTCTGCACCATTGGGAGTTGACCGATCACGGCCCCGCGCTCGCGCGGAGCGAAGATCTGATCCCGCACGATCGATCCCTGCGCGACCTCCTCTGCGACGGCGCGTTGCTGGCCATGGCGACACAGCTCCTCGGTGAACCGGCCGTGCTGTTCAAGGAGAAGGTCAACTACAAGCATCCCGGTGGCGCCGGCTTCGCCCCACACCAGGACGCGTCTGCCTACCGGTTCGCCGATCACCACGTCTCGTGCATGCTCACCGTCGACGTCGCTTCCATCGAGTCCGGCTGCCTCTCGGTCGTGTCGGGTGCACATCACGGATTCCTGCCGACCGACGGCGGTGGACGCGTGGCCGAGGCGGTGGCGGCCGAACTCGACTGGGAGTTCGCACCGGTGCAGCCCGGCGACCTCCTCTGGTTCGACTCGTACACCCCGCATCGCAGCGGGACGAACACCGGGACGACTGCCCGACGGGCGCTCTATCTCACCTACAACGCGCGGAGCGCTGGCGATCACCGCGAGCGGTACTACGCCGACAAGCGAGCCGAGTTCGCTCGAGCAGGCGACTCGTTCGACGATGAGCGCGTGCGGGTCTCGATCACCGACGACTTCCTCGGTCGGCCGGTACCGCGATGACCAGCCATGACCGCTGCGACGAACTGTTGGCGCTCTACCGCTCCCCCGCAGGCACAGCGCGCTATGACGAGTGCGTCACCGAGGTCGAACACGCGCTCCAGTGCGCCGACCGAGCAATCGACGCCGACGCAGACGATGCGCTCGTGGTCGCGGCGCTGTTCCACGACATCGGGCACCTGCTGCCCGGTGGTGCGGCGGTCACCACCCCGACCCGCGTCGAGCTGACGTTCCCGAGCACCGACGACGAGCACCAGCGCGTCGGAGCGCAGGCGCTGCGTCGCTGGTTCGGGCCCGAGGTGACCGCGCCCGTGGCATTGCATGTCGCTGCGAAGCGCTATCTCTGCGGTACGGATCGGTCGTACAGCGACGCGTTGTCGCCGTCGTCGGTGCACAGCCTCGCCATGCAGGGTGGGCCGATGGGCGAGGACGAGGCGGCTGCGTTTCGTGGTCGCTCCGGCTGGGCTGACGCCGTTCGACTCCGCCGATGGGACGACGCTGCCAAGGTGCCCGGCACGGAGACACGCTCGCTCGACGACCACGGCGAACGGATCGCCTCGCTTCTCGACCGCTGAGGGTCAGACGATCGAGCGTCCCGCTCGAATCCGACGCCGCGTGTCCCACAGGTAGATGTTCAACGGAAACTCGCGGATCGGTCGGGGTGTCACCCGATTCACCGCAGCGGCGATGGACATGACTCGGTCGAAGACCCGCTGATCCCGACGGCTCCAGGACAGGCCGAGCTCATCGCGAAACTCCTGCGGGAGGAAGCCGGCCGTCAACAGCCGGTTGATCGGGCTGACGACCCACGTGAACGGCGGGCCGAAGAAGGATGCGTCGGCGACGCCGAGGAGGTAGGTCCGGGTGAGGTCGTCCATCTCGACCTTGGCGACCATCTCGTCCCAGTAGACCTGGAACGCTTCGCGGTCCTTCGGCCACTGGTCCTCGCGCACCTGCAGAGTGGTCCCGAGGCGGGCCGCGTGGCGGTAGACGATGGCCGCCTTCTCACCCTCGAGTTCGCCGTTGAGGACGCGGTGGACATCCTCGATGCCCCGGTAGAGGCACGCTGCCACCCAGAGCTGGAGGTCACGGTCGAAGGCGTTGTACGCGACCGGGTCGTCGTCGCCGGACCGCACCTGGCGATGCTGGCGATCGACCTCGCTGCGCATGGCGGCCTGCTCGTCGGCGGTGCCGAGCAGAGCGATCATGAGATACGACAGCGTCGTGCGAGCACGCTTGATCGGGTGCTTGTCGACTCGCCCACTCTCGACGGTGCTCTTGGCCACGCCGTGACCGACCGGCAACAACGCGAGCTGCATGATCACGTTTGCGCCGGCGGCCGCGAGTGCGACGCCCGACATCGCTTCGCGGACCTCCGAGGGGATCGAGTCCGGGCGCCCCACCGCACTGGAAACAGATGTTGCCATAATGGGATCCTACGCGAACACGCCGCCTAGGGTCCCGGACCATGAAACTCGGACTGCAACTCGGGTACTGGGGCCGCGGCCCGGTGCCGAACACCCTCGACACCGTCCTCAAGGCCGAGGCCATGGGCTTCGACTCGCTGTGGACCGCTGAGGCATGGGGCTCCGACGCCCTCACGCCACTGGCCTGGTACGGATCGCACACGACGTCGATGAAGCTCGGCCAGAGCATCATCCAGATGTCCGCTCGCACCCCGACAGCGACAGCCATGGCACTCAACACGTTGAACCACCTGACCGATGGACGGGTGATCTGCGGCCTCGGTGTGAGCGGTCCGCAGGTGGTCGAGGGTTGGTACGGCCAACCGTTCTCGAAGCCTCTGGCGCGCACCCGCGAGTACGTCGACATCATGCAGCAGGTCTGGGCCCGCGACGAACCGGTGACGAACGACGGTCCGCACTACCCGCTCCCCTATCCCTCCGACGGTCCCGGATCGGTGGGCAAGGGCAAGCCGCTCAAGTCGATCACACACCCCCACCCGTCGCCGATCCCGATCTACCTGGCCGCCGAGGGTCCCAAGAACCTGGCGCTCGCCGGTGAGATGGCGAACGGCTGGCTCCCGATCTGGATGAGCCCCGACGAGTCGGACTGGTACAAGGCGACCATCCAGTCCGGCATGGACAAGAC
>JBBSLH010000327.1:0-4619 GCA_038255425.1 Acidimicrobiales bacterium
AAGATGGAGACCGCCATCACCGCCCCGACCGACGGTGTCGTCGAGGAGGTCTTCGTCTCGCCCAACACGCAGGTCGACGCCGGCACGCCGCTGCTCCGGATCGGCAGCGAGGCAGACGCCGATCCCGCCGAGGCCACAGGGGACCGCCTCACGTTCACTCCGGCGCGGAGCAACGGTGTGGACGAGACGATGGCTCGCCTCGATGTCCTGCGCGCCATGCTGCTCGGCTTCGACCTCTCCGACGACGTCGAGGCGTCCGTGGTCGACGAGCATCGGCGCGACCGGTCGATGGAGGACCCGGCGGTCCGTCACAAGGAACTCGAGTTGCTCGGGGTGTTCGCCGACCTCTGTGGCCTCACCCGAGAACGCCGGACGACAGATCGCGATCACGGCCTCGAGTCTCGGAGCCCGCGCGAGCACTTCAATGCCTACCTGCGGTCATTCGATCCCGACGGTGAGGGCCTGCCGACCCGATTCCGCGAGCGCCTGCACGACGCGCTCGCCCACTACGGCGTCGAGTCGCTCGATCGTTCGCCGGAGCTCGAGGCCGCGACGTATCGCATCCACCGCGCAGCACAACGGCAGCGCGAGCAACTCTCGGTGATCACGGCGTTGCTCGAGCGACGGCTCGAGCACTGCGGCGAGCCCGGGGAGCGAGACGAAGTGCGCGACACACTTGATCGACTGATCGCCGCCAGCCAGGCCCGGTACCCGTCCATCGGCAACCTGGCCCGCAGTGTCCGGCATCGTTGCATCGATCGTCCGATCGTCGAGGCAGCGAACCGAACGGTCGAGACCGACGTCCGCGACACGCTGGTGGCACTCCTCGCCGATCCGAGCGACCCCCGGCTCCGCGACCATCTGGTCGCGTCTGCCATGCCGCTGATGCGCGTCGTTGGCGAGCTCGATGCCCTCGCTGGTTCGGTCGACGTGTGCTCGGCCATCGCCGAAGTGCTCACTCGCCGGTTCTACAAGATCCGCGAGATCGAGCGCATCGAGCGTCCACCGTCAGCGTGGCCGGCGGTCACCACCCGCTACCACCATCGCGACCGCGACGTCAGAGTGATCGGTGTCGCCGGCGATCTGGCCGACGTGCACGACATGGTCGAGGAGGTGACCGGGATCGCTCAGCGGTCCGACGAGAACGTCACCGTCGTCGATCTGTACCTCCGGATCGACCCGCAGACCACCGTGCACGACGTCGCCGCCGTGCTCGACCTCACCCTCACGTCCGTTTCACTGCCAGACCGCGTCCAGCGCGTCGCAGTCGTCGCGGCGGTGTCCGGCACCACCGATCGCGGGCACGAGGTACACACGCTCACCTGGACGAGACACGACGGCGGGTTCGTCGAGGACGTCGTCTACCGCGGGCTGCACCCGATGATCACGCGCCGGCTCAACCTCTGGCGTCTCGAGAACTTCGAGGTGACGCGGCTTCCCTCTGCCGACGACACCCACGTGTTCGACTGCGTCGCGGTGGACCAGCCCACCGACGAGCGACTCATCGCCGTGGCCGAGGTCCGCGACATCACGCCGTTGCGCGATGCCGACGGAGCGCTCGTTGCCCTACCGGAGCTGGAGCGTGTCCTGGCCAGTTGCATCGACGGCATCCGACAGGCTCAAGCCGCCGATCCCCATCGTCAGCGTCTCGAGTGGAACCGCGTGATGTTGTTCGTCTGGCCGCCGGTGGAGATCTCGATGGACGAGGTCAACGCGGTCGCGAAACGGCTCGTGCCGATGACCACCGGTCTCGGTATCGAGCAGGTCATGGTCCAGGGGCGCATCGTCGACCCCGAGACGGAAGAGGTCGCCGACGTCGTGGTCCGCCTCAGCTACCAGGCGGGGAGCGGTCTCACCTTCAGCATCACCGAGCCGCCGACGGCACCGATGCAGCCGCTCGACGACTATGCGCAGAAGGTGCTCCAGTGCCGGCGTCGAGGTGCGATCTATCCCTTCGACCTCGTGCCGTTGCTCACTGAACGCGACGAGGGCCGAGTCGGCACGTTCCAGGAGTTCGACCTGGTGAACGGCGACCTCGTGCCGGTCGACCGCCCACCTGGCTCGAACACCGCAGGCGTGATCGTGGGCGAGATCACGACGCCGACGACCATCCATCCGGAAGGCATGCGTCGCATCGTGGTCTTCGGTGACCCGACGAAGTCGATGGGTTCCATCGCCGAAGCGGAATGCCTGCTCCTCCTGGCTGCACTCGACCGGGCTGAGGCGGAGGAGTTGCCGGTCGAGTGGTTCGCGCTCTCCGCTGGCGCACGGATCGCGATGGACAGCGGGAGCGAGAACCTCGACTGGGTGGCTGCCGTGCTGCGCCGGATCGTCGAGTTCACTCAGGGGGACTCTGGCTCGCGGAACCGGGAGATCAACGTGATCGTCGCCGGTGTCAACGTGGGCGCGCAGCCCTACTGGAATGCCGAGTCGACGATGCTCATGCACACACGGGGAATCCTCGTGATGACGCCCGACTCGACGATGGTGCTCACCGGGAAGCAGGCCATCGACTTCAGTGGCGGTGTCTCTGCTGACGACAACCTGGGCATCGGCGGGCACGAGCGGATCATGGGCCCCAACGGCCAGGCCCAGTACTGGGCACACGACGTGGCCGGCGCCGTCGACGTCCTCTTCTCGCACTACGACCACAGTTATGTCGCGGCCGGCGAGCCCGGGCCACGTCGCGCCGTCACCTCGGACCCGATCGACCGCGACGTGTGCGCCGAACCGCATCGAACCGACGATGGTGGCTTCGAGACTGTGGGCGAGATCTTCGATGTCGCGACCAACCCCGACCGCAAGAAGCCGTTCGACATCCGTTCCGTGATGCGCGCGGTGATCGACCACGATCATCCGCCCCTCGAGCGTTGGGCCGACATGGCCGAGGCAGAGGGCGCGGTGGTCTACGACGCGCACCTCGGCGGATTCCCGAGCACCGTCGTCGGCATCGAGTCGAGGCCGCTGATCCGTGCGGGGACGATCCCCGCCGATGGCCCGCCGTCGTGGTCGGCCGGAACACTCTTCCCGTTGTCGTCGAAAAAGGTGGCCCGAGCCATCAACGCGTCATCTGGCAACCGACCCGTCGTCGTGCTCGCCAATCTGTCCGGCTTCGACGGATCGCCGGAGTCCCTCCGCCGGCTGCAGCTGGAGTACGGCGCGGAGATCGGCCGCGCCATCGTGAACTTCGACGGACCGATCGTCCTGTGCGTGATCTCCCGGTACCACGGAGGCGCGTTCGTCGTGTTCTCGGGACGCCTGAACGACCGCATGCAGGTGCTCGCTGTCGAGGGCGCACATGCGTCGGTCATCGGCGGTGCACCTGCCGCAGCGGTCGTGTTCACCCGCGAGGTGAACGCCAGGACGCAGGCCGACGAGCGCATCCAACGACTCGAGCAGGCGATCGCCACGGCCTCGGTGCACGAGCGCGCTCACCTGCGCTCCGACCTCGCATCGATCCGGTCCGGGATCCGTAACGAGATGTTGGGCGTGGTCGCCGCCGAGTTCGACGCCGTCCACTCTGTTGAGCGCGCGAAGGAGGTCGGTTCGGTGCACGAGATCGTCCGCGCCGACCGACTCCGGCCCGAGTTGATCGCAGCGGTGGCGCGAGGACTCGGAGTTGGTGCCCTTTAGGGTGTTCGTCCATGCGGCGTCCCGTTCTCGGTTTCTCCCTGGCGCTCCTGCTCGCCGTGGGCGCGGCGTGCTCCGACGACGACGGTGGTGCTGACGGGCCAGGCACGACGACCCGCGACCAGCGTGAGGTCGCCGCTCGATTCTGCGACGTGTATCTCGACTACCTCTCGGACTCGACGTCGGAGAACCTCACCGCCGTCGAACAGGCAACCGACGATGGCCAGGTGGGCGAGTACGTCCAGATCATGGAGTCAGACGCCGACATCGTCGCGGTCGTCGCCGCCACCGTCGACCTCGATGACCTCGCTCGTTCGGGCTGTCAGAGCGAGTGGACGGCGGGGGCGCAGGGAGCGGGGGACACGGGAGCGGCCGCGCAAGCGTTCTTCGACGCCCTCGTCGCGGGTGACCCGATCGGTGCGCGCAACGTGGCGTCGGCCAACGCGATCGCGGTATTCGAACCGTGGGCGCCCATCGCTGCGGATCCCGATGCCGGTGTTCCGACGATCGGTGACATCGACGGACAGAGCTTCACCGTGGCACTCGACGCAGCGAGCCTCGCGGAGTGCCAGGTCGAGACCGGCGTGGTCGTCGCCTGCCAGATCGCGCGGTAGCGCGACTGCCCGTCGCGGGTGCTCGCCTCAGGGGGTGGGCGGGACCATGTTCGCCATGTCTTCGTCGAGGCCCGCGAGCACCTCGTCGGCCATGGCGCTGCGAAGTCGCCGCTTGGTGAAAGCGTAGGCGCTGCCGGGGAGTTGCCCGAGCTGTCGTGCCCGCTCGACAGCCGTCGACTCGACCGCCTCGGCGTCGACCAGTTCGTCGAGGTAGCCGGCGTCGACGGCACCTGCCATGTCGTAGATCTCCGCCTGGAGGACGGAACGCTGGAGATGACGCATCGACAGCCGCGCCTCGCCGAGGCGAACGCCGTACCAGGGGAGCCCCATCCCGATCGCGGTCTCGTTGAGGCCGATCTTGGCCGGGAGGTCGGC
>JBBSLH010000328.1:0-4614 GCA_038255425.1 Acidimicrobiales bacterium
ACGTCCGCGCCTGCGCCCACATCACCGGCGGCGGCATCCCGGGCAACCTGCCTCGCGTGCTCACCAGCAAGCTCGACGCCGTGATCGACCGGGACACGTGGGAAGCCCCCCGTGTCTTCGGCGAGATCCAACGCCTCGGCAATGTCGGCGACGCCGAGATGGCGAAGGTCTTCAACATGGGGATCGGCATGGTCGTGGTCGTGCCCGACGACGAGATCCACACCACGCTCGACATCCTTCGCACGGCCGGCCATCGTGCGGCACAGATCGGCGTCGTCGAGTCCGGCGATGGCTCGGTTCGCTACAGCGGCAGGACCTCGGAGGGCGCCGGCGGTTCTGGATCGTGACCACGGTCCTCGTCGTCGACGACGACCACGACATCCAGCTCCTGCTGCGGCTCGAGCTCGAGGCCGAGGGCTACATCGTGGTCACCGCCGACAACGGTCTCGAGGCGCTGGACCTGGTCGCGGACTCCGAGCCGGACGTCGTGCTGCTCGACATCATGATGCCGGAGCTCGACGGGTGGGGCGTGCTCCAGCGGCTCGTCGTGCCCAAGCCTGCGGTCATCGTGATCTCGGGCCTCGCGACCGACCGCGCCGGCCACTACCGCCACGCCGTCGAACTGGGTGCGCTCGGGTTCGTCTCCAAGCCCTTCGACTCGGCGAAGCTGCTCGAGCTCGTGCAGTTGGCCTCGACGCTCGACGTCACTCAGCGGGTCGACTACCGCCAGTGGCTTCTCGACGGCGGCGCCGAAGAGGTGTAGCGGTCACTCGCCCCAGCCGACCCGGCACCAGGCGTTCTTGGCGCAGTGCGGGCACCGGATGCGGTGCGGGTGCTTGGGGTGGAGCAGTGGCAGATAGACCGACAACGACGCCAACCGGATCGCCACGTCGGCGAGGGTGACCCTCGTACGCGTGGCGCACGCCGAGCATTCGATCAGTGCAGTGCCGGGAGACGGCTTGCCGGTGGAGAAGAGCGCGGCGCGGCCGACCCTCTGCTCACCTGCCCGGAGGGCGTCGTCGGCGGCCGTGACCGGGGTCTCGAACAACGCCCGCTTGCCCGTGGGGTCCAGGTTCCGTCGCGGGTCGCTCACGAGGCCTCCATCAGATGCTTCGCCAGGGCCCGGTAGGCGGCCGCGGCCTTGGACCGGCCAGCGTGTTCGAGCACTGAGCGGTTGTGGCCGGGTGCTTCGGCGACTCGAACCGACTTGGGCACTGGTGGATCGAAGACCTCGAGGTCGTAGGTCTCTCGGACCTGAGAGATGACCTCCTTGGCCAGGTTGGTTCGCCCGTCGTACATCGTGGCGATCACGCCGCGCACGACGAGGGACTCGTTGGTGTAGTCGCGTACGTCGCCGATGGTGTCGAGCAGTTGGCCGACGCCGCGGTGGCTCAGCGTCTCGCACTGGAGCGGGATGACGACCTCGTGGGCTGCGGTGAGGCCGTTGATGGTCAGGATGCCGAGCGAGGGCGGGCAGTCGATGAGCGTGATGTCGTGATCCTTCGTGATCCCGGCGATCGCCCGCTTGAGCGCGTACTCCCGACCCGTCTTCGACAACAGGTGGACCTCGGCGCCGGCGAGATCGATCGTGGCCGGCAACAGCGTGCACCCGCCCACCTCGACCACGACGTCTTCCGCCGACTTCCCGTGGACGAGGACGTCGTGGAGCGACCGTTCGAGCGAGTCGGGATCGGCGCCCATCGAGTAGGTGAGACAGGCCTGCGGATCGAGGTCGACGAGCAGCACCCGGAGGCCCGCTTCCGCCAGCGCGGCTCCGAGTGTGTGCACGGATGTCGTCTTCGCGACGCCGCCCTTCTGGTTCGCGACCGCGACGACTCGTGTCATGCAGTCTCCGAGCGTAGCGACGGACGTCCTCTGTCCGGAAGGGCGGATATCTGACCGTTCGCGGGAGGAGGCGATCTGCGCTGTACCGTCGCCGCCGTGCGTGCTGTGGTGCGGGTGGTCTCCTGGGTGCTGATCTTCGGCGCCGTCGGTGCAGCGGCCGCTGCGTGGTTCACGCCGCAGCCCGTTCTCGACGCTGACGACGCTGTCGATGTGGCCGTGGACGCCCTCGCCGAGGTGGGTTTCGAGGGCACGCTGGCCGGCGATCCCGAACTCGTCTCGCACACACCGAAGGACGGCGACTCGATCGCTGCATGGGCCGTCTTCGTCGACGTCGAGGACGAGACCGTGGAACTCCGTGTGCAGGAGTCGGCTGGTCAACTGGTCTACGTCGACGACCGGATCGGGCCCGACGACGTCGAACGTCTCTTGACCGACGACGAGTTCGCCGAGATCGGCGGGTACCGCGACGACGTCGTGTTCCGCCGTTGGGTCGCCCAGAACATCGGAGGCACCATCGGCGCCGCCGTGATCGCCGCCGTCGGTTTCGTCATCGCCAAACGCTCCGATCGTCTCTGGAGGTAGCCGTGTCGCTCGTCGATCACGTCCGCAGGCACTCGGTCCGGGAGGGCGACTTCGTCCTCAAGTCGGGGAAGAAGAGCACGTGGTTCTGCGACGCGAAGCAGACGACCTGCAGCCCCGCGGGGATGTTGCTGGTGGCCGATGCCGCGCTCGCTGCCATTCCCGACGACGTCACCGCCATCGGCGGTCTCACCATGGGGGCCGATTCCGTGGCCTTCGGCGTCGCCGCCATCGCCGCGACGCGAGGCCGTTCGTTGCGCTCGTTCAGTGTGCGGAAAGAGGTCAAGGACCACGGCGGCGGCGGTCGCATCGCCGGTGCGCTGTCGGTCGGCGACCGGGTCGTGATCGTCGAGGACGCCGTCACCCGTGGCGTCTCGATGCTCGAAGCGGTCGACGTCGTCCGCTCGATCGGGGCGACACCGGTGCTGTTGCTCTCGGTCGTGGACCGAGGCGGGACGGTGGCGGCCCTGGCCGCCGAGCAGGATCTGCCGTTCGTGGCGCTCGTGACCGCACCAGACCTGGGCTTCGACTACGGCAGCTGACGGGCGCGGGCGAGTCGTGCCTCGGCGTAGCGATCGGCGGCCTCGGCTGGCGTGATCGAGGAGTCGTCGGCGAGGGCGAGGATCTCGGCGACCGTCCGGCCGATGCCTTCGATCCGCTTCCACGCCCGGTCGCGGTCGTACCCAGCGGGCTCCTCGGCGATGTTGATGACGCCGCCTGCATTGGCGACGTAATCGGGGATGTAGAGGATCCCGCGCTCGGCGATGCGGTTGTCGTCCTCGTCGGTGGCCAACTGGTTGTTGGCCGAGCCGACGATGATCTCGCAGCGCAGCTCGGGCACCGTCGCTTCCGACAGCACCGCGCCGAGTGCGCAGGGAGCGAACACGTCGCACTCGACGGTGTGGGCGCTGGCGACGTCGATGGCCGACACCCGATCGGCGCCGTGTGCGTCGACGACCGCGGCAACGGCCTGTTCTCGCACGTCGGCGACGGTGACGGTCGCGCCGTCGTCCACGAGGTGACCGACGAGGGCGCTGCCGACCTTGCCAACGCCGGTCACGACGACGTGGCGGTCCGACAGGTCTGCCGACCCCCAGCGCTTCTCGGCCGCGGCCCGGATCGCCCACAGGACGCCCCAGGCCGTGGCCGGCGACGGATCCCCCGACCCGCCGAGCGATGGGCTGACGCCGGTGACGTGCTCGGTCGTCTGTTGGATGAGGTCCATGTCGGCCTGCGTGGTGCCGACGTCCTCGGCTGTCAGGTAGCGGCCGCCGAGTTGGTCGACGAACCGCGCGTAGGCACGGATCAGGTCGTCGGACCGGTCGGTACGGGGGTCGCCCCAGATGACCGCCTTGCCCCCGCCCTGGTCGAGGCCGGCTGCCGCGTGCTTGTAGGTCATGCCCCGCGCCAGGCGGCACACGTCGGTCACCGCTTCGGACTCGGATTCGTAGGGCCAGAACCGCGTGCCGCCGAGCGCCGGACCGAGCACGGTCGAGTGCACGGCGATGATCGCGCGCAGTCCGCTGGCCGAATCGTGGCCGAACACCACCTGTTCGAAGCCGTCGTTGTCAACCTCTCGGAGTTGCGCGAGAACGTCAGTCATGAATACCTCCTCCGCCGACGGTACCGCCGGCCGGAGGCCAGCAGGCACCTGGGTCCATGGCCTGTTGGCGTGCGATGTCCGGTGCGCCCATCACCTGCCGTGGCGACCCTTTCTGACCCCAATGGACTAGTCATCCCACCGGGGCGAAATGACCCACGCGTGCTATGTCCAATTTGGGGGAGGTTTCGTACCTTTGTGAGCGAACCGGACGCAACCGTGTCTGGCACCCACTCTGAGGAAGAGCACGAATCATGGCAGAACACGACAGCCTCGACAGCCCGGAAGCCCTTCTGACGCCGTCAGAGGTCGCCGCGCTGTTCCGCGTGAACCCGAAGACCGTCACCCGCTGGGCACGTGCCGGCAAGCTCAACGCCATCCGGACGCTCGGCGGACACCGTCGCTTCAAGGCCTCCGAGATCCGGGCGTGCCTCGAAGAGATGTCGCAGTCCGAAATCTGAAGACCCGGGATCTGATCCCGTCTGCCGGGCGCTGGTCGCCCGTGGGAACCGCCTGACCCGACCGACCGCAACCGCGGTCGGTCGGTTCGCGTTCTGGACCGGGTCCCGTTCTGTCCCGCCGAGAGTGAC
>JBBSLH010000329.1:0-4614 GCA_038255425.1 Acidimicrobiales bacterium
CACGGCCACCGGCCGGGCAAGCGATGCCACGTCGCTCCTCGTCGAGGCCGCGACCCCGCCACCACCACCGCCCGCGTATTGCCCGGCGCCCGCGTCGCAGTTCGTCGACTCGTGGGGATTCGCTCGTTCCGGTGGTCGCCGACACAAGGGCGTCGACATGATGGCGCCGTACGGCACGCCAGTCCTGGCACCGGTGGACGGCGTGGTCCGGTCCAGCAGCTCGTCGCTCGGCGGCATCGGCTTCTACCTCGACGATGCAGCCGGCAACGAGCTGTTCGGTTCGCATCTCGCCAGCCTCGACGTCGTGGGGCCAGTCGTTGCCGGCCAACAGATCGGCACCGTCGGATCGACCGGGAACGCCGGATCGCCGCACCTCCACTTCGAGGTGAAGCCGGCCGGCGCCGGGTCCGTCAACCCGTTCCCGTTCGCCTACAACTGGTGCGCGACCGACTGGAATGCACCCGGTGCGACGGTGCTCCTTCCGTAGGGCGGTTCGTCCCTTCCGTCTCCAGCGGCCATCATGGACGACGTGGGCATGATCGCTGAGCCGAGGCACGACCTTCCGTCGTATCTCTGGCCGCGTCCCAAGTACCGGGGGTTCCTCCACGCTGTCGGCGCATTCGCCGTCGTGCCGCTCGGCGTCTTGCTGATCGCTTCGGCGTCGTCGCCACGGGCTCGATTGGCGGCCACCATCTACGTCGTCGCCCAGCTGTTCGTCTTCTCGACCTCCGCGCTCTACCACCTCGTTGCGTCGACGCCGACCGCCCGCCGCCGGATGCAGATGGCCGACCACCTCATGATCTACGTGCTCATCGCCGGCACGTGGGTACCGGTCTGCCTCCTCGTGTTGCCGACCGATCAGGGAACCCAGTTCCTCGTCGGTGTCAGCGCGATCGCAGTCATCGGCATCGTGCTCAAGTCGTTCGGCATCCATCGCTTCCCGCGCTCGAGCAACACGCTCTACGTGGTGATGGGACTGATCGCGTTGTTCGCCCTCCCGGCGATCGTCGAGAACACCGACGTCGCGGCCCTCGTGTTGTTGGCCACCGGTGGCATCGCCTACCTACTCGGTGCTCTGGTGCTGATGCGGAAGCGACCCGACCCGAGGCCGTCGGTCTTCGGCTACCACGAGGTGTGGCACGCGTTCACCGTCGTCGCCGCTGCGTGTCACTTCGCCATGGTCTGGATCGTCGTCGCCGCGTAGGCCGTACGGTGTCGCGATGCGCGACATCAATGGGGAAAAGGTCGAACAGCTCGCAGTGCGGGCGCGGCGAGAGATCGAGAGCGGGCTCCTGCCCTCGTGTCAGTACGCCGTGGCGGTCGACGGTGAGATCATCGCCGGCGAGACACTCGGCGACGCCACTGACGAGAACCGCTACGTGGTCTTCTCGGCGACGAAGGCGGTCGTTGCTTCGACCTTCTGGACGCTGATGCAGGAAGGCCTGGTCGACATCTCGCTCCCGGTCGTGCACTACGTCCCGGAGTTCATGGCCGATGGCGAGCCCGAGCGCGGCCCGACGATCACGGTCGAGCAGGTCATGCTCCACACGTCGGGCTTCCCGCATGCGCCGCTCGGTCCGCCGCTGTGGTGGACGCGAGAGGGGCGCCTCGAGAAGATGCGAGCGTGGCGGTGCAACTGGGAGCCGGGCACTGCATTCGAATATCACCCGAGCACGGCGCACTGGGTCCTGGCCGAGATCATCGAGCGGATATCGGACACGGACTTCCGAACGGTGATCCACGACCGGGTGCTCGCACCCCACGGCCTCGAGCGGCTACAGGTCGGCGTCCCCGAGGCAGAGCAGGACGACGTGACCGAGCTCATCGCCGTGGGTGAGCTGCCGACACCAGACGAGATCGAAGCGGCCTTCGGCGTGCGCGAGCTCCCACTCACCGAGGTGACCGAAGAGGCGTTGCTCGGGTTCAACGAGCCGGCAGTCCGAGCCCTCGGCGTGCCTGGCGGAGGCGGGATCTCCGATGCGTCGGATCTCGTGCACTTCTACCAAGCGCTGCTGCAGAACCCGAAGGGTGTGTGGGATGACGGGCTGCTCGTCGACGTCACGACCAACGTGCGCAACACGTTCCCGGACCCGATGTTCGGCGTCCCGATCCGACGCACCCTCGGCCTGTGCACCGCGGGCGACGACGGCAAGGGGACCTACCGGGGGTTCGGCAAGACCGGCTCACCTCGGCGCTTCGGTCACAACGGTGCCGGCGGACAACTCGCCTGGGCCGACCCCGACACCGGCCTCTCGTTCGTCTACCTGACCAATGGCATCGACGCCCACCCCATTCGACAGGCCAAACGCGGCGTCGCCCTCAGCAGCATCGCCGCCGAGATCGTCCGGCCCTAGCCGTCGCCGAGCATCCCGGGTCGCAGATCGCCACGTTGTTGCCACTTTCTGCGCCGGATCGGTGGGCAACGATTCGTCGACGAATCGTCAGCTTCGATCTCGTCGACCCTGACGCCGCCTCTCCCACTCGCCTCCAACGCGCCGATCGGCGCGTACGGGTACGAATTCGACCCTGTACGTGACGATCGGCGCGTACGGATCCGGGTGGCGGTGGCTTGATCCTTCGGGAGTTGCCGGGAAGTGGCAGCTACATGGCGTTTCGCGGCGTACGAGGTGCAGCGACGCTACGTCGTGTAGTCGGCGTTGATCCGGACGTAGCCGTCGGTCAGGTCGCAGCCGTACACGGTCGACGTGCCGGATCCGATGTTGAGGCTGACGTGGATGAGGACATCGTCGCCGGCCAGATACTGCTCGAGTTCGGTGAGCGCTGCGTCGTCGGCCGGGGCGGGGTAGAGCTCCTGTTCGCCGATGCGGATGACGACGCGTGTCTGGTCGATGTCGGTGTCGTCGCTGCACTTGCCGATGGCCATGGCGATACGGCCCCAGTTCGGGTCGGCGCCGTGCACCGCGGTCTTCACGAGCGGCGAGTTGACGATCGTCTTCGCCACCCGCTTGGCCTGGGAATCGTCGCGTGCCGCGTCGACGGTGACGGTGATGAGGGTCTCGGCCCCCTCGCCGTCGCGTGCGAGCTGACGGGTCAGGTCGAGACAGACAGCCTCGAGCGCGGCCTCGAACTGGTCGACGTCCACCGCACCGGCTTCGCCCGAGGCGAGGATCGCTGCGGTGTCCGACGTCGAGGTGTCGGTGTCGACCGAGACGCAGTTGAAGGTGCGGTCGACCACGGCGCGGAACCGGCGGTCGAGTTCCGGCTGGCGCACGTCGGCGTCGGTGAGCACGAAGGCCAGCATCGTCGCCATGTCGGGTTCGATCATCCCCACGCCCTTGGCGATGCCCACGATCGTGGCGTCGCCGACGGAAGCGGTCGCCGTCTTCGGGTGCGTGTCGGTCGTCATGATCGCCGCGGCCACAGCGTCGGCGTCGGCTCGGTCGGGTGCAGGCATGGCCGAGAGATGTGAGCGCACCCGCTCCATCGGATAGCGCCGCCCGATGACGCCGGTCGAGGCCACGAGGACCTCGTCGGTCTGGCAGCCCACGGCCTTGGCCACGCCCTCGGCGAGCTCGACAGCATCGGCGTGGCCGTCGGGACCGGTGGCGACGTTGGCGTTCTTCGAGATCACGGCGATGGCTCGCAGGCTGCCGTCGGAAACGTGTGCGCGAGACACGGTCACGCTCGGCCCGACGAAGCGCGACTTCGTGAAGACCGCGCTGGCTGCACACGGCGCGTCGGCGGCGATCACCGCGAAGTCGTCGGTGTCGTCCTTGATGCCGATGTTGGCGGCGTAGCTACGGAAGCCCCGGGGGAGTGCGGTCACGCCCGGAGTCTGTCAGTCCGTCAGGACGCGCCGTACACCGGTTCCGGCGGGTCCACCTTGTTGGTGAGCTCGTCGATCACGGCACCGAGCTCGCTCGGATCCCACCGGTCGCCCTTGTCGATCATCGGACCGTGGCGGAAACCGTCCATCAGGATGAGCTGGCCGCCGTCGATCTCGAAGACCCGTCCGTTGACCGAAGCCTGGTCCGAGCCCAGCCACACGACCAGCGGCGCCACGTTGTCGGGTGACTTCGCATCGAAGCCCGAGTCGGGCGCCGCCATGTCGCCGGCGAACACCTCTTCGGTCATCCGTGTGCGAGCGACGGGGGCGATGGCGTTGGCTGCTGCGCCGTAGCGGCTGAGCTCGGCCGACTGGACGAGCGTGAGGCCAACGATGCCAGCCTTCGCGGCCGAGTATGCGGCCTGTCCGATCGAACCGAGCAGGCCTGCGCCGGACGAGGTGTTGACGATGCGGCCCTTCGTCTCTCGGCCTTCCTTCGCCTCGGAGCGCCACCATGCCGCCGCCATGCGCGACACGCAGAAGTGGCCCTTGAGGTGGACGCGGACGACGGCGTCCCATTCGTCTTCGGTGGCGTTGGCGAACATCCGGTCCCGCACGAAACCGGCGTTGTTCACGACGGTGTCGATGGAGCCGAACGTGTCGATCGCTGTCTGCACCATGCGCTCGGCGCCGGCCCAGTCGGCCACGTCGTCGCCGTTGGCGACCGCTTCGCCGCCCATGGCTTCGATCTCTGCGACCACATCGGCGGCAGCGTCGCTCTCGCCGCGCGCGTCGGACCCGTCCAACTGCACGCCGAGGTCGTTGAC
>JBBSLH010000330.1:0-4581 GCA_038255425.1 Acidimicrobiales bacterium
GCGCTGTTCCAACGAGAGCGCAGTGGGAAGGGCTGCCACATCGACGCATCGATGGTCGACTCGCTCGTCCACATGCACGAGACGGCGATCTACGCGCCCTCGATCACCGGGCCGTTCGGAGATGGCGACACCGACGAGCCGTATGTGCCCATGCGAGCCGGCCGTCATTACCAACCGTCGGCTCCCGGCGCCGGCTACCGATCGCCCGAGGGTTGGATCGTCGTGTTCTGCACGCAGGGTCAGATCGACGGGTTGTGGCGAGCGCTCGGTCGTCCGGCGCTCGGCGACGACGAACGATTCCGCACCAACGACGGACGCCTCGCTCACCGCGACGAGCTGACCGACCTGATCGAGTCGTGGATGGCGACGTTCGACACCGACGAGCAGATCATCGACGCACTCGACGCCGAACGGGTCCCGTGCTCGAAGGTGCTCAGCCCAGCAGAGTTCGTCGACCAGCCGCACCTGATCGAGCGTGGCATGATCCGCGAAGTGGTCGATCCGGTTGCCGGGCCGGTGACCATCCCCGGATTCCCGCTGGCGTTCAACGGCGACCGGCCTGCCTCCGACGGACCCGCGCCCACGCTCGGCCAACACAATCGTGACGTCCTGCGGGACCTGCTCGGATTCGCAGACGACCGGGTCGACGCGCTCGAGTCGTCTGGCGTGCTGGCGAGTAAACCTCGCTGACGCCCTCGGCCCTAGCATCCGTCCATGCGGAGCGACGACCGGTTCGCCCGGCTCTGGTTCGGAGCGACGGCGATGCTCGTCGCCATCGCCATCGTGGTGCAGGTGCGAGCGACGCTGCGCCTCGACCACGGCTTCTTCGACAACGACCTGAAGCGGGTCGGCAACGTCTTCGCGTTCTTCACGGTCCAGTCGAATCTGCTGGTGGGCGTGACAACCGGGCTGCTCGCGGTCCGGATCGAGCGGACGTCGACGGCGTTCCGGACCTTCTACCTGGCGGCGCTGCTCGACATCACCGTGACCGGCGTCGTCTTCCAGGTCGCGCTGGCCGATCTCGACCAACTCCAGGGCAAGGCGGCCGCCGCAGACTTCCTGCTCCACAAGGCGGTGCCCGCCATGGCCGTGGCCGGGTGGCTGCTCTTCGGTCCTCGCGGGCTGTTCGAGCGGCGGATCGTTCCGCTGGCGACGCTCGTCCCCGTGGCGTGGGTGGCGTTCACGCTCATCCGGGCACCCTTCTCCAGCCACTTCTACCCGTATCCCTTCGTCGACGTCACCGACCTCGGCTACCCACGGGTCGCGATCAACATCGCGGTGATCACGGGGTTCTTCTTCGGCTTGGCGGCGGGGGCGGTGGCATTGGAACGACGGCTACCGTCCCGGGCATGAGCAGCCTGTACCCGTACGCCGAACGCTTCCCCGTCAACCGCGGTCTGCCGCAGGAGGGCCGGAGTCGTGAGTCGATCCTCGAGGAACTCCGCGGGCTCGCATCGGCCGAGGACACCGCCTGGGAGACGGGTAAGTGCTCGGGTTCGATGTACTGCGGCGACCATGACCACTACGGGTTCATGAACGAGGTGTTCGGGCTCTTCGGGCACATGAACATCCTCCAGCGCGACATGTGTCCGTCGGCAACCCGGTTCGAGGGCGAGGTCATCGCCATGGCGCTCGACCTGATGCACGGCTCGGCGGCGGAAGAGCGGGGCCACGACATCGCCGGCATGGTGACGTCCGGCGGATCGGGATCGATCATGCACGCGATGCTCGCCTACCGCGACCACGCCAGGGCCGAGAAGGGGATCACGAACCCCAACGTCGTCAAGCCCGAGACCTCACACCCGGCATTCGACAAGGGCTGCCACCTCTTCGGGATCGAGGTGCGCAACGTCCCCGTCGACCCCGACACCGCGACCGTCCGCCCGGCGGTCATGGCCGAACAGATCGACGAGAACACCATCGCCATCATCGGCTCGGCGTGCAACTACGGCTACGGCACGATCGACCCGATCCCCGCGCTGTCCGAGCTCGCGGTCGAGCGCGACGTGGGCCTCCACGTCGACGGCTGCCTCGGCGGGTTCATCCTCCCCTTCGGTGAAGAGCTCGGGTATGACCAGATCCCGGTCTTCGACTTCCGCCTGCCCGGTGTCACCAGCATCTCCGCCGACACCCACAAGTACGGCTACGGCCTCAAGGGGACGTCGACGCTCCTGTTCCGCGACCAGGCCGTCCGCAACAGCCAGTACTTCTTCCGCACCGACTGGACCGGCGGCAAGTACTGCTCGCCCGGCATGGACGGATCCCGCTCCGGCGGCCTGCTCGCCGCCACCTGGGCATCGATGGTCAGCCTGGGACGAGAGGGCTACCTCGGCTACGCCCGTGAGATCTTCCAGACCGCCGACGCCATGCGCTCCGCCGTCGAATCGCACCCGGAGCTGCGCATCATCGGCGACCCGACGTTCTGCTTCAGCTTCACGAGCAGTGGTGTCGGGGATGGGGTGTTCGACATCTACCACGTCAACGATTTCATGAAGCTCCGCGGCTGGCGGTTCAACGGCCAGCAGTACCCCAACGCCATCCACATGGCCGTCACCCGACCGCAGACCCAGGACGGCGTGGCCGACCAGTTCGCCGTCGACCTCGCCGAAGCCGTGCCCTACGCGGTCGAGAAGAAGGACGAGACGCCTGGCTCGGCGGCGGTGTATGGCGGCGTCGCCGGCGGGATGACCGACGAGGCCGACGAGTTCATCACCGGGATCATGGCCGACATGATGGACAAGCACCAGGGTCTGCCGCGGTGATATCGGGCCGTTCTCGCTTCGCTGCGAGCGGCCCCACGTTGGCACGGAGCTGTTGGTCACCGTCCGGTTGACCGGTCGACTGGCGCTTTCCACGGGCCGGTGTACATCTGTCACGACGGTTGCCGACTGAGTCGCTGATCCCTTCCTCGTCTTTCCGGGGGTGCTTGATCGCGGTGTTTGTTCTCTCTGGGCATGGGTCGTAGGTCACGTTGCGGTGGGGATGCACCGATTTCGTGCCGAGGTTGTGCAGCATGAAGCACTCCTGATCGGGGTATTGACCCGCCCAGGCAAACCGAGAGGGCAGGCACTCATGGGCGCAATCGGCCACGTGATCGACCGTGGGACACAGGCAGCCATCGCTGCGGCTCGTCCCAGCACATACCCCGCCCTCGCCCGCGAGCTGCGGGGCGCCGTCACTGCAGGTGTCCTCTATCCATTGGGTGCAGTGGATGTCGCGCTCGGCGCGGTCGTCGAACGTGTGGCGGGCGTGGTCGATCCGGCGGAGGACGTCGCGCCCGTCGTCCTGGTCCACGGGTACGGCTCGATCAAGAGCCACTGGCTCACGCTGCAGGTTGCACTCCGTCGCATCGGCGTCTCGGACGTGAGCGCCATCAACTACAACGCCTGGCGCGACGACATCCGCGAGATCGGTGCCCAGTTGGTGGCCCACGTCGATGAGGTGCTCGAACGGACCGGAGCCGAGAAGGTGAACCTCGTCGGTCACTCGATGGGTGGGCTCGTCATCCGCCACGCCGTCGACGTGCTCGGACTCCACGACCGGGTCGATCGAGCCGTCACCATCGCCAGCCCGCACGGCGGAAGTGCCTTCGCCTACCTTGCCGGCGCCGTGCCCGGGCAGCGCCGGATGACGCACGCGGCAGCGCAGATGCGTCCCGGCTCGCGCTTCCTCCGCCAGCTCGACACCGCGGCTCGCGAGAACATCGAGTCGACCGTCCGGTGGACAGCGCTCTACTCGACCGGCGACTTCATCGTGGCCGGACGCTCGGCCAAGCTGCGCACCCCGGAAGCTCGGAACATCCGGGTCGACGCCGACGGACACGTCGCCGTCCTCATGAGCCCGACGGTCGTCCAGACCGTGTGCTCGGTTCTCGCCGACGCCGCCTGAGCGGCCGGCCGGCTGTTGCGCGGCCGACGCGAACGGAACGATCGGCACGTTCGGACACGAATACACCCCTGAACGGAACGATCGGCACGTTCGGTGGATAGGCGGGTGTGCAGGGCGGGTAGGGATGTCGTCATGTTGACGAGCACGAACCCGGCCACCGGCGAGATCGTCGCGGAGTACGACGAGCACACCGATGACCAGGTCCGAGCGCTGATCGCCGAGGCGCACGAACGTCAGGTCGCATGGCGCCGCACGGGGTTTGCGCACCGCGCCGACATCCTGCGAGCGACCGCCGACCAACTCGACGAGCGAGCCGAAGAACTCGGGCAGCTGATGGCCGCCGAGATGGGCAAGCCCGTCGCCGACGGAATCGGCGAGGCCGAGAAGTGTGCGTGGGTGTGCCGCTTCTACGCCGATCACGCGGAGGAGCACCTCGCCGACGTGCCACTGGATGCCGACCGGACCAAGAGCTATCTCCACCACGAGCCCCTCGGCCTCGTGCTCGCGGTCATGCCGTGGAACTTTCCGCTCTGGCAGGTGTTCCGGTTCGCGGCGCCCGCCCTGATGGCCGGGAACGGTGGACTGCTCAAGCACGCGTCGAACGTCACCGGCTGTGGCCTCGCCATCGAAGAGCTTTTCGTCGCCGGCGGCGCGCCCATCGGTCTGTTCCGGACGCTGAAGATCGGTTCCGCC
>JBBSLH010000331.1:0-4581 GCA_038255425.1 Acidimicrobiales bacterium
ACCGTCGATCGGCAGGCCCTCGACCTCGACGTTGGGTCCGATGCCGTTCCCACCTTGCCCCTCGCTGAACTCGCCTTTGCCGTCGGGGAGGCTGCCGGGGTTGAGGATCGCGAAGTTGGCGATCGGGGCCCGGAATGCTCCAGTGGACGTCGCCGCCGCGAGGCCGTTCACGAACTGCGGAAGCACCCGAACGAGCGTGCTCACCGCACCGGGTTGTCGGCCAACGAGGTCGAGCACCACGAGTCCGTCGGCGAGGATGCGGTCGAGGCGGGTCTCCTCGGTGTCCAGGAGTTCGGCGGCGCGGCGGGACAGGTCGGCGGTGTCGGTTACGAAGGACAGCAGCTCCTGTTCGTTGTCGTCGACGGTCTGGGCCAGCGCGCCGAAGGAGTCGGCGACCCGGACGAGTTCGCTCGAGCGCTCGGCGAGCGTGCCCGCCACGCCCGGAACAGCACGGAAGATCCGACCGAGGTCCTCCTGGTTGGCGATGAGCGTCTCCAGCGCCAGGGGCAGCGTGTCGATGATCGATGCCAGGTCTTCACCATGACCGTCGAGTCCGTTGGCCGTGGACGCGAGAACGTTGGCGAAGGCGACCGGGTCGACCTCATCGAGCACCGGCTGGAGCCGATCGAGCACCTCCTGCACCTCACTGGGCGCGTTGGTGCGCCCAAGAGGTATGACAGCGCCGTCCTCCAGTCGCTGACCGGTCGATGAGGCAGCCTCCAGCGAGACGTACTTGTCGCCGAAGAGGGTCTTGGGGACGAGTGCGGCGCCGGTGTCCGCTGCGATCGGGGTGTCGGATCCGATCGAGAGGACATAGCGGGCGGTGAAGGTCGTGCGGTCGACCTCGATGGAAGAGATGCGGCCGACGGGAATCCCGCGGACCCGCACCTCATCGCCAGGACGCACGTTCAGCCCAGCCCTCGCGAACTCGGCTGTGATCTGAATGGTGTCGCCATCGGGACGAGCCAGGAACAGCGACAACAGGGCTGCCGCCAGCGCACCGCCGATGAGCCGACGCACGAATGGGATCGAGATCGACGTCATCCGGAGAACCGCACGGTGTCGCCGGCGCCCCAGAACGCGAGGGAGAGAAAGAAGTTGACGATGAACACCAGGGTGATCGACAGCCGAACAGCCCGTCCGACCGCGTACCCCACATCCTCCGGCCCACCGGACACACGAAATCCGTAGGCGCAGTGCACGAAGGTGATGATGGCGATGAAGACGAGGATCTTGGTGACGCTGTAGACGACGTCGATCCGCGGAAGGTAGAGGTCGAAGTACTGGTCGTACACCCCGGGCGACACTCCGAAGAACAACGTAGATGTCAGCTTGGTCGTCAGGAGCTGGATGTAGAGGCCGATGACGTAGAGGGGAAGCACGGTGACGAATGAGGCGACGACACGCGTCGACACCAGATAGCGAAGCGAGCTGATCCCCATCGCCTCGATTGCGTCGACTTCCTCGGATATCCGCATCGCTCCGAGTTCCGCTGTGAAGTTGGCGCCGATCTGCGCTGCGAAGATGATCGCCGCCGCCAACGGGGTGATCTCGCGGACGTTGGCGAAGGCGGAGAGGAAACCGATCAGGTCCTCGGCGCCGATCAACTCGAGACCCTCGTACCCCTCGAGTCCGACTTGGATGCCGATGACGGCCGTCATGAACACGACGACGATCACCGCGCCCGCGCCCACGATGAGTGCGCCCGCGCCGAGGGCGATGTCGGAGATCTGGCTCACGATCATCGCGCGATGCTTGAACGCTGCGGGGATGTTGACGATCGCTCGGAAGCTCACCAACCCGATGTCCGAAGCCAACCGGAAGGGCGCACCGACCGGGCGTACTGCGGTCTTGGCCGCTTCCAGCAGTTGCGACTGGGTCGACCGTGTCGGAGGAGGCTCTGGCGGCGGTGTCGGGGTGGGCGGTGGTGAGGTGATCGTCATGTCACTGGATCGCGCTCGGGACGACGGCGAGGTACCCGAAGGTCATGATCAGGTTCACGAAGACCAAGGCAAGGATCGTGAGTACGACACCGGTGTTGACTGCGCGTCCCACACCGCCGGCACCACCCTTCGCGTAGAGGCCACGCCATGCGGCGATGATCGCGGCCACTACGCCGAAGACCATCCCCTTCGCCAGCGCGAGGTAGAGGTCGGGCAACTGTGCCAGCACCGCGAAGCCGTCGATGTAGGCGCCGGCGTTGGACCCCTTCAGGATGACTGAGTACAAGAAGCCACCAGCAAGGCCACCCATGATCACGATGCCAGTGAGGATCCCGGCGGCGATCGATGCTCCCAGGACTCGAGGCACGACGATGCGATGGATCGGGTCGACCGACATCACCTGCATCGCCGCGATCTCGTCACGAACCGTCCGACTCCCGATGTCTGCGGTGATCGCGGTGCCGGCTGCCGCCGCCAGCATGAAGGTCGTCCCCAACGGTCCCGCTTCACGAACGATCGCAAGTACCAAGGCGGCGCCCTGTGCCGACTCCGCTCCGAATTGGCGAGTGATGTTGTACACCTGCAGCCCGATGACGAGTCCGAAGCTCATCGTGAGCAACAACGCAGGAAACAGCGTGACCGAACAGACGAACCACACCTGCTCGGCGACTGCTCGGGGCCGCCACGGGCGCCGCGGGATGCGCACCAAAATCGCGAAACACAGACCGAAGAATCGGCCCAGCTCGTCGACGAACGAACGGGCCTTGCCCGATACCGCTGTGGTGATAGCAGTCATTCAGCTCCCCTCGGCCGTTCGGCCCGCTGGTAGGACATTCGCCACATCAACGGATCATTCCTGTCGAGACAGTCAAGATTTTTCGTCTCACCGAGGATGACAGGGTCACGGCGCTCATAGCCGACACAGGCTTCTCAGTCCCCCAGGATCTGTTGTCCAAGCTGCACAAACGAAGCGGATTGGATGGTCCATGCACCACATCCACAGAACGTAAGACGATCAACGGTACACGTCTTGCATCGAGTCTCCATCGCGGCTCAGAATGTCATCCATGGCCCGACCCATCTCTTCTGATCTCGCCGGACTGGAACTCCCCACCACCTCCGCTTCGTGGAGCGACAAGGACGTGATGCTCTACGCGCTGGGCGTGGGAGCCCGACCTCCCGAAGACCTTGCATTCCTGTACGAGGGAAACGGTCCTGCCGTACTCCCGACGTACGGCGTGATCCCCGGTCTGATGGCAATGGGTTCGGTCTTCGGCGAGGTGGACGTGAACCCGGCGATGATCCTCCACGGCGAGCAATCGATCACGTGCCACCGCACCATTCCACCGAGAGCCGAGGTCGTGATCACTGGCCGAATCACAGAGATCTGGGACAAAGGGAAGGCGGCGGTGATCGGCTTCGAAGGGACCGCATCGGACGCGGACGGTCCGATGTTCACCGCCGCCGCGACGCTGTTCGTACGTGGTGCCGGTGATTTCGGAGGCGAGCGCGGGCCGTCAACCAAGGACAAGAACCTTCCGCCTGATCGTGAGCCCGATGTCGTGATCGAACACGGGACCCGGGCCGAGCAAGCGGCCATCTATCGGTTGTCCGGCGACCGCAACCCGCTCCACATCGATCCCGCGTTTGCCGAGTTGGCGGGCTTTGATGCGCCGTTCAACCACGGCCTGTGCACATTCGGCTTCGTCGGGCGAGCGGCACTGGAGGGCGCTTTGGGGGGTGAGGTCGATGCGTTCGGAACGTTCGAGGGACGATTCGCCGATCAGGTCTGGCCTGAGGACACCATCGTCACCAAGCTGTGGTTGGAGGAGGGCGGGGCGATCGTCGAGGCCTCGACTCAGAAGGGCAACGTGGTGCTGAACCAGGCTCGGGTGTCGCGTCGCTCGTGACTTGATCGGCGCGGATGCGCCGGCGCCTCAGGGCAAGCCTCGACCATGACCGTCGCCGCCGAGGTCATGTGGGCGCGTCGGGAGCAATGCCATTCCAGAACATGGGGGTGATCGACTGCATGGCCCGCTCGATGTCGATCTGGCCCTCCACGACGAGCGCCCGGAGGCCGATCACCAGGACCGCCCCGAACAGGGCGGTCGCTCCGAGCGGATCATCCGGCAGAGACCGAAGTGACCCATCCTCCACGCCCTCCGCGAGCAGCCTTCGGACCGGCCCCTCGAAACCTTGTTCGACCTTCGCAGCGATCTCCGGAAGCTTGCCGACTCGCCCGAGGTTGGCGAAGAGTTGCTGGCTTGCGGCTGGATGCTGGTTCAGATGTCCGAACAGCGCCCGGATCACCCCGAACAGACGCTCTGCGGCCGTCCCCGACGAGGACGTCGCCATCGCCGCGGCTCGAATTAGCTCGTCGAGGTTCGAGCGCAACAAGTAGACGAGGACGTCGTCCTTGTTCATGAAGTAGTAGTACAGCGACGATCGTGCCACTCCGGCGTCGACCGCGATGTCGTGCATCTGAACGGTGTCGTACGAGGCGAGTAGCCGGTCAGCCGCGGCAGCGAGGTTCGCGGCCATTTCTGCAGGGACCTCACGCATGGGGACCAGGGTGACCGATCTGGGTGTCGTGCGGGCGGACTCTACGTTTCACTGCGGGCTCCAGGTCTTTCGACTC
>JBBSLH010000332.1:0-4577 GCA_038255425.1 Acidimicrobiales bacterium
AGACCCGCCGATCGGAACCGACCGAAACCAAGGGTTGCGTTGTCGAGAACGCTGAGTGATGGGACGAGCGACAGATTCTGGAACGTCCGTGCCATTCCCCGTCGTGCTCGCTCCTGGCGCTTTGCGCCGGTGATGTCGACGCCATCGAGAATGACCCGGCCCGACGTCGGGGCCTGTGCTCCAGTAATCACGTTGAAGAGCGTCGTCTTCCCCGCGCCGTTCGGACCGATGAGGCCGGCGATGCCGCCGCGGCGCACCGTGAGGTCGACCGCGTCGTTGGCGACCACACCACCGAACTGCACGGTGACCTCGCGTACCTCGAGGTGCGGACCCCTGTCCGCATCGTGCACCCCGACGGAGGGCGCCAGGGTCGAACTTTTCACGCCTTGCGACCGTTCGCGTCGTTGCTGCCGTTCGGGAACGAGTCGATCCGTCGCTCGAGTTCCTCCAGCTCGGCCAAGACTCGATAGAGCGCGTCGCGATCGCGCATGTGTTCGAACGACACCAACAGCGTGACTCCGATCGCGATCAGCGCGGAGCCACCGAATCCGCCCGAGCTGATGTAGGGCATCTGCTCGCCCGGGTCGAGCGTCCCGGACACACCGAACCACGCCACGATGATGCCGATCACGCCGAGCCCGATGAGCGCGCCACCGACAGCTTGGCGCCAGTCCAGAGCGTCGAACGACCCGCGTGCCCGATTTGTTCGACGCGTGTCGTCAGAGCGATGGCGGGTGATCGCGTTCAACGAGTGATCGTCGAGATCGGCGTGCTCGTCTCCGGCTCGCAGTGGCATGGACCTCGTTCTTGACATGACGGTCGTCTCCTTCATCTCCGGCCCGGGCCGGCAGTGAATCGTCGTGACTTGACCAGTAAGGGAATGCTGAGGGCGAGAAGGGTGAACGGGGCGAACCAGCCGCCGTCGATCCCCCAACCCGCTGCTGCCGAGGATCGGAGAAATGGAGCGTCTGTGGGCGCTGGAGCACCTTCGCCGGCCACGGGAGCCTCCGGGAGAGCGAAGTCGTTGCCTGTCGCCGGACCTGCAGATCCAGTGTCAAGCGGGCCTTGCCCGTCGACAGAGATCCCGCTCTCGCCACTACCGAAGTCGTCGCTCGACCCGTCATGCGGCAACTCGGCCGCAAACGGCACGTCGTTGGCCGCGTTCACCGTGGCTGCGATGTTCCCGAGGGTGATGCGCACGTCAGTTCCCGACCGTGGGATCCGGTACCGCACTTCCAGACATCCGAATCGATGTTGCACAGATGTGCCGTCAGGGCTCACCTCGGAAACGGGCGCTGGGTTGGGGGTGATGGTGACGGTGCCGAGGTCGGCCGGACCCACATCGCCTCCGAGTCCACTGGTGAGGTCGTCCACAGCGCCGAGCACATCGCCGATCGGCAGCGCCGACCCGTCGCCGCCGAACGTGATGGACTCCGTACCGAGCTCGAGCTTCTCGCCGCCGAACTCGGCGCCGACGATGTCGCACTGCAGCTGTTGGGCGAACGTCTCCTGTGTTCCACCGAGCGCTCCGGCGAACTGGGCGGACACAGACCCAAGGCTGAACTGACCTGCGATGTCGACCTCGCCGACCGCGGCGCTGCCGGCCGCGACGACCCTGCCCTGTTCGATCCGGGCCTCCGCGGTCGCCGCCAGGCTGCCGATCCGCATTGGCAGAACTCCCACGGAACTCGCTGGGCCCACGCTCAGGACGCTCGCGTCCGAGCGCGATGCGAGCGTGCTTGGATCGTTCTCGTCGCCGCTCGCGGTGGTTCGGGCGCTTCCCGCACCGACGCGGTAGCCGAAGAACTCCTGCGCCCCGCCGCCGCATTCGGCCTCTCTCGGCTGGTCGGGGAGGTTCGCGGAGCAACCCAGCGGTGGAGCGCCGGGCAGTGGGAGACCAGCGACCATGTCCGCCAGCGGGCTCACAGGGATCGCACTCGGGTCGGCTGGAAGTGGTTCGAGTCCGAACAGCGACGGCGCGCCGACTACGAGTCCTGGGGCGAGCCTGATCACGACAGCGAGCACACCGGAGGTTCCGCCGAGCAAGCCGGTGTCCTGAGCAATGGGCACGTACATCGGCGCGGCAGTCGACTGGATCCGAGGTTGGCTGTTGACGCCTACCTGGGCATACGAGAGCCCAGCGAGGAGGTCGAGCGGCAGGACTGCTGGAGCCGACACCTCGATCAGCATTCCGGTGGCCGCCAGGTTGACGCTGAAGCTGTCCGGGGCGCCAGATGTCTGAGCCTGCGCAGACACCGGGGCCAGAGCGACGACCACCAGGACGACGAGCGCAGGGAAGACGACTCGGTACGACCGGCTGGGGATCATGTCAACACCTCGTGGCGAGCGTCCGGAATTGAGGTCTGGTCTTGGAGCGTGGGCGGGTGCTCGGTGCGGCGCGAGCGAGCCCATCGGGCGACGGTGATGTCGAATCGGCCGAACGAGCGGTCCGCCGCGATCGCTCGGACGCCCGACTTCCCTGTGGTCAAGAACGAGGCGAGCCCGTCCGGTTTCAGCGCCAGGAGCGCCAGAACGGCGACACCGGCGACAAGATCCGGAATCGCCGACGCCGACGTGGACGATTGGCCCTGGATCAACTGCGGAACGACGCCGAAGAGGACGCCGGCGACCATCGGTCCCGCCAGGGACTGCACGCCGCCGACCACTGCATAGATCAGCAGTGCGATCGAGAGGATCAACGAGAAGTCGAAGGGCTGGAACCCGGTGAGGAGCACGCCGTAGAACCCGCCGCCGAGCGCGGCGATGAACGACGCGAACAGAAACGTCGCCATCCGTGTCCGCGATGGGTCGGCACCGAAGTGAGCGACAGTGGTCGGCGCGTCCCGCGCCGAGATCAGCAACGGACCGAACGTCGATCTCTTGATGTTCCACACCGCGACGTAGAGGACGATCGTCACTGGCAGCATGAAGAAATAGAGGTTCGAGTCAGGAAAGATGTCGACGCCGAACAACGTCCCGCGTGGAAGCGACTTGGGGAACTCGGTGCGACGGAAGAGCCACTCAGAGGCCGCTCCAGCGAAGACCAGGGACGCGATCGCGAACTGCAGGCCGGTCAATCGGAGCGCCGGAAGCCCGACGATCCCACCCATGAGCACTCCCGCGAGACCCCCGCCGAGCAGCGCGAACTCCAACGGCCAGCCGTGTGTCCCGACCAGGAGCGCTGTGGTGAAGGCGCCGATCCCTGCGTAGGCGCCGTGCATGAGACTCACTTGCCCGCCCCAGCCGACCAGCAGCACGAGACTGAGCGCCTGGATCGTGAAATACAGACCCCTCGCTCCGACGAATCCCCAGTAGCCCGAACCCGCTGGGACCACCACCAGCAAGATCGAGCCGACCGCGACCGCTGGCCACTTGGCGTACTGGACTCCCCTGCGCATCGCCGCTCCGACCGGCTCGAACGCCGTGAGGAGCTTGGGGCGACGACGGATCCTCGTCTCGGCGGTCGGCGCCAGATCGCTGGGCCAGTTCCTCCGGAAGATCAGCAGGAGCACGACCAGGACCAGGGTCACGAGCTCCTTGGCCCCGGGGCTCGATGAGTTCAGAACGGTGAAACTGTCGGCCACTCCGACACCGAGCGCTCCGAGGAAGGTGAGTGGGAGCGACACCATCCCGCCGATGAGCGTCGCGGTGAGCGCCTTCGCGAGCAGCAGGGTGAACGTTGCAGCGGTGACCGGGGCAAGAGGAGCGAGCAGCACTCCCGCCATACCGGCGAAGGCCGCCCCAAGGGCCCAGTTGAATCGCCCGACCTGCGTGAGGCTCACCCCCATGAGTCGCGCCGTCTCTGGGTTGTTGGCAACCGCCCGGATCGCCGTACCGAATCGTGTCGAACGCAGAAACCATCCCAACGCTCCCGCGGACGTAGCGGCGAGCACGAGAATCGCGGTTTGCTGGTGGGCGACCCGGAGACCGCCGACGGTGATCGCTCCGTCCGGGAGCAGCAACGGCGCGCTCGTCGGTTGGAACCCGTAGACCAGCAGGATCAGTGCGGTCGTCAATTGGACGATGCCGAGTGTGGCGATCATCTTCGTGGCCGGGCTCGAGTTCCTGACGGGACGCAGAATTCGCTCCACCACGAGGCCGTACAAGACCGTCACGGTCACTGCCGCGGCGGCAGCGAGGACGCCGGGCCATTCTCGAACGCCAGCAAGGTCGGCATAGACGTACGCACCAACCGAGGCGAATGCGGCATGGGCGAACGACAGGAACCCCGTGGATCGGTACATGAGCGTGATGCTCACGGCCAGGAGCGCGTAGCTTCCGCCCGTCAACACGCCAACGATCAATGCATCGATGTCGAAGAACTGCAGCACACGAAGTCCCCCGTTTCTGCAGTGGTGCTAGAAGACAAACATCATCTGGTGTCACATGATTCGTGACGCGAGGGGGTGACCCCTTCCTGGATTGCGAGATTTCTCAACGGTTGGACGGGGCCCGACCCCAAAGCAGGCGCAGCGTGCCCGCGACCTGTGACGAGGTCGGGCGGATGCTCCCGAACATGGAGCCGGTCAGACCCGGCAGCCTGGGGAACCGGTCCCCAGCCACGGCCTTGGGGACTG
>JBBSLH010000333.1:0-4575 GCA_038255425.1 Acidimicrobiales bacterium
CTGGTCGACTGCCTGCTCGAGAGGGTTCTTGTCGTCGCTCACAGCCTCGAATGATGGCGCACGGCGACCGGTTCGTACCAGTTCCGGCGCAGGTGTCCGGGTCAGGAGTCGGTGTGGACGACGAGCACGTCGGCTGGCGCGTGGTGGAGGACCGTGCTGGCGACGCTGCCGAGCAGGAAGTGTGCCGACGCCGTGAGGCCGACCGAACCGACCACGATCAGGTCGGCCGAGAAGGTCTCTGCTGTCTCGATGAGCATCTCGGCCGGAGCTCCGGCCACTGCCTGCACGACGACGTCGCTGACTCCCGCCTCGTGGGCGAGCGCACGTCCCCTTCGAGCGTGGGTCTCTGCGGTGCTGCTGTCGGTGAGCATCCATCGGACGTCGTTCGGGACGGCATCGTCCGGCGTGGCGTCCTGCCGCTCGAACGCGGTGGTCACGACCAGTCGAGCATCGTCCGCAGCGGCCAGTTCGGCGGCGCGGGCCACCGCTCGCAGTGCGGTCTCCGAGCCGTCGGTGCCGACGACGATCGTGCGATAGGCCATGAGGTCTCCCGTGTCAGACGCAGTCGACGCACAGATCGGTCTCGCCGTCGGCGACCTGCGCTCTCGGCTTGAGGATGAAGCAGGACTGGCAGAGGAACTCGTCCGACCGCCGAGGCTGGACCTTGCCAGGCGTCTCCGGTCGGCCTGCCTGCGGGTCGGACTCTTCTTCTTCGTCCTCGTCCTCGTCGTCGGAGGCGAGACGATCTTTCAGAATCGCGTCGAGGTCGGCCTCGACGTCGTCGGGATCGGCTTCCTCGTCATCGTCGTCGTCGTCGGCCTTGGCAGTCTTGGCCGACGGAGCGTCATCGTCATCGTCATCATCGTCGTCGTCATCTGAGTCGACGTCGGCGTCCTCGGCGTCGTCATCGAGCGCGTCGTCGAGATCCTCGTCGAAATCCTCTTCGATCGCGTCGTCGTCGAGATCCTCGTCGTCGAGGTCCTCTTCGATCTCGTCGTCGACTTCTACTTCTTCGTCAGCCATGGTTCTCCAACCGATTCCGTCGGTCGCGGCGGATCATAGACACATCGGACGCCTGGGGGGCGATACGAGTGCCGGAACCTAGCGCCGGTGTCCACGGATTCCACATCCATGTGACGATCAACCGGCGGGAGTCGATGTCGACGTCGTCGCGGGGTCGCCAGGTCCTGGGTCTGGCTCGCCCAGTCCCCCGGCGGTGGAGATGTCCAGGACGTTGTCGACCAGCCATTCTCCATCGACCAGGTTCATCTCGAGCTGCATGTAGCGGTCGGTCTCCGACCGCGTTCCGGTCGCACCGTTCACGTCCCGGTCGTAGATCAAGACCACGGACGCCGTTCCGTTGTCGACGTCGCCGACGAAGATCTCGGTCACCTGGGTGGTGGCGTCGAGCTCGGACTCCCCGATGAGCGTTCGAAGACCCTCCTCGACATCCTCCACCTCACTGGTGAAACCTCCGGTCGACAGCGCCAACACGCCGGCCTTCCAGTCGTCCAACGCGTCGTGCTCGAAGGTCAGGAATCGTTCGGCGAACCGGCCAGCAGCGAACCGAGCATCGTCGGCATCGCTGCTCCCACCAGAGCCGCCGCTTGCCAGCGACACGATCGCCAGGATGCCGAGCGCACCGGCGACCAGTACCGCAGCGATGAAGGCGCCGGCCGGTACGGTGCGGGGCTCGGCCGGCGGCGTCTCGGTCGTGTCGTCGGTCATCGATCGACCGAGCGCCGGGCGATCAGCGTGAACGCGCCGGCGGTGAGCAGCAGGAACACCACGGCGTACATGGGCTCGCCACCCGTTGCCGGCAGATTCGACCCGGCACCGGTGGGACCGAGGCTGCCTGCGGACTCGAATCGAACGTCGCCGGAGGAGAGCGTCGACACACATCCCGGGACCTCGGGCACCGCCGGCAGGTCGGTCGGCGGGATGTACTGCCGTGCGGGGTTCTCCGTCTCGACCAACAGGTGCACGCGGAGCCACAGCCCACCCGGATCCTCGTCGCGGGTCATGAAGACGTAGCCGAACCCGATGTCGGCGTTGTCGAGCACGTAGCCGAGGTTGTCGAGGTTGGCATCGGTGGTCGTCAGGTCGATCAGGTCGTCGAGGTCGGACAGGATGCAGTCGGCGTTCTGTTTCACGTCGGCCACCAGGTCGGCCGTCTGCCCGAGCAGCTCGGTCCCTCGGTCCAACAGGACGTTCGTGTCGGGTTCGATGGCGCGCAGCGTCTCGGCCACATCGGCGAGGTCGGAGATCGCCGACGAGAGCGAGGCCCGCTTCTCGGTGACCGTCCGGGTGAGACGCGTGCTGTTGGCGCTGAGCGAGTCGAGCAGCTCCGCCTTGTCGACGAAGGTCTGCAGCAGCGCGTCGGAGCTCACCGTGAGGTCCCGTAACGAGTCGGAGCGCCCCTCGAGTGCCACTGCGAGCTCGTGGATGAGCGTGCGGGTCTGGTCCGGGTCGACGGACGCGAGGACTCGTGAGGCGGTGCGTAGGAGCTCGGAGAACTCGAGTGGCACCGTCGTCTGCTCCATCGGGATCACGTCGCCGGGCTGGATGGCCGGCCCGTTCTCGTCGAAGTCAGCCGGCGGATTGAAGTCGATGTAGGGCTCGCCGATCGCCGATTTCCGAAAGATCCGTGCGGTCGATCCGGCGGGGATCTCCTTGCCCTTGTCGATAGCCATCGTGACGACGACCTTGCCGTCCTTCGTGTCGACGCCAAGGACCTTGCCGTAGTTGACCCCGAGATAGGCCACCTCGGAGTTGGTGGCGACGCCGGCCGTCGCCGCGAACTCGCCGTCGATCTCATAGGGCTGGTCGAAGATCGACGCGCTGCCCACCAGCGGCAGTTCGGTGGGCTCGATGATGTTGTTGACCGCCCACCACAGCATCAGGAAGAAGACTGCGACGAAGGCAACGAGGTTGATGAAGACGCGTCTGCTCATGGCTCGAGGTCCGCCACTTCGAGGAGGCCGTACACCTGGGCGAAGTCGCCCGGCACCGCCTTCGGGAGGGTGTCTGCGAACTCGGCGATCCAGAAGAGCAGGTCGGCCACCTGCTGCTGATCGCGGTCGACCTCCCCGAGGATCGCGTCGAGCTGCTTGATCTGCGTGTCGACGACGTCGAGGTAGGGCTCGAAGACGGTGTCGTTCTGGATCTGGGCCAGACGAGTCAGCTCTCGGATTGCGTCGATGGCCTCGTCCCGATTGTCGGCGAGGACTCCGGTCGTCTCCGCCAGGTTGACGAGCAACGCGTCGATGTCCGACGCGCCGCCGGCCAACGTGGCAGTGGCGCCGTCGAGGGAGTCGATGATGCGGATGAGCTCGTCGGTCTGGTCGGCCAGCGTTCCCGAGATCGTCGACAGGTTCTCGACGAGAGAGCGCAGTTCGGGCCCGCGACCGGCGAAACCGATCGATCCGGTCTCGACCAGGGTCGCGATGTCGCTGGCGACGACGGAACCGAGGATCTCGACGGCGCGTTCGGTCACGAACTCGAGTTCGGGCGCTTCGGTCGACTCGGGGATCTCGTCGCCGTCAACGAGGTCGGTGCCCGCGAGCGGGTCGTCTTCGTCGAGGGGTCGGATCTCGATGAACTTCTCGCCGAGCAGTGACGTGGTGCGCAGGAGCGCCCGAGACTCGACCGGGACGAAGATGTCGTCCTTGATCGACATCGTGACCTTGGCGCGGTAGTCGTCGGTCAGTTCGATGTCGGTGACCGAGCCGATCCGTACGTCGGCCACCTGGACACTGTGTCCGTCGACGAGGTCGCCGACGTCGTCGAACATCGCGGTGATCTCTCGAGAGCCGGTGACGTTGCCCGGCAGGGCGCAGGCAGCGGCGAACACGGCCACGCCGACGAGGACGAGCGTGCGGGTCACGATCGGTCTCATTTGCCGACCCCCAGGAACGTTCCGAGGAAGCGGGACAGGATGGTGCCGCCGTCTGTGGGCTTCGCGGTCGTCGAGGTCGAGACGTCGGCGGCCGTGGGCGTGCCGAGCACCGCAAGGATGTCGTTGATCGGGCCGGTCGGCTCCGCGAGTTGCGCTTCGACCGGTCCCGTGCCGTCGTCGAGTTCGACGAGACCACCGCCGGGGCACTCGGTGCCGAGGACGCTCACGCACGGAACCGGGAGCAGGTCACCGAGCGGACCGAGCGCCTCCTGGATCAGCGGGGAGAAGTTGTTGCGGAGGTCGGTGGCCCGGAGCTCCGGGTTGTAGGCGTCGATAAAGCCGCCGATGATCGCCGGTCCGGCATCGAGCGTGTCCTGTAGTCCGTCGAGGTTGGTGTCGATCGACCGTGTCAGTCGAGTCAGGATCTCGACGTCGGTCCGCAGTCGCACCGCATGCTCGGACACGAGGTCGAGACCGTCGCCCGAGAGGTCGGCGAGGCTGGAGACCAGGAGTTCGATGTCGTCACGTTCGTCGGCCAGGACGTCGGCGACCACCGCGAAGTCGTCGAGTGCCTGGGCGAGTTGCCCTTCGCGAGTGAGCAGGGTCTTCGTGAAGTCGTCGAACCGCTCGGCGATGGCGATGATGTCGTCGTCGTTCTCCTCGATGTTCCCGACCAA
>JBBSLH010000334.1:0-4568 GCA_038255425.1 Acidimicrobiales bacterium
CGTCGACACCTATCACCTCCGCCCGCACCTCCAGTTCGGCTCGACGGTGACCGAGGCGCGCTACGACGAGGCTGCTGGAGCCTGGGACGTCGATGTCAACGGTGGCGTCGACGGCGGCGGCAGGACCGAGCGATTCGACGTGGTCGTGTCGGCGACGGGCCAGCTGAGCCGACCCCGCTGGCCCCAGATCGACGGGCTCGACTCGTTCTCCGGCCCGGTCTTCCACTCAGCCGAGTGGGACCACGATGTCGATTTGACCGGGAAGTCGGTCGCGACGATCGGTTGTGGAGCCAGTGCGGTGCAGTACGTCCCGCAGGTCGCGAAGGAGGCGTCGCAGGTCACGATCTTCCAGCGGACGCCGAACTGGATCATCCCCAAGAACGACCGCGACTACACCGAGTTCGAGAAGGGGCTCATCCGACGCAGCCGTGTCGCACGCAACCTGCGGCGGTTTGCGTTGTGGTTCCGGACCGACGTCGTCGCGTTCGACCTGATGCGGCGGAAGTCGAGGATGCGAGACATCGGCCAGAAGCTGTCCCGGAAGCACCTCCACGACACCGTCTCCGACGCGGAGACGCGTGCGCTGCTGGTGCCCGACTATCCGATGGGCGCGAAGCGGATCCTCTTCTCTGACGACTACTACGAGTCGATCGAGGAGTTCGGCATCGCCATCGAGACCGCACCCATCTCGAAGGTGACCGGCGACGCGATCGTGACCACGAGCGCCGACGGCGAGGTCACCGAGCATTCGGTCGACGTGATCGTGGTCGGGACCGGCTTCCACACCCAGGACTTCCTGACCCCGATGCGCGTGACCGGGGTCGACGGTCGCGATCTGAACGACGAGTGGAGCGATGGCCCTCAGGCGCACCTCGGAATCAGCGTCAACGGCTTCCCCAACCTCTTCTTCATGTACGGCCCGAACACCAACCTCGGGCACTCGTCGATCGTCTTGATGATCGAGTCGCAGGCACGCTACCTGCTGTCGTTGTTCCACCAGATGGCACGCGACTCGATCCAGGCGGTCGAGGTCCGAGCCGACGTGCAGAAGGCCTACAACGACGAACTGGCCGACCGGCTCGCCGACTCGGCGTGGGTCCTGATCGACGACAGTTGGTACCTCCAGGGTGGCAAGGTGACCAACAACTGGGTCGGTCGCACGACCGAGTACCGGCGACGCACGAACCACGCCCACCTCGACGACTTCCACCTCACGCCGAAGGCGCTCCCGGTTCCGGCTCGGCACTGATCTCGACGTCCTGGCGGGGGCGGGTCGCGAACAGCCAGACCACGCCGAGCGCCCAACCGGCGATCACGTCGCTCACGAAGTGCACGCCGAGCGTCGGCCGACTCGCGCCGACGGCGAACGCCACGGTCACCGCACCGATGGCCGCCGCCGGCACGGCACCGGCGCGTCGCGAGGTCGCGGCAGCAACCACGGCAACCGTGATCGCGCCGAGTACGACCGTCGTGTTCATGGCGTGACCGGATGGGAAGCTCTTGCTGAACGGTTCGAGGAAGACCGAATCGAAGTCCGGCCTGGCGCGCCCGACCACGATCTTCAGCAGCGACTCCACCATCGATCCCACGAGCGTCACCGTGACCAGCCAGACCGCGGTACGACCATGGCGATGGAACAGCAGCCAACCGGCGGCGATCACCACGAACGCCGTGAGCGTCAGCGGATTCCCGATCGTCGTGACCGCGAGGGCGAGGCCGGAAACGGTCTCGCTCTCGATCGCACGGTCATGGATCCACTCGGTCGCGGCGCGGTCGGCGTCGGCCACGGCTCCGATCCGGACCACGAGTGAGAGCAGGAGCCCCAGAGCGAACACGAGCGCCGACGCCAGGGCGAGCCGACGGACGAGCGTCATTCGACGAGGACCCGCCACCGCGCTTCCACGAAACTGAAGGCGGCATACGAGACCATGCCCACGGCCAATACGAGCAACGCTGACGTGCCGAACGACGTGTCGGCCAGCGCTCGCACGGCCTGGTCGAGGCTCTCTGGCTCATCGGGGTCGAACTCGATCGCTGCTCGGGTCAGGAAGAATCCGATGAGTCCGAACACCGCCATGTGTCCAACGAGTCCCATCTCGGAGACGACGATCGCCCAGCGACGCTCGGTGTGCGACATGTCGTCCTGCCACTTCTCCCGGAACTTGCCACTGAATGCTCGGTACCCGTTGTACGCCGCGGCGGCGAGTACACCCACCCCGATGGCGAGCACGATCCACCGACCAGCAGGAAGGTCGAAGATGCGTTCGATGTCTTCGCCGCTCTCTCCCTGACTCGACTGCTCCGAACCGGTGTCGCTGTCGAGGACCAAGGAGATGGCAGTGCCGAAGGCCGCGAGGTAGACGAGACCTCGACCGACGTAGGAGATCCGCTTCCGCCAGACCGCCAGCTCCGAGTCGTCGTCATCGCCGTCGTACTTCCAGGCGGCGATGAACCGCCAGATCGCGTAGCCCGCGAGCCCGACCGACAACACGACCAGCGCGACTCGCCCGAACGACTGCTGCGCCACCGACTCGAGCGCCCCCGTCTTCCCTGGGCCCTCTTCGTCCGACGAACTGCCGAACGCGATCTGCACCGTCAGCAAGGCGGAGACGAGATACAGCACGCCCCGCACCGAGAGTCCCGCCTGCCCAGCTCGCTCGGCGACGTCTTCCTCGTCGGTGTCGGAGATGTCGTTCTTGGTCATCGGCGGCGCCCCTTCCCGTGAGCGACTTCCCTACCCTGGGGGCCAGCGCGCCAGTTCTCCGCCAGGGAACGCGCCCGCGTGATGAACTGCGCCCATGACCTCGATCGATCTCGGCGCGCACGTCGGCCAGCAGAACATGACCATGGACGAACTCCGAGCGACGTGGCGTCGACTCGACGAGGCCAGGGTCGACTGGATCTCGGTCTGGGATCACCTCTACGAGGCCCCGCCGGAAGGCGGCACCGTCGACCACTTCGAGGCGATCGCCACGCTCGGAGCACTCTGTGCCGACACGTCCCATGCACGCATCGGATGCCTGGTCTTCTACGTCGGCTACCGGAACCCCGGAGTGATCGCGAAGGCGGCGACCACGCTCGACCACATCTCCGGCGGCCGTTTCGAACTCGGGCTGGGAGCGGGTTGGCACGCGCCCGAGGCGAAGGCGTTCGGCTACGAGTTCCCTCGTGATGGCAAGCGCCTCGACATGCTCGAGGAGGCGGCCCCGCTCATTCGACGCCTGCTCGATCCCGACGAAGCGCGGACGACCCACGACGGCGAATGGTTCCAGACCGTCGATGCATCGTGTCTGCCCGCGCCGGTGCAGCGGCGACTCCCGATCTGGATCGGCGGCGTCGGCGAGAAGCGCACCTTGCCGATCGTCGCTGCGCATGCCGACGGGTGGAACGCCGCCTACGTGCCGCCGGAGGAGTTCCAGCGCCTCAACGGTGTTCTCGACGCCGCGTGCGAACGGATCGACCGCGACCCGAGCGAGATCAAGCGGGTCGTCAACCTCACCTTCAACCTGGGGGCCGACGAGGCGGCGGCATCAGCGGCGCAAGATCGCCTCGAAGCCCAGTGGGGCGTCGACCTCCTGCCCCGGGTCCTCGGTGGCGGCCTCAATGGCACCCCCGACCAAGCCGTCGAGCGGATCCTCGAGTATCAGGCCGCCGGCGCCACCGGGGTCAACGTCGCGCTCCGTGCCCCGTGGGACGCCGAAGCCCTCGACGCCTACCTCGAACACGTCATCCCCGCCGTCCGATCACACTGAATCTGGCGTGAGTTCTGGCGACCCCTCCACAAGAAGTAACGCCAGATCCCGTGGGTCCTGAGGATCAGGTGGGTCCTGAGGATCAGGTGGCGAGGAGGGCGGTGGCGGCTTCGGCGATGTCGTCGACCTGAGGGAGCACGGCGGCCTCGAGGGTCGGCTCGTAGGGCACGTGCGTGTCGAGCGCGGCGACGCGCCGGACGGGTGCGTCGAGTGACCAGAAGCACTCACTGCCGATCCACGCCGCGATCTCTGCACCGAAGCCGGCAGTCATGACGTCCTCGTGGACGACGAGGGCCCGGGAGGTCTTGGCGATCGACTCGGCGACGAGTTCCTGGTCCCACGGGATGATGGTGCGCAGGTCGATGACCTCGATCGTCTTGCCCGTCCGCTCGGTCACCCGCTCGGCGGCGACCAGCGACTTCTGGACGGTGGCGCCCCACGAGATGATGGTCAGCGAATCGCCCGGACGGCGGATGTCGCCCTTGCCGAACGGGAGCACGTAGTCGGCCGGCGGGAACGGGTCCTTGGCGTAGGGCTGGCGGAGCAGGTGCTTGTGTTCGAGGAACAGCACCGGATCGTCGTGCTGGAACGCTCCGCGCAGCAGTCCGGCGGCGTCTCGGGCTCGTGACGGGAAGGCGATGAGCAGACCGGGGATGTGGGCGAAGATCGACTCGCCGCACTGGCTGTGCCAGATCGAACCGCCGGTCAGATACCCGCCGATCGGGATCCGGATCACCATCGGCGCGGTCCACGCGCCGTTGGAGCGCCAGCGGATGGTCGCCGCCTCGCTCTTGATCTGCTGCATGGCCGGCCACA
>JBBSLH010000335.1:0-4546 GCA_038255425.1 Acidimicrobiales bacterium
CATCGCTGCGTCAGGCTTTCGCCCATTGCGCAAGATTCCCCACTGCTGCCTCCCGTAGGAGTCTGGGCCGTGTCTCAGTCCCAGTGTGGCTGATCTTCCTCTCAGAACAGCTACCCGTCGTCGCCTTGGTGAGCCATTACCTCACCAACAAGCTGATAGGCCGCGAGACCCTCCCAAAGCGGAATCCATTTCTTCACATCGCCAGGAGACGTCGTGAAGGTATCCGGTATTAGCCCAAGTTTCCCTGGGTTGTCCCGGTCTTCGGGGCAGGTTTCTCACGTGTTACTCACCCGTTCGCCACTCGACCTTCAGGAGCAAGCTCCTTGGGCCTCGTTCGACTTGCATGTGTTAAGCGTGCCGCCAGCGTTCGTCCTGAGCCAGGATCAAACTCTCCGTCAAGATCTTGCATCGACCTTCACCGCTCCGAAGATTGGTTCGGGTCGACGATTCGATCAATTGGTTGAGCGGCACCGGCCTGACTGACCGGCGCCTGCTGGCATCTATCTCTTCATGTTTGGTCTTGGGTAAGACCTGTAGAAACTCAAAGATGACAGGTGCAAATGTATTTCCGTGCGACCACACTCGCCGAAGCGAGGGCGATCGCCCGCACTCACACGTCATTCCTCTCTTCTGTTTTCAAGGAGCTCTTGTGGCAATCGCACCCGGTCCGAAGATCGGGGCGGTGTTGCCGGAGCGGGCAAGCTAGCTGATGGCTGACCCCGGTGCAAACTCCGTTCCATCGGCGCGTTCGAAAGATCCGAACGTTTCGGTGGTGCGGAGCCGCGGGGGCCGTTGCCGGCGCTGACTCGACCTGTGCCTCGTTCCGACCGTGACGGTCGTGCGGGGCGAAGGACCAACGTAGCGCCACCCGGCGAGAGCGTCAACTTCAGACGGTGTCTTTTTCCAGATCCACGACTGCGTAGTTCTTCCGACCCTTGCGGATCAGGACGTAGCGATCGTGGCGGAGGTCGACAGCGGTGATCAGATCGCCCTCGGTGAGGCGACGGCCGGTCACCACGACCGCCTCGTCGCTGAGGAGACGCCTGGCCTCGTTGTTGGACTTGGCGAGGGACGCTGCGACCAACAACGGCACGGGATCGACGCCTTCATCGAGCGTCGTGCCCACCGGGAGCCCGACGGTCTCCACCTCAGCCGCCACGACCTCCCAGGCGCCGAGACCGGCATCGCCTGGATCGCCACCGAAGAGGACGTTGGACGCCTCGGCGGCGGCTTGGGCCGCGTCGGCGCCGTGGACGAGTGTCGTGACCTCATGCGCCAACCGGCGTTGTGCGCGTCGTTCCTGCGGGGCGTCGCCGTGCACCGCGACGAGATCCCTCACCTCCCGGATCGGGAGCAAGGTGAGTTGGAGCAGGAACTTCTCGACGTCGCGGTCATCGGTGTTCATCCAGTACTGGAAGAACGCGTAGGGCGATGTTCGGTCTTCGGCCAGCCACACGGCGTTTCCGGCGGACTTGCCGAACTTCGCGCCGGTCGCCGTCGTCATCAGCGGCCAGGTGAATGCGTGGACGTGGGCCTGCGAGCGACGGCGGATCATGTCCACGCCGGCCACGATGTTGCCCCACTGGTCGGAGCCACCGATCTGGAGTTCCACCGTGGTGGTGTCGTGGAGGTGCCAGTAGTCGTTCGCCTGCAGGAGCATGTAGCTGAACTCGGTGAACGAGATGCCGTGTTCTGACTCGACGCGCGCCTTGATCGACTCCTTGGCGAGCATCTGGTTCACGGTCACGTGTTTCCCGACGTCTCGGAGGAACTCCAGTACGCCGACTCCTGCGGTCCAGTCACGGTTGTCGACCACCTCGGCGACCGCTCCGACCACGGACTCCACCTGGGCACGGATCCCTGCCACGTTGGCGGCGAGGGTGTCGTCATCGAGAAGATTGCGCTCCTCCGAACGCCCGCCCGGGTCGCCCACCATGCCGGTGGCGCCGCCGACCAGGGCGACGGGTTCGTGCCCGGCCTCGGCGAATCGTCGCAGCACCAGGAGACCGATGAGGTTGCCGACGTGCAGGCTGGCCTCGGACGGGTCGCAGCCGTAGTAGAGGCGGAGCGGACCGGCGTCGAGGCGCTCGGCGAGGGCGTCGAGGTCGGTGCTGTCGTGCACCAGACCACGGGCGCGGAGGTCGTCGAGGAGCTCGCTCATGGCTGGCATTCTGGCGCGGGAGCTCACCGATGGACGACCATCGCGTGGTGACCGACCTGGCCGATACGCCCGACGAAGCATCTGGTCAGCCCAGCGGATCCGAGCGACGGCCACGCAAGCGCTTCAACCCTCGCCGGTTCGGCGTACTCCTGGTGATCCTGTCGTTCGTCGGCATCTGGGGCTACGTGATGTACCTCACAGTCTTCGAGGGTCGGGACGAGCCGCGCGACCGACTCGACGACACCGTGTGGACGGCGTCAGCGGAAGCGACCTGCGCTCGGTCGGTCCCCGTCTTCGACGCACTGCCCTTCGCGAGTGAGCTCGCGTCTCCGGCAGACCGGGCGGACGTCCTCGATGACGGAACAGGCGAGCTCGAGACGATGGTCGGCCGGCTCGAGTCACTGCGCCCGCCCGGCCCCGAGGACGAGGCCGCAGCTGTCGAGGCGTGGCTTGGCGACTACCGCGTCTTCGTCCAGGACCGGCGTGAGTATGCGGCGGCGCAGCGGGAGCCTGACGACGACCGGTTCGACCAGGCGTTCAGCGTCACCGACCGTGACGGCTTCCAGATCGACGTGTTGATCGACGACTTCGCCCACATCAACTTCATGGAGAGCTGCGAGACCCCCGACGACGTCGGCTGACCGTCCGCCAGAGTCAGCGGCGACGGCGACGTTCGTGGTCCGGCAACTGTGCCCACTCGGCCTCGTCGTGCATCGCCCGGTATGCCTCGAGCCGCTCGGCCGCCAACTCGCCCTCGGCGATCGCCCGGCCGACGTCGCAGCCGGGCTCCCGGTCGTGTGAGCAGTCACTGAACCGGCACTGGGCGGCCAAGTCGACGACGTCGGGGAAGGTGGCGTCGATCGCCTCCGGATCGGCGTAGAGGCCGACCGCCCGGACACCCGGCGTGTCGACGACGAGTCCGCCGCCCTCCAGCAGGTGCAGCTCGCGCCTCGTCGTGGTGTGGCGGCCCTTGGCGTCGAATTCGCGGACATCGCCGATCAGCGCCACCGAACCGTCGGCCAGCGCATTGAGGAGGCTGGACTTCCCGGCGCCCGACTCCCCGAGCAGGACGACCATCTGCCCCCCGACCCGTCGCCGGAGGTCGTCGATGCCCGTCCCGTCGTGCGACGACACCACCACGACGTCGACGCCCGGGTTCTCCGTCGCGACGCGTCGCCCCTCGACATCGGGCTCGTCGTGCAGGTCGGCCTTGGTGAGCACGACGATGGGTTCGGCGTCGGCGTCCCATGCCTGGATCACCGCACGCTGGATTCGACCCGACTTCACGGGACGGTCCAATCCCAGGACGACGAGGACCTGATCGAGGTTGGCAGCGAGTACCTGCTCGCCCTCCCCCACCGGATCGGCACGCCGGAGCGCGTTCCGTCGTTCGAGCACCACAGCGACCTCGTCCTCGATCGTCGTGACCCAGTCGCCCACCACGGGAGTCCCCACGCGATCCGCACGAGTCCGGAACGACTCGACCTCGGTCGCCGATCTGGCCACCTGCACCCACCCTCGGTCCTGCCGGACCACGCGACCAGGAGCCCCCTCGACTCCGTCCGCCAGTTCGGCCCAGTGGCCGTCCCACCCGAGCACGGACAGTTCGGTCATGCGGTCAGCAACGCGTGCATCCGCAGGCCGTGGCGGACCATGCGCACGGTGCCCGGGTCCACGTCGAAGTCACCGAGGTCGGCGGGACTGACCCATCGGATCGCTTCCGACTCGTGGTTTCCTCGGGGCTGCGCACCGCTCGGCGCGATGACGAGAAAGCGGGCGTCGAGGTGGAGGTGGGGTCCATCAGCTGGAGGATCGACGCGATGGACGTCGAGATCGATGGCCACGGGGTGCACGCGCAACCGCTCGATCCCGGACTCCTCCGTCGCCTCCCGGAGCGCCACGGCTGCGAGGTTGGCATCGCCGTCGCAGTGTCCACCCGGTTGCAACCACCGCTGGAGCTTCGTGTGGAACAGGAGCAGGACGTGGTCGCCCGTGCCGTCGACGACCAGGGCCGATCCGGTGAGATGGCCGCGACGACACGAGCGATGCAACGCGTCGTGGTGCTCGTCCACGAACTCGAGGATCGCCGAGCGGTGTGCTTCGGCGTCTGGATCGATGTCGGCCGTGCGGATCGCTGCCGCCGCGTCAGCGAGCCGCTCCGACGCGACGAGGTCCGCATGATCTTCGGTCTGCACCCGGCGGACCCTACGTCGCCTTCCGGATACGCGTTTCTCCATCGCGCCTGCGCTCGGTAGACACGTGCACGTGGGGACCGCGATCGACCTGGACTCCGAGCGCGCCGCGCTCGCACGGTCGCGTCGCGCGGTCGAATCCAAGCTCGAGCGGTTCGCGGGCATCTCCGGCGGTGGTGCCGACGGGTTGGCC
>JBBSLH010000336.1:0-4521 GCA_038255425.1 Acidimicrobiales bacterium
CGGCCGCAGCCTTCGGTGTCTTCGCTGCCGTCACCGGCCACGGCGCGAGCGCTTTGCTCGCGGGCCTCTGCGCGGTGGCGTGCGCTGTCCTTGCCCTCCGCGTGTCTGGCGGGGCGACCACCGAGCCAGCGGCTCCGCTGACGCAGGCGCTCGACCTCCGCGACGAGCCGCCCGCCGCAGGACTGGAGGCCGAAACGGAGTCGCAGGTCGTGCCGACGCCCGTCGCGAAATTGCCCCAGATCCTGGATCTCGACTATCTCGACGCGGCGCTGCGTGGTCGGATCGCGGTGGCCCGGCGAGCGTTGCGTCCGCTGTCGGTGGTGTACATCATGATCCTGGGTACTGACGAGGGCTCCGGTCCCGTGCCCGCCGAACTCATCGCTGCGGCAGCGACTGCGACGCTCCGCGAGTCCGACATCGTCGGCCGCCGCGATGACGGCGTGTACGTCGTGGTGCTCGAGGACACCGGCGAAGACGGCGCGGTCTGGACCACCGAACGTCTGCGTCGCCACATCGCCGGGACGATCGGCCCCCGTCGCTTCCAGGCGGGGGTTGCGTCGTACCCGAGTCACGGCCTCGACGCTGAGTCAGTCGTCGCCAACGCTGCGAAGGCACTCTGCGCCGCCCAGGAATGGGACCGCGACCGCATCGAGGTCGCCGTCCACTGAGGACGGCCGATCAGAGACTGCCGCCCCCAGGCCCCGCACCACCGTTCGTCCACGCCCGAACTTCTGCGTTCGCTGCTTCCGTGTCCCGATCCAGGTTTCGAGGCGACCCTCCGGACTTCGGCGGATTTCGAATCGCCCAGACGACGAACGCCCCGAGTGCCCCCAGGAGAACGCCCGACATGATCAACATGAAGACGGCTTCCATACGATCCACTGTGCGCGGCGGTCTTTCGTCTGTCAATCACGGCGTCGCGCCGCCACGTTGTTGCCGGCGAAGTCAGGCGTCGTCGAGTTCGGCCAGGACCTCGTCGGTGTCGGCGCCGGGCGGGCGTCCCGCCCAACGGATGTGGCCGGGCGTCGCCGACAGGTGTGCGACGAGGCCCTGCATCGGGGTCCCGTCGACGTCGACGACTGATCCGCGGGCTTGCACGTGGGGATCGGCCAGCACGTCGTTCATCGAATAGACCGGCGCGGCGGCCGCCTCGGCTCCGTCGAACGCGGCCAGGACCTCGTCCTGCGTCCGAGCTCCGATCCACTCGGTCATCCGGGTATCGATGCGAGAGCGGGCTCCGACCCGGCCCTCGAAGCTGTGGAGCGATTCGTCGTCGTCGAGGCCGATCAACGCCAGCACCCGACGAGCGACTGATTCGGCTGACGTCGACACGGCGACCCACCCGCCATCGCTGCACTGCCATGTGCCGCGAGGAACGGTGTAGGGGACGCCGGATCCGAGACGAGGTTGTTCGTAGCCCTCGACGGCAGCGGCAGACACGAGCGGTCCCATGACCTGGAGAAGCGACTCGAGCAGGTTCACATCGACGACCTGGCCCACGCCCGAGTGGAGGGCGACCATTGTGGCGAACGCTGCCGTCAGCCCGGTGATCTCGTCGGTGAGGGCGATCGGCGGGAGAAGAGGTGCGCCATCGGGCTCGCCCGACAGTGAGGCGAAGCCGGACATGGCCTCGGCGAGCGTCGCGAAACCGGCCCGCCCGGCGTAGGGGCCGGTCTGGCCGAACCCGCTCACGCGGGTGATCACGAGATCGGGATTGCGGTCCAACAGGAGGTCGGGCCCGAGCCCCAGTCGTTCGAGCGTGCCGGGGCGGAAGTTCTCGACGAGTACGTCGGCGGTGGCGCAGAGTCGGATCAGGGTGTCGCGTCCGCTGTCGGACTTCAGGTCGAGTTCGATGGTGCGCTTGCCGCGACCGAGCAGCTTCCAGAAGTACGTGACGTCGTCGTCGGGGTGGCGCAGGAACATGTTGCGGGTGCCGTCGCCCACTCCTGGTCGCTCGACCTTGATGACGTCGGCACCGAAGTCGGCCAGGTAGCGAGCGCATGCCGGAGCTGCGAGCACTGTGGAGATGTCGATGACCCGCAGCCCGTCCAGCGCCGGCTTCGGAGGCGTGCTCATGTCGCGATGGCGAAGCAGCGATCGGACAGCTCGCCGAACGAGTACCCCGGGTACGCGCCGAAGAACATCGACCGTGTCTTCTCGGACCACGCCAGCGCCTCCGCGGTCGAGATCCGGTGCATGAGTTGGACGATCCCGCCCTCGTACACCTGGTATTCGGCCCAGGCGCCCGGGTAGTCCTTCACGCACGCGACCTCGACATAGGGCACGTCGCCGGTCGCAGCGAACGTCCGACGGCGGTTCCGGTGGGTGTGACCGGCGAAGTAGCCGCGGATCGAATCGTGGGCGGCGATGACCGACACCAGCGCCTCGGACGAGTCCGGGTTGATGCCGAAGTAGCCGTCCGGTCGCTCGGCTGACGCTGGATCCCAGGGGTGATGGTGGCCCAGAACGAGCACCGGGCGGTCGGTCTCGGCGGCGAGGTCGCCCAACCATGCCGCCTGATCGTCGGTGAACTGACCGTTCGCGGCACGAGGAATCGTCGTGTCGACGAGGGCGATCGTGACGCCGGGCAGGTCGATCCGTTGGGTCGGGATCGCGGCGAAGGTGGCGCCGTGATAGCCGTCGTGGTTGCCGCGCACGTGGTGCAGGCGGCTGCCGAACGCAGCGCCATAGCAGTCGAGGAACGACTGGTATTCCTCGACCGTTCCCGTGGCCGTGAGGTCGCCCTTGACGATGACCGCAGCAGGATCGATGGCCGCGATCTCGCTCACGGCACCGTCGTTCATCGTCAGCGGGTACGGGCGCTCACCAGGCTCGACCATCAGTGGCGGACCGAGGTCGAGTCCCTCGAAGTGGCCGCACTCGGTCTCACCGAAGTGCACGTCGTTGGTGGTCGCGAACCGGCACAGCAGTTCGCCGTCGGGCCGGGGAAGCGTTCGGAATGAGACCCCGTCGACCTCGTGGTCGGTGTCGGCGGGCAGATCGTGTAGGCGCCGCGCCGTGGTGCCGTGATGGAGCACGGCCATGTCGTGCCCGACCGTCGTGAGTTCGACAGCCGTCGTCTCCAGCGACGCGTGCTCCGAGGTCACCAGGGGCGCCGTCGGCGGAGTGGGATCGGTTTGCCCCACCAGCGGGTCGAGAACCGCCATCGCGGCGTCTCGGGTTCTTCCTCCGCTGCCGGACGCGGCCATCCGGCCTCGATCGCCGTGGCAATCGCCACCGCTTCCTCGTCGCTGGGAACCGGACGGATGTCCATCACTACAGCGGCACGTTGCCGTGCTTGCGGGCCGGGAGCTCTTCACGCTTCGACGAGAGCATGTCGAGTGCGGCGTTGATCTTGCGCCGGGTGTCGGAAGGGTCGATCACGTCGTCGACGTAGCCACGGTCGGCAGCGGCATACGGGTTGAGGAACTTCTCGGAGTACTCCTCGACCAGCTCGGCCTTCTTGGCGTCGGGGTCGTCGGATTCGGCGATCTCGCGCCGACCGACGATCTCGACTGCGCCGGCCGCACCCATGACGGCGAGCTCGGCGGAGGGCCAGGCGATGGCGTAGTCGGCACCGATCGACTTGGAGTTCATGACCACGTAGGCGCCGCCGTAGGCCTTGCGGGTGATGACCTGGATACGGGGAACCGTCGACTCGCAGTACGCGTAGAGCAACTTCGCGCCGTGGCGGATGATGCCGTTGTGCTCCTGTTCGACGCCGGGCATGAAGCCGGGCACGTCGACGAAGGTCAGCAGCGGGATGTTGAAGGCATCGCAGGTGCGGACGAAGCGGGCGGCCTTCTCGGACGACTCGATGTCGAGCACGCCCGCCATCGCCATCGGCTGGTTGCCGACGATGCCGACCGGCCGGCCACCCATGCGGGCGAATCCGCACGTGATCTGTGGCGCCCACTTGGTGGCGTACTCGAAGTAGTCGCTGTCGTCGACGATCTCGCCGATGACTGCCTTCATGTCGTACGGCTGGTTCGGGTTGGTCGGGACGATGTCGTTGAGGGCCGGGCACTGCCGCTCGGGATCGTCGCCCGTGTCGAGTACCGGGGGCTCCTCGAGGTTGTTCGACGGCAGGAACGACAGCAGGTACTTGACGTCGTCGAGCGCTGCCTTGTCGTCGGGCGACTCGAACTGCGCCACGCCGGACTTCTGCGCATGTGCGTCGGCGCCGCCGAGTTCCTGCTGGGTGACGTCTTCGCCGGTCACCGTCTTCACGACGTCCGGGCCGGTGATGAACATGTAGGACGTCTCTTCGACCATGAACACGAAGTCGGTCATGGCGGGGGAGTACACGGCGCCACCGGCGCACGGGCCCATGATCACGCTGATCTGTGGCGTGACGCCCGATGCCTTGACGTTGCGGTAGAAGATGCCGCCGTACTGATCGAGCGAGACCACGCCTTCCTGGATGCGAGCGCCGGCGCCGTCGTTGAGGCCGATCAACGGCGCACCGACCTTGAGCGCCATGTCCATGAGCTTGTGGATCTTCTTGGCGAAGGTCTCGCC
>JBBSLH010000337.1:0-4510 GCA_038255425.1 Acidimicrobiales bacterium
CCCATGAAGACCCGCGCCGCCATCTGCTGGGAGCAGGGCACCGACTGGAGCGTCGAGGAGATCGACCTCGACCCGCCCAAGGACGGCGAAGTACTGATCAAGCTCGTTGGCTCGGGTCTCTGCCACTCCGACGAGCACATCCTCACCGGCGACATGGTGATCCCGGCCGAGACCGCAGCCGAGATGGGGCTCCAGCAGTTCCCGATCATCGGTGGTCACGAAGGTGCCGGCGAGGGCGTCGAGGTCGGCAAGGGCGTCACCAGCCTCGCTGTCGGCGATCACGTCGTCCTCGGGTTCATCCCGGCCTGTGGCAAGTGCCCGTCGTGCTCGAAGGGCCAGTCGAACCTCTGCGACCTCGGCGCCTTCCTGCTCGCTGGTCGCCAGGTCACCGACTTCACCGCTCGGCACCACGCCCACGACGGCACCGATCTCGGCATCATGTGCTGCCTCGGCACGTTCGGTGAGTTCACGGTCGTGAGCGAAGCCAGCTGCATCAAGATCGAGAACGACATCCCGCTCGACAAGGCCGCGCTGGTCGGCTGTGGCGTGACCACCGGCTGGGGTTCTGCCACCTACGCCGCCGACGTGAAGCCCGGCGAGACCGTGGTCGTCGTCGGCGCCGGCGGTGTCGGTATGAACGCCATCCAGGGTGCGGCCATGGCCGGCGCCCGCCACGTCGTCGCCGTCGACCCGGTCGAGTTCAAGCGCGAGCAGGCCATGGTCTTCGGTGCGACGCACACTGCGGCGTCGGTCGAGGAGGCTATGGAACTCGTCGGCATGATCACGTGGGGCCAGATGGCCAACAAGTCGATCATCACCGTCGGCGAGGGCGACGGTGCCTTGATCGCACCGGTCATGGCGCTCACCGGCAAGGGTGGACGCGTCGTGCACACCTCGGTGGCCAACATCAACGACACCGAGGTCACCATGAGCCTCTTCGACCTGACGCTCATGCAGAAGGAACTCGTCGGCTCGATCTTCGGCTCGGCCAACCCGCGCTACGACATCCCCCGCCTGCTGCGCCTCTACCAGGAGGGTCAGCTCAAGCTCGATGAGTTGATCACCAACGAGTACAAGCTCGAGGACATCAACAAGGGCTACCAGGCCATGCGCGACGGCGAGAACGTCCGCGGCTTCGTCCGGTACTAGGTGGCAAGTCGTTGAGTCCGTCTACACACGGCTTCGACCGTGCGCTCGTCGAGAGCGCCTCGGTCGAGGTCGTGGGTCGACGACGTGAACTCGAACTGGTCACCGCGGCGCTCGCCGCCGCACGACACGTTCTCCTCGAGGGGCCGCCCGGCACCGGCAAGTCCACGCTCCTGCGTGCCATCGCCGGCCGGGCGGGTCTCGAACTGGTCTTCGTCGAGGGCAACGCCGAGCTCACGCCAGCCCGACTCGCAGGGCACTTCGACCCAGCTCGCGTCCTGACCGACGGGTACGCCGAGGATGTCTTCGTCGACGGTCCCCTCGTCCGGGCGCTCCGCGAGGGCGCGCTCCTCTACGTCGAGGAGATCAACCGGGTGCCGGAGGAGACCCTCAACCTCCTCATCACCGTCATGTCCGAGGGGGAGCTGACCGTTCCGCGCCTCGGGCGCATCGCTGCTGCGGAGAACTTCCGCATGGTCGCGGCGATGAACCCCTACGACGCTGTCGGTACCGCTCGTATCTCCGGCGCGGTCTACGACCGCGTGAGCCGCGTCGCGATGGACTACCAATCCGCCGAGGACGAGCTCGCCATCGTCCACGGTGAGACGAACATCGACGCACCGGACTTCGTCCGTCGAGCGGTCGACGTCGTCCGGGCGACACGCGTTCACCCCGACGTGCGCATTGGTTCGTCGGTCCGGGGAGCGATCGATCTCGTCCTCATCGCCGGCGAACTCGCCGGACTGCGTGACTCGTCCGTGGCCGAGGAAGACGTCGCCCTCGATGCGGCCCGCATGGCGCTCTCTGGACGTATCCGGGTGCACGAGAGCTGTCAGCGCACGCCCGAGGAGATCATCGACGAACTCTGGATCGCCTGGGCGACCACGCTCGAACTCACCGACGAACAGATCGGCAACGCGGGAAAAGCCTGAGCCTCCTCGGGGGCGACGGCAGCGACGACCGGGATCGCACGCTCGACGAGGCCGAGACCCAGGAGCAGCTGTCCGAGGAGTCGCGCAAGACGACGTCGCGGCGTGAACTCGGCCAGCACGACGACTTCGACCAGGTGTCGCCCGACCTCGGCGTGCTCGACGAGTCCGCCGTCGAGGAGTCGTTGGCCGATCGGCCGGACGAGACCCTGAGCCTTCTGGCCGACATGACCGGCGCGACCGACGAGAAGCTCCGATTTCTGGCGCGCAGGCTCGCCGGGCGCATCGTGCTCGACATCGCCCGCGCCGACTCCACCCGTCGACGGGGGATCGGGCGCATGAAGACCATGCCCATGGACGAGACGGGCGGCGACCTCGATCTCGACACGTCGATCGAGTCGATTCAACTCGCTGCGGCCGCTGGCGTCGCTCCGTCGACCGACGAGTTGTCGGTCCGGACGTGGGCCCGACCGGACACCGCGTTGTGCCTGCTGGTCGACCGCTCTGGATCGATGAGTGGCGACCGGCTCGCCGCTGCCGCGGTCGCGGCGGCGGCGACGGCGGAACGAGCACCGGACGACTACTCGATCCTCGCGTTCGGCGAGAAGGTCATGATCATCAAGGGGCAAGAACAGCGTCGCCCGATCGACGACGTCGTCGAGGACGTCTTCCGGCTACGCGGGTTCGGGCCGACCGATCTCGCGCTGGCATTGCGCGTCGCCGCCGCACAGCTCTCGTCGTCGAACGCCACGCACCAGCGCGTGATCCTCCTCTCGGACTGTCGACCCACGCAGGGCACCGAGCCCGAGGCCGAGGCGGGCGCGCTCGACGAGATCCATGTGATCGCTCCTGCCGACGACAGCGCCGACGCCCAGGCCTTCGCACGCGCAATCGGCGCACGCTTCGCCGAGCTCTCCGGGCCCAGCGGCGTGCCATCAGCCTTCGCCCGCTTGGCTGACTGACGCCGACTCGGCGCGATCTGCTCGTCGGTCGTGACGGGCTCCGGCTCGCTGGTCGGCGCGGTACCAGTCGCGGAACACGACGCTCGCCATCGCGAGGGTGAACAGTTCACCGGCACCCCACAGGAGACCGGCGGCCCGTCGCTGGTCGTCGATCGACGGGTAGGCATCGAAGAGTGGTGTCGAGGCGCTCAGCAGCGCGACGCCGACGAACGCATGGAACGGCACCGACGCCAGGACGATGAGCAAGCGAGCGCCGTGTGGCGGCCGCTCCGGCACCGGGTCGATGCCGATCAGCGGCCACACGAAGAGCGATCCGATCGCGACCAGGTGCACGTGGACCAGCAGATGGACGAGGTCGTTTCGCGCCGCGAGATCGAGCAGTGGTGAGAACGTGAGGACGACGAGTGACGCACCGAACGCGACGAACCCGAGCAGTGGATGACTGAGGACTCGTGTCAGTGGGTGTCGGAGGATGCTCCGGACGACTTGTCGGGTCGCTGGGTCCGCTGCCTGGAGGACGAGCGTGACCGGCGCGGCGAGCGCAGCGAGCAGCGGGACGGCCATCCCCAGGAGGAGGTGTTGGACCACGTGAGCGGTCAGCGACGAGGTGTCGTGCGTCGCGACACCCGACTGCGTGGCCAGTACGGCCACCGACAGGGCAGCGAGTGCTGCGACGACTCGGATGCGTGGCCAACCGGAGCGACGTCGACGCAGGACCAACCACATCGAAGCCAGCGCAGTGATGACCAACGCGGCCGCAGGGTCGAACGTCCAGTCGATGGCCAGATCGGGGTACGAGACGCTGTCGATGCCAAAGGCTCGCACAGGATCGGGGCATGCCGGCGACGGTGTGCGCCGGGTGGCCGGGTGGTGCGATAGAACCAGGGCCGTGAGCGACGCCCTCGCCGCCCGATCCACCGACGTCGCGCACGAGGACGCGGGTTCGGTCGGACCGTCGGCGCTCTCGGTCGGCGTCGTGGTGTGGCTCGCGTCGGAGCTGATGTTCTTCGCCGGCCTCTTCGCGGCATGGTTCTCGCTCCGAGCGTCGAACGACGTGTGGCCGCCCGAGGGAGTCGAACTCGCGGTCGGCCGAACGGCGGCTGCGACGGCCGTCCTGGTGGCCTCGAGCTTCACGATGCACGGAGCAGTCGCCGCAGCCGAGCGCGACGATCGTCGCCAGACGGTGCGCTGGCTGGGCGTCACCGGGCTGCTGGGCGCAGTGTTCCTCGCCAACCTCGCACTCGAGTACGCCGAGCTCGACTTCTCGATCTCGTCGCACGCGTACGGATCGATCTTCTTCCTGATGACCGGCTTCCACGGGCTCCACCTGCTCGGCGGAATCCTGTTCATGGCCGCGGTCGCGGGACTCATCACCGGTAAGTCCAAAGCTCCCGCTGCGCCGGCGGTCGAGGTGTGCGCCTACTACTGGCATTTCGTCGACGTCGTCTGGGTTGCCATGTTCGCGACGATCTA
>JBBSLH010000338.1:0-4507 GCA_038255425.1 Acidimicrobiales bacterium
CACCATCGGCGAGGCCGTGCCCGTCTCCTTGTCCCGCGGCCCAGCCGATGCATGGGTCGACGTGCTCGCCCTGCTCGACGCCACCGACGAAGCGCTGCTCGACCGGTTCGGCCGGTGGTACATCCCGCGCCGCGAACCTCGCTACCTGCGTCGCAACGCGCTCGTGGTCCTCGGGAACGTGGGCGATCCGCGCGATGCGCGCGTGGTCGACACGCTCGAGCGTTTCGTCGTCCACAGCGACCGGCTCCTGCGGGCGCACGCGGTGTGGGCGAGTGCCCGGCTCGGATTGACACACCTCGTTGCATCGGCCGCCGATGACCCCGATGCCGCCGTCCGTGCGGAGGCGGCGCTCGCTGGCTCGGTGCCGCCTGCTCCCGCGAGCCTCGAGGGCGTCGGTGCCGGCCGATGACCCACCTGCTGGTCACCAACGACTTCCCGCCCAAGATCGGTGGCATCCAGACGTTGCTGTGGGAGCTCTGGCGCCGTCTCGATCCGTCGACGTTCGCGGTGCTCACCACGCCACACGAGGGCGCCGCAAGATGGGACGCGGCTCAGGACTTCCGTATCGAGCGAACCAGAGAGCCGGTCCTGCTGCCGCATCCAGGCCTCGTCCGCCACGTCGACCGCCTCGCAGCGGAGATCGATGCCGACAGCGTGGTGCTCGACCCCGCCTTGCCGCTGGGGTTGATCGGCCCACACCTCGAGCGCCCGTACTCCGTGCTGCTGCACGGGGCCGAGGTCACGGTGCCCGGCCGACTTCCCGGAGTGAACCTCGCGATCCGCCACGTGCTCCGCGGCGCGACGCGTGTCGTCGCGTTCGGCGGCTACCCGGCTGCAGAGGCCGAGCGCGCTGCCGGCCGACGTCTGCCGCTCTCGGTCGTGCCGTGCGGTATCGACTCCGCCCGGTTCCGCCCACTCGACGACGACGAACGTCGAGCAGTCAGGGTGCGCTACGGGTTGCATGACGGACCGCTCGTCCTCAGTCTCAGCCGTCTGGTGCCGCGCAAGGGGATGGACGTCCTGATCCAAGCGGCGACCGGGCTCGGTTCGCGCATCCCCGATCTCCAGGTTGCGATCGGCGGATCGGGCCGGGATCGCTCGAGGCTCGAAAAGCTGGTGGCCGAGCACCGAGCGCCCGTCACGTTCCTCGGGCGAGTGCCAGAAGAGGACCTCGCTGCCGTGTACGGCTCGGCCGACGTCTACGCCATGCTGTGTCGCAACCGTTGGGCAGGGCTCGAGCAGGAAGGTTTCGGAATCGTGTTCCTCGAGGCAGCGGCCGCCGGCGTTCCCCAGATCGCAGGCAAGAGTGGCGGTGCCGCCGAAGCGGTGGTCCATGGCGTCACCGGCCTGGTGGTCGACGATCCGAACGACGTGGCCGCTGTCGCGGGCGCACTGGAGCGACTGTTGGGCGACGACGTGCTCCGAGCGGAGATGGCCGATGCGGGACGGGTGCGTGCGATCGACGAGTTCGACTACGACCGACTCGCTCCCCGCCTCGCCGAAGCGATCGAGGGAACGTGACCGACGAGACCGACGAGACCGACGAGACCGACGAGACAGGCCTCGAGCACGAGGGCGCCGGCATCGTGAACGTGGCGTTCGCCGGTACCGGAGCGTTGCTCGTGGCCACCGCCGCGGGCGTCGCTGCACCAGATTCATTCGGTGGACTGACCGCCGTCGTGTCCGGGGTGCTGTTCCTGATCGGGGTCGTCGCGTTCCTGTGGGGCTACGCGAACGGCGTCGTCCGTTCCCGGGAGGAGAAGATCACCCTCGGCGGTTTGTTCTTCCTGTCGCACACTGCGCCGAAGGTGGTCCGGTTCCGGCTCCGGGGCGTGCTGGTCGCCCAGATCGTCATCGCCATCGTCGCCGCTGTCGCTCGGCCCTACACGAGCGTCGCCTTCGCCGTCCTGGCTCCCATGCTCGGACTGGGCCTCATGGCGCTCTGGGGTGCCCGATTCGGGACCTTCTTCCCCAGAGAAGACGGGGACCACGGTTGACGCCGCCGTTCTGGCTGGTCCTGATCGGCATCGAGTTCCCCGCGATCGTGGCCATGCTGGACTGTCTCCAGCGTCCGCCTGACCACTTCGAGGGCGGTGCAGAAGACCGAAAGGCTTGGATCAAGTGGCTGATCGTCGCCATCGTCCTCGTCCCGGTCCTGCTCGGCTACGGCATCCTGCTCGGGTACTACTACGTCGTCATCCGGCGAAACACGCCCGGTGGACCGAGATGACTGCCAGAATCCCGAGGGTGATGAGGAGAATCGACGTCCATGGCTGACCAGACCACACAGCACCTGCACATCGAGGCGCCGCTGTCGTCGATCTGGGACGTGCTCACCGACTTCGAGCACTACCCCGACTGGGCTCGTGACCTGAAAGCCGTCGATGTCGTCGAACGAGACGACGACGGCCGGGCGACCGTGGTGCACTACCGGGCGGCGGGCATGGGGCGCTCCACCAGCTACACGCTGCGCTACCAGTGGGACGATGCACCGAACCGCCTGCCGTGGGAACTGGTCGAGGGCGACATCATGCGCGTGCTCGACGGCGCCTACGAGTTCGCCGAACGCGACGGTGGCACGGACGTGACCTATCACCTCCGCGTCGAGCTCGTGGTCCCGTTGCCGGCATTCGTGAAGCGGCGGGCCGAGGCGCGCATCGTGAGCACTGCGCTCCGCGATCTCCGAGACCACCTCACGGCCTGACCCGTGCGCGTCCTGCTGTTCACCGGCAAGGGTGGAGTCGGCAAGACGACGACCGCGGCGGCCACGGCCCTGCGGTGCGCAGACGCGGGCCACCGCACGATCGTGCTCTCGACCGATCCGGCCCATTCTCTGAGCGATGCATTCGAGGTCGAACTCGGCGATCTCGCGGTGGAGATCGCACCCGGACTCTGGGGACAACAGCTCGATGCCCAGGATCGGATGGAGGACTCGTGGGAGCAGATCCGCACGTACCTCCAGGAGGTGTTCCGCTGGGGTGGGATCGACGAGATCGAGGCTGAGGAACTCTCGGTCGTGCCAGGCCTCGACGAGATCTTCGCGTTGACCGACATCAAGCGACATGCGGCCAGCGGCGAGTGGGACGTCGTCGTCGTCGACTGTGCGCCGACCGCCGAGACGATCCGCCTGCTCTCGCTGCCGGCGGTGTTGGCATGGTGGATGGAGCGGCTGTTCCCCATGGGGCGCCGGGTCAACAAGGTGGTGAGTCCGCTGCTCGGCAAGGCCACCGGCCTGCCGGTGCCCGACGACGACGTCTTCGGGGCCGTCGAGCGGTTCTATGAGCGACTCGACGGCGTGAAGGAGATCCTCACGGATCGGTCGATCACGTCGGCCCGCCTCGTCGTCAACCCCGAGAAGATGGTCATCGCCGAGGCACGCCGGACCTACACGTATCTGTCGCTCTTCGGCTACAGCGTCGATGCCGTCGTCGCCAACCGCCTGCTCCCCGACGAGATCGACGACCCGTGGTTCGCGTCGTGGAAGCAGCGGCACCTCGAGCACCTCCAGACGATCGAGGAGGGATTCGCCCCCGTCCCGATCCTGCGAGCCGAGTTGGCGCCGCACGAGTTGGTGGGAGTCGACCGACTCCGCGAGTTCGGTGCCTCGTTGTATCCGGAGGGAGATCCGGCGGTACATCTCGCCGACGTCCGTCCGCTCACGCTCGAGCGCACCGACGACGGGGACCTCCTCGTGATCGACCTGCCTTTCACCGAGAAGGACGAGTTGGTGCTCGGCCGGCGCCGCGATGAACTACTGGTCCGAGTCGGCCCCTACCGACGATCGGTGCTCCTTCCCGACTCGCTGCGCGGCCGCACAGTGACCGATGCTGCGCTCCGCGACGGCGCGCTTCGAGTGTTGTTCGCCCATTGACCCCTCGGGAGCGCGTTCTTTGGCACGATGTCTGCCTGGTGGATGACGCGCAAAAAGACGATTCGGACAAATCCGCCGGACCTGGTGCCGACGGATTGGGCGGTGTGGCGGTCGAGCAGTTCCAGCGCGCCGCGCTCGATGCGGTTCGCGCCGCTCGCGCGCTCCTCGACGCCGCAGAGTCCGTGATCGAGGAGCCAGCGGCGTTGGAGGCCATGGTCAAGACCCTGACCAGCGTTGCGAAGTCCGCCGCCGACGCGGTGTCGGGCTTCATGGCGACGGGAGCAGCTGCCGACCCCGGTGCGACGGACGACGGACCCCACGACGGTTTCGAACGCATCTCGGTCGATTGATGCGCATCCTCCGCCTCGTGGACAAGGACAACTTCGCCGTCGAATTTCATCCCTACATCACCGTCGTGGCCCAGACCTCCGGGGAACGCCGTCGGGTCATTCTCGAGACGTTCGAGCGTGCAGCGACGGGACGCACCACGACGCTCCAGGGATTGATCGAGGTGCACGGCGTCGTGCTCGACCTCGACGAGCGCGCGCTCGGCCTCCTCGAGTTGGACGACGGCGACATCGACATCAGCGTCACGCCCAGTGATCTCCCGGGAAGCGTGTCGAGTGGGGTCGGTCG
>JBBSLH010000339.1:0-4496 GCA_038255425.1 Acidimicrobiales bacterium
CGGTCGGCTGTGTCCTCGCCGGTCCTGACCTCGTCGCGGGCGACAGCCGGACCGTCGTGGCCGTGGCGTTCCTGTTCGCCTACACGCTCGTCCGGACCGTTCGAAGGATCGACCCCGCACCGTCCATGCGACGGCTCGTCGAGCTGACGAGCGAGGCGGCGCTGGTGGGGATCGCGGTCGCCGGCACGGGGTACTTCGACTCTCCCATCGCCTTCTCGCTCCTCACGGCGGTGTCGGTCGCCGGCTTCGTCGCTGGGTTCGGGACCGCGTTGCGTCTTGCGACTGCCACCACGCTGGCGATCGGCATCCCCAGCATCGCCGAGGGCATCTCCTTCGCCGACGACATCCGACTGGTCGCGCAGTGGGGGGTGGAGCTCTTCTTGGTGGCCATAGTCGCGTCGTACGCCCGTCGCATCTCCGGCGAGGCCGACGAGCGACAGGCCGTTGCCCTCGACCGGATGGGACGGCTGGCCGATGCGAACGAGTTGCTCTTCAGCCTCCACCAGGTGGCACAGCAGCTCCCCGCGTCGCTCGACCTCGACGAGGTGCTCGACAGCACGATCGAACGCCTGCGCGACCTGTTGTCGTTCGACACCGCAGCCGTCATGGTCTTCGAGGAGAGCGACGGATCGTGGTCCGTGGCCCGCCGATACGGGGCCCGTCTGCCCAACGCGATCCCGGCGGCAGACCTCCCGCCACCGGTGGCGCGAGCAGCGCGCGGGGTCCTGCCCGTCGTCGAGGTGCCCGACCTGCTGCGCGCCCGAGGACCGGGTTTGTCGAGTCAGGCCATCTCCGGCCTCTACGTCCCGCTTCGAGCGCGGGAGTTCCTGGTGGGCGTCATGGTCGTGGAGCGCCACCAGCCGAACCCGTTCGACGAGCGAGACGTCGAGCTCCTCGTGGGGTTCGCCGAGCCTGCCGCTCTCGCCATCGACAACGCCCGGTGGTTCGCCCGGCTCCGAACCGTCGGCGCCGACGAGGAGCGGACGCGCATCGCCCGCGACCTCCACGACCGGATCGGCCAGAGCTTGGCCTACCTCGCATTCGAGCTCGACCGGATCGTCCGAAAGGACGAGCGAGGGGACGCAGTCACTCCGGACCTCCTCGGGATCCGCGAGGACGTGCGCGGCGTGGTCCGAGAGGTGCGAGACACCCTCTACGACCTGCGGACCGACGTGTCCGACGAACGATCGGTGCCGGCCGTGCTGGAGGAGTTCGCACAGCGGGTGCGCGACCGGTCGGGCATGGAGGTGCGGCTCCGCATCGACGAGACCGCCCGCATGCCTCGCCTCCAGGAGCGCGAGCTCTGGCGCATCGCCCAGGAAGCGATCGTCAATGCGGAGCGCCACAGCCACGGGACCCGCATCGACGTCTTCTGGCTGTCGGACGGCCGGGAGGCAGTGCTGGAGATCCGGGACAACGGCCAGGGGATGCCCGTCGGGTCAGCTGGGCGGCTCGACAGCTACGGCATGCTCGGCATGCGGGAGCGGGCGGCGTCCGTCGGGGCCACCCTCGCCGTCGGGTCCATCCCCGGCGAAGGCGTCACGGTCCGGGTGTCCCTGCGCTCGGCACCCGACGCCGCCAACGGCTTGTAGCCTCCCGCCGCCCTTCAACTCCGGAGATCGACGTGACCGAACCCATCCGACTGCTGCTCGCTGACGATCACCGCATGCTGCGCGAGACGCTCAAGCGGTCGATGCTCGACGAGGGCTTCGATGTCGTGGGCGAAGCGTCGGACGGTCAGGAGGCGGTGGAGCTCGCAGCAGACCTGCGTCCTGATGCGATCCTCATGGACGTCACCATGCCCGAGATGGACGGCGTCGAGGCCACCCGTCGGATCGTCGAAGCGCAACCCGGTGCACGGGTCGTCATGCTGACGATGCACGCCGACCAGGATGTGATCGCCTCCGCCATCCGCGCCGGTGCCTCCGGCTACCTCGTGAAGGACTGCTCCTTCGAGGAGGTCGCCGCGACCGTGCGGGAGGCAGTCGCCGGGGAGGTCTCCCCCCAAATCGCGGCGTCGATGCTGCGCGAGGCGAAGGGGCTGGTCGACGAGGCCGATTCCGTGATCACGAAGCGTGAGATCGAGGTCCTGCAGCTGATCGCCGACGGTTGCGCGACCCCGGAGGTCGCCGAGCAGCTCTTCATCTCCCAGAAGACCGTCAAGAACCACCTGGCCTCGATCTACGCGAAGCTCGACGCCCGAGACCGGACACAGGCCGTCCTGCAGGCCGTGCGCATGGGGATCGTGCGGCTCTACTGATCCATGTGACTGAGCGTGGTACCTCCAGCACGAATTGGGCCGCACGACCTATGTAGCCGGGAGGGGGTCGTGGCGATACTTATCCCTGACAGGAACCCCCGCTCCCGGACACCGGGTGCGACCTCAACCCAGGGAGCAACCCCATCATGCTGCAGTTCGACATCCTCAAGGCGTGGATCCAGGCTCACGTCGTCAAGACCGACCGTGGCGCCAGCCTCGTCGAGTACGCCCTCCTCGTGGCCCTCATCGCGGTGGTCTGCATCGTGGCGATCGGCTTCCTCGGCGGCGAAGCCAAGGATCAGTTCTCGTCCGTCGGTAGCTCGATCAACTAACCGCCCGAACGACGGTTGGCGAAGGAGCGGGTGCCCGAGGCACCCGCTCCTTCGTGTTCTGTCCCAAACCAAAGGATCTCGCGTGGAAACCCCGAGCAAGAGACGCCTGCGTCGACACGACGAGCGAGCTGCATCGCTCGTGGAGTATGCACTGCTCGTGGCGCTGATCGCCCTCGTGTGCATCGTCGCCGTGTCGGTCCTCGGGGAGGCGACGACCGACTCGCTCGAGTCGGACGGCAGCAGCATGTTCATCCGCTGACTGCCGTCATCGGCGGGTTGCGACGATCCACTTGCTGTCGCTGAACTCCACCCGCCAACGTGGATCGGATGCAAGCAGAGACCCCAGAGGGTCCTGTCGGTTCCAGATCACCGTATTTGCGTTCCACCGGTCGAGCACCGAGACCCAAACTGACTTGCCGACGTTGAGACCGTTGACATCCTCGAGCAGGGATAGCGGGAACATGTCGGCTCGGTCGTCGACGAATACCGAAGCCGTAGGGCCATCGAGGACCTCGAGGAGGTTGCCGGCGAAGTCGTGGGTGACGAGCCGCCCCGACATTGCCCGGGCGTCCTCGTACGCCAGTCCGTACGTCGGGTAGCCGCCGAGCCCGAGCGGCGCCGTTTGCGCTGCACCAACAAGGATCAGCGATAGCAGCGCGCCAAGGACGACTGCGGCCGGCCGACCGAGCGTTGGTCGATGACGGGCCTCCAGCGTTCCGATCCTCGGCAGTGCAGACGCAATCACTGGGACGATGATCGGTACCGCCATCACGATGTTCCGTCGAGCCAGGAGCGCAGCGATGACGAACGCTGCGACAGGTACAGCGTGCTTCCAGCGACGCGTCACGACGAGAGCGAAGAGACTGGCGGCGACAAGGACGAGGAACGCTCGCTCGGGAACGGACTGGAAGTCCGGAGCTCCCCATTCGACGATATAGCCGAAGTTGGCCGAGTTCGACAGGCTCGTGAGCGGGAAGGTGAGCGCGGCTGTGCCGAGCGGGGAGATCGCTCCTGCAAGGACACCAACAAAGATCGCTCCGAACGTGCGCAGCTCGCTCGTGATTTCGACCGGGTGGCCGGCACGCCGCTGATCGAGGATTTCACCGCCGATCAGCGTGAGACACAAGACGAAAGCGAGGGGATAGGACCCGTGTGAGTTCACCCAGACCCACATGAGCGGCACGACCACCCACCTCGGTGCCTCATGGTGCAGCACCGTCCAAAGGACGCAGAGGCCAATGAACGCAACCATGTACGGGCGTTCTGCGAAGACGCCGGAGCAAACCACCATCGCGATGGTGCTCAGGAGCAACCGAGGAACGATCGACGACGCCGCTCGGGTCAGGCGCCAGAGGAGACTGGCGGCGACCAGGAACACTGCGACGAGAAGAAGTCGTACTCCTACCGCCCCACCTGCGCGCTCTGCCGTCGCGTAGCCCACGGACGCCAGCCAGGACTGCACCGTCCAGGGTTCGCCTGCCGCTGTGAACGTGTACGGATCCGCAGACGGGACGGTGCCTCGGTCCAGGATCAGACGACCCGTCGCGAGGTGGGTGAAGAAGCTGTTGTCATTGAGCGGGAGCAGGGCGAGGAAGCCTCCCCATCCCAGTATCAGCAAGTGAATGATCGAGCCCAGCGAGCCGAACCCGCCGCTCGGTAAACCTCGGGTTTGCTTGTCGGGCGCACTCGAGGCGACCTCGTTCATTCCCCGAGCATGCTGCAGGGGAGGACGCGATCGGCGGACCCCATCACCAGCTTGCTGCCGCTCAGCGGCGCAGCGCCTGCGCCTGGAGCGCTTCCTTGGCGGTGCCCTCGGGCATGAACACGTCGGCGCCGAGCTTGATCCCGTGGTCCTGGAGCTTCTCGGCGAACTTGGGTCGCACGCCGGTGGCCTTGAGGTGGCC
>JBBSLH010000340.1:0-4493 GCA_038255425.1 Acidimicrobiales bacterium
CAACCGAGAGAGTTCACGCACCCCGAACCGTCACGTCCCCCACCACGTTCGCAGACGGTTGGCGTGGTCGGCGTTGACCGCTCGCGGTGGCAGTTCGTGGGCCACGATCGCGCTCACCTGCTCGACGCTGCTCATCGCCTGGGCGTCCGCGTTTTCGGGTGTCAGACCGCCGAGGTGTGGTGTGGCCACCACACCCGGGCGGCTGGCGAGTTCGGGCGACGGGCGCTGGTCGGGAGCTCGTCCGACGTCCATCGCCAGGCCGCCCAGCCGGCCAGAGTCGAGCGCCGCGGCGACGGCGTGCTCGTCGAGTAGCTCGCCCCGCGACACGTTGACGAGCATCGCTCCCGGCTTCATTCGGGCGAGTGCGTCAGCGTCGATCAGGTTCTCGGTCTCGGGGTTCGACGCGGCGAGCGGCAGCACGAAATCGGACACGGCCAGCAATTCCGGCAGGTCAACCTGTCGGACGCCGACTCCGCTGACCTGGGTGTACGGGTCGGCGACGAGCACCTCGACGCCCAGCGCCGCAAGCGCGTCACACAGGTACGCGCCAATGGCACCGCAGCCGATCAACCCGGCGACCTTGCCCCTCAGCTGGAACCCGGGTCGCTGCGGCGGCTGGCCGCCTCGGCGGTACTCGATCGTCGACTCGCTGACGTTCCGGGCCAGGTCGAGCATCAGCGCCAACGCGATCTCGGCGGTGGACGGCACGAAGCTCTTGTCGGCATGCGCAACGAGCACACCGTTTCGTGAGGCCGCCTCCACGTCGACCGTGGAGATGTCGAACGCAGTACGAAGAAACGCAACCACGTCGCGGTTCCGGTCGAACAGCGCCGCCTCGCCCGGTGTCGCACGATGGGCGATCACGACCTGGCATCCGGCCGAATGTTCGATGAGTTCGTCGGTCGTGAGGTCGCGGTCGAGAGGGTTCACCACGACGTCGGCGACCCGACGCAGCTCGGGGAGCGCCCGACCGAAGTAGGCCCCGAGATCCTCGGGGTTGTGGGTCACAAATGTGCGCAGCACCCCATCGAACCTAACCGGCGGTAGGCAACACAGTTGGTCGGCCAACTGTGTCACCTTTATGGGACGGTCGCCGCCCGCAGTCGTGCGTACTCCGCGGGTCAGTCGAGTCGCTGTCGATATGCGCTCGGTTCGACTGAGTAGCTCGAGGGGACGCGAGCGGCGGGAACCTGTTTGGACTCGGCGGCCGACCCGACTCCCACGAGGATGTTGGTGGTGTGCGAGGCTGAGCCCGTGGCTGGATCTGCTTGCTCGGGGTGTGGCCAGGCCAATCGTGAGGGTGCGCGCTTCTGTGATGGCTGCGGCGCCGCGATCGAGTCGCCTCGCGGGGAGCTCGGGATTCATGATGAGCGCCGTCAGGTGACGGTGTTGTTCTCGGATGCTTCGGGGTACACGTCGCTTGTCGAGCATCTCGATCCCGAGGTCGTGCGTGAGGTGATGGGAGAGGTGTACGCCGTTGCCCGTGATCGTCGAGAAGTACGGCGGCCGTGTCGACAAGTTGATGGGCGATGCGGTGTTGGCGGTGTTCGGGGATCCCGTGGCCCATGAGGATGACGCAAAACGCGCAGTTCGCGCTGCGTTGGATCTGCACCGCGCCGTTCAGGAGATGGTGCCGTCTCTGCAAGCTCGTGTCGGCCGGTCGTTCGAGATGCACAGTGGCATCAATACCGGGGTGATCATCGCCAGCGACAGCCGTCAGGACCGCGACAGTGGTCCGCTCGGTGACATGGTGAACGTGGCGGCGCGGTTGCAATCGTTCGCGCGTGAAGGCGAGATCATCATCGGTGCCGAGACGATTGCGTTGGTGGGGAGGACATTCGAGCTCCAAGACCTCGGGGAGCTGCAGTTGAAGGGCCGAACGGCTTCGGTGGGCGCGGCGCGTGTGAAGGGTGTGGCCGGCGATGTTGGCCCGTCTCGTCGTTCTGGCGAGTTCGTTGGACGACAAGAAGAGTTGGGTGTCGTGTTGGGCGCCGTCGACCGAATGCGTGACGGTGTCTCCTCGGTGCTGTCGGTGTCGGCCGAGGCTGGTGCCGGTAAGACTCGGCTGTTCGAGGAGGTCCGTTCCCATCTGAGTGATGATGTGGTCTGGGTGGAGGGTCGTGCATATCCGTACACCAGCAACGTTCCGTATGCCCCGATCATCGACATGTTGAGCCGGGTCGCGGGAATCGACGAGGCCGACGGGGCCGATGTCGTGCGGCCGAAACTGGAGTCACTCGTCGAGGGGCTGGTGCCCGGTGATGTGGATGCGTTGGCGGTCGTCATCCAACTCTTCGGCGTGCAGGTCGATCGCGACCACGATGTCGAAGTGTTCGGTGACGCGCTCACCGCCGCACTGGGTCGGATGTTGTCGGCGACAGCGCCGCGCGGGCCCACCATGGTGTGCTTCCAGGATCTGCACTGGGTTGATCCATCGACGGCCAACCTGATCCGAGCGTTGGCTCGTGATGTGTCGCCCCCGCGCGTCACCATCTGCAACTTCCGTCCGAATGCCGAAATGGAGATCGACGGGGCGCGCCGGATCGAGCTCGGCGAGTTGTCGCCTCAGGAGACCCGAACACAGTTGGCGTCGCTGCTCGACGACGCCGACCCTCCCGACGAGCTCGTTCGTCTGGTGTTGGCGCGTGCCGAGGGCAACCCCTTCTTCGCAGAGGAGATCGTCAACAGCCTCCTCGACCAGGTGTTGCTGAGGGTCGTCGACGGCGAGTGGGTGTTGAGCGCTGACGGCGCGGAGCAGTCGATTCCGGCAACGGTGCGCGGGCTGCTGGCATCGCGTATCGACATGCTCGATCCGCAGCGCAAACAGGTGCTGCGCGAGGCGTCGGTGGTTGGCAGGGAGTTCCTTCACCGCATCGTGCAATCGGTGGTCAGCGACCCTGGCGATCTCGACGGCAATCTCGCGGTGCTGACCGAGGTCGATCTGATCCGGGTGAAGGAGTACGACCCGGAACTCGAGTACATCTTCAAGCACGCGCTGATCCAGGAGGTCGCGTACGAGGGTTTGGTCACACGTGACCGCCAACGGCTCCATCGCCAGGTGGCTCGATCACTCGAAGCCCACTTCGGTGATCGGTCCGACGAGATCGTCGAGACCCTGGCGTTCCACTACCAGCACAGCGGCGATGTCGTACCCGCGGTTCGATACCTCCGCCTCGCAGGCGCCGAAGCACTCGCTCAGGAGGCGCTCTCCGAAGCGCACCGCTACTACCGCAGCGCCTACGAGCTGCTCACTCAGAGGGTCGTGCACGGTGTGGACCGGTCGCAGGTCGATCGGCTGCTCCTCGAGACGTTGCTCGACTGGTCTCACGCGTTCTACTACCAGGGCAACCTCGGCGACCTGAGGAAACTGCAGATACACCACGAACTCTTGGCCCGAGCGGTGGGAGATCTGCGTCTGTCGGCACTGTGGAACGCTTGGCGAGGTCTCGCCCTGTGGTTCGACGGCGGCGCCATCATCGAAGCCATCGCCACATTCGAAGAAGCAGTCGAAGAGGCAATCGCGTGCGGCGACGTCACAGCTCGGGGCTACGCAGCGTCGTGGTTGTCGTGGGCAACATGGGGTGCTGGTGAGCCACAGCGATCCGCAGCTCTGTGGCCGGAGGTGCGCTCCTTCGTCGACCAGATCCCGGACCCCTACGACCGCCGGTTCGTGACGCTCATGGCCATGGGAGGTGCAGCAATCGGTTCGGCACTCGTCCTCGACATCGCGTCGGCCACGACACTGGCCGACGAGCTCCTGGAGATCGGGAGATCCACCGGCAATCGACGTGCCACAGCACTCGGCCACATCGCGCACACGGCCGCCTACTTCGCTGTCGGCGACTCAGACGAAGCGGTCCTCTCAGCCAAGCGAGCCGTCGCTGTCGGCGCCGATCCCATCTATGCGGCGACAGCAGACGTGTGGGCAATCGGTGTCGAGGCGGTCCACGGCGACGTCGAAACGGCTGATCAGGCGATCGACGCAGTCGACAGCGAGCGAACGATCCCCTTCCTCTTCTACCGTCGGATCGTCGACGTCTTCCGCGCGCAACTCGATGTACTCCGAGGCGACCTCAGTCGCGGCGACAAGCGCCTGCAACGCCTCCGATCCGACCTCGAAGCCGCCGGAGATCGCTGGATGGTGGACAGCATCGACGCCTTCCATGCGGCGATGCCGGCACGCATCGCCAGCGGCGAAGTCGAAGCCCAGCCCACTCAGGCCTTCCGCAACCCCAGCTTCGCCAGGCGCCATGGAATTCGGCCGGCGAACAAGGGTCGTGACCGGCTCACGAGCTTGATCGAGACACCGGCATTTCCGTCCTTCGTGCCGTTCATCGAGATCGAGCTCGCCGAACTCGAACACTCCCAGGGCCAAACGTCCCGAGCCCACGCTCACGCGGAACGAGTGAGAGAACTCCTCAGCGCCTACCCCGAATCAACCCTTTACGGCCAAGCAACAGCACTGGTCGCAGGAGACGCAGCCAATCACTGAC
>JBBSLH010000341.1:0-4486 GCA_038255425.1 Acidimicrobiales bacterium
CCGAACGGCCCGGTGATCGAGGGCGCGTAGATCGCCGTCTCGTGCATGTGGACGAGCGAGTCGACCATCGATGCGTCGATGTGGCAGCCCTTCCCACTGCGCTCTCGTTGGAACAGCGCCATGCCGATGGCCCCGAAGGCGTGGACGCCGGCACCGGTGTCGGCCAGGCCGATCCCGACGAACGTCGGCGGCCCATCCGGGTCGCCGGTCATGTGCATGATCCCGCCGTAGGCCTGGGCCACGAAGTCGAACGCCGGCTTGTCGCGCAGCGGCCCGGTCTGGCCGAAGCCCGAGATCGACGCCATGATCAGCCGCGGATTGGTCGACGACAGCTCGGCGTAGCCCCAACCCTTGCGGTCCATCACGCCAGGGCTGAAGTTCTCGACAACGACGTCGACCTCGTCGGCCAGCGCACGCACGATGGCGATCCCCTCCTCCGATCGGAGGTCGACGCAGATGCTCTGCTTGCCACGGTGCTGTTGCACGAAGAACCCGGCCCGTCGGTTCTTCCTGGGCGTGAATGCTCTGCTCGGGTCACCGAAGGGCGCGGCCTCGACCTTGACGACCTCGGCCCCCATCTCCGCCAGCATCCTTGTGCACGCCGGCCCTGCCAGGTACTGCGTCAGGTCGAGGACCCGAACGCCAGCGAGCATCGGGCGGGGAGAATCATCGGTCACGGCGACAGCCTTGCGCACTCGCGGCAGCCGGCATGGCGTTGTGTCACGCTGCGTTCATGACCGAGATCCATGGCACCTGCGACGCTGCGTTCGAACCGGTACGAGACGCCTTCGCCACCAACTTCGCGGCCGACCTCGAGGTCGGCGCGTCCGTGGCCGTGACCGTGGACGGGAAGCCCGTCGTCGACCTGTGGGCAGGAGATGCGTCGCCCGACGGCACCCCGTGGGCCGAGGACACCATCGTCAACGTCTATTCGACGACCAAGACCATGGCTGCGCTGTCCGTGCTCATGTGCGCCGACCGTGGCCTCGTCGACTTCGACGCGCCGGTGGCCGACTACTGGCCGGAGTTCGCCGCCAACGGCAAGGGCGGCGTGCTCGTGAAGCAGGTGATGAGCCACTCGTCCGGGGTGTCCGGCTTCGACCCCCCGGTGGCCTCGACCGACATCTACGACTGGGACGCAACCGTCGCCCACCTGGCGGCGCAGGCACCGTGGTGGGAACCCGGCTCGGCGTCGGGCTACCACGCCGTCACCCAGGGCTTCCTCCAGGGCGAGATCGTGCGCCGGGTGACGGGCCGATCGATCGGGACCTTCTTCCGGGAAGAGGTCGCCGAGCCCCTCGGTGCCGACTTCCACATCGGCCTCGACGCCAGCCACGATCACCGTGTCGGTGAGTTGATCCCGCCCGAGTCGACCGCCGCCGACCTGGCCGTGGCGATGGCCGACTCGATCGCCGGCCGGACACTGCTCAGCTGTCCGATGGACGCGACCGAACCCCGTACCCGCGAGTGGAGAGGAGCCGAGATCCCCGCTGCGGGCGGCACCGGCAACGCCCGATCGGTGGCACGGGTGCACTCGGCGATGGCGTGCGGGGGCGAGGTCGACGGCGTCCGTCTCCTCGGACTCGACACGCTCGAGGCTGCGCTCGTGCCCCAGATCGAGGGGACCGACATGGTGATGGGCGCGCCGCTCACGTTCGGTATGGGCTACGGATTGCCCAGCGAGATGCTCCCGCTCCCGAATCCCCGGACGCTGTTCTGGGGCGGCTGGGGCGGGTCGCTGGCCGTGATCGACCTCGACGCTCGCATGTCCGTCGCCTACGTCATGAACCGCATGGCCACCGATCTGATGGGCGACCCTCGAGGCACCGGCATCGCCACCGCGGCCTACCTGTCCCTGCTCTCGCAGCTCTGAGCCGCTACTCCGGCGTGACGTAGGCGGCCGTCAACCCGCCGTCGACCAGGAACGTCGACCCGGTCATGTAGCTCGAGTCGTCGCTGGCGAGGAACAACGCCGACTTGGCCATCTCCTCGGCTTGCCCGAATCGGCCCATGGGCACGTGGACCAGGCGGCGCTGCTTCTTCTCCTCCGTGTCGAGGAAGTCCATGAGCAACTTGGTCTCGAGCGGCCCGGGGCACAGCGCGTTGACCCGGATGTTCTCGCGGGCGTGGATCACGGCGAGTTCGCGGGTCATGGCCAACACCGCGCCCTTCGACGCCGTGTAGGCCAACTGCGCCGTGGCGGCGCCGACGACGGCGACGAAGCTGGCGGTGTTGATGATGGAACCGCCCCCGGTGTCGCGCATGGCCGGGATCCCGTACTTGCAACCGAGCCAGACGCCCTTCACGTTGATGGCGAACGTCGTGTCCCAGACGTCCTCCTTGGTCTCCTCGGCGTCACCGTCGGCCGGCAACATCACACCGGCGTTGTTGAACAGCACGTCGAGCCGACCGAAGTCCTCGACCGTGGTCTCGACCATGCCACGCACCTCGTCCTCGGACGAGATGTCGACGGTGAGCGCCTTCGCTCGGCCGCCGGCCGCGGTGATCTCGTTGGCCACGGCGTTGGCGCCGTGGTGATCGCGGTCGACGCACAGCACGGTGGCGCCCTCGCTCGCGAACAAGCGGGCGGAGTGCGCGCCGATGCCGCTGGCGGCGCCGGTGACGATGGCCACCTTCCACTGGAGCTTCATGGCTCGCATCCTGCCAGACCCCGGAAAATCGCTGTGGATCGCGTTCGGTCACCGGACCCTTTTCACAGCGATTTTCACGAGGGAGTCGAAGAGGCGTTGTTGGGTGGGATCGCTGGCGGCCGAGAGTTCGGGGTGCCACTGCACGCTGGCGAGCCATGGATGTGACTCGTGCTGGGTCGCCTCGATCGTGCCGTCTGGCGCCCAGGCGACCGCGCGAAGGCCTGAACCGAGTCGGTCGACGGCCTGGTGATGCCAACTCATCGGCGTCGGATCGTCCGACTCCATCACCTCCGAGATGAGCGAACCCGACTCGACCCGGACGGGGTGGGGAACCGGTCCGGGAAGCCCCTTGGCGATCGCCTCGGCATCGCGGTGCACGACCGACTCACCGACGACGTCGGGCAGGTGGGGGTGGAGCGTTCCACCGAGCGCGACATTGAGCACCTGCGAGCCTCGACAGATCGCGAGCGTCGGGATCGCCCGCTCGAGGATCAGATGGACGAGAGCGATCTCGTCGGTGTCCCGGGCTTCGTCGAGCGAATAGATCGACTCGTGGCCATCGCCGTCGTACGTCGCCGGATCGAGATCTCCGCCGCCGGCGAGCACGATGCCGTCGAGTCGGTCGACCAACCCGTCGACCACCCCAGCACCGGGCGGAAGGAGGACGGCATCCGCCCCCGCGCGACGTACGGAGACGACGTACTCGTCGGGCAGTTCATAGCGGCCCCAGGCGTTCTGGGGATAGGTGGAGATCCCGATCAGCGGTCGTGGGGAACGACTCGTCAACGATTCGTTGCCCGACGAATCCGACGAATTACCTGGTGGGACGTGGTCGTGGGGCACCCGAGCGCCTTCAGATCCGCTCGAAGTATCGCTGACGCTCCCAGTCGGTGACCGCAGCGTCGTAGGCGTTGACCTCTGTCCGGAAGAAATGGGTGTAGTGGTCGACGACCTCGTCACCGAATGCCTGGCGGGCGAACGCCGACTGGTCGAATCGGTCGACGGCCTCGGCCAGGGTGCGCGGAACCGCAGGGAGGTCACCGGACGAATACGCGTCGCCCTCGAACATCGGCGGCGGCTCGGTCTCGTTCTCGATGCCGTCGAGACCGCTGGCGAGTGCGGCTGCATACGCGAGATAGGGGTTCACGTCGGCGCCGGGAATCCGGCACTCGATGCGCTTGCCGGGTCCCTCACCGACGATCCGGAACCCGGTCGTGCGGTTGTCGTTCGACCACGCCACCGCCGTCGGCGCCCACGACTGCGACTGGTAGCGCTTGTAGGAGTTGATGGTCGGGGCGAGGCACACCATGAGGTCGGCGGCATGGGCCATCCATCCACCCAGGAAATGCCGGAAGGTCTCGTCGCTGTTGAAGACGTTGACGTTCTCGCGCCAGAGCGACAGGTGGAGGTGCGACGACGATCCGGCCTCGGTCGAGTCGGGTTTGGCCATGAAGGTGACCGCCGAGCCGAGCGACTCGGCGATCTCCTTGCACGCGTGTTTGAGGACGACGTGTCGATCGGCCATGGATCGAACGTCGGAGTACTTGATGTTGACCTCGTGCTGGCCCCGGCCCCACTCCCCCTTGGTCGACTCGACCGGGATGCCCGACGCCGAGAGCTGCCGCCGGAACGCGCCGTTCACGTCTTCGGTGCGCGTGCCCTGGAGCAGGTGGTAGTCCTCGATGTACCAACCCGCCGGCGTGAGGTCGCGGTAGCCGTCACGGGCGGCCGCGACATAGTCGTTGCGGTAGAGGAAGTACTCGAGTTCGCTCGCGGCCAGTGCGTGGTAGCCGGCGTCGGCGGCTCGTTCGAGCTGGCGGTTCAGGATCGACCGG
>JBBSLH010000342.1:0-4478 GCA_038255425.1 Acidimicrobiales bacterium
GAGTCGACCATCCGCGGGTGGTCCGGACCGACCGACGAGAACTTCTACCAGCAGTGCGAGCCGCCGCCGCCGGCACTCCCGCCTGCCGGGGAACAGCCAGCCGATCCCGACGCCGCTCGAGCCGAGATCTCCGAGATGTACCGCCTCGCCTACAACGGCGGGGGCGAACAGCTCGACGCGTTCGCCGATCCCGAGCCGATGCGCTCGGTGCTCGAGGAGCTCGACGCGAGCGAGACCTTCGACCAGTACCGCGGGAAGGTCACCGCCGTCGTCGGAGAGATCGTCTTCGACACACCGACGCACGCGTTCTTGTTCTACGACCTCGAGTCGGTGCTCACCGGACGAATCGGCGAAGCGGTGCTGACCGATCGAGGTTGGCGGGTGGCCAACGAGACCATGTGCAGCGACGTGTCGATGGTCGGGGTGCAGTGCTGACCATCAGCTCACGGACGGAGACGGGAGATCTGTGCGACGACGTCGAGTGGCGCTGCGACCGGCGGCTCGGTCGGTTCGCCGTCGTCGCCGCCAGGTCGAGCGCGGTGCGCCACTCGTGACCCGGCGAACGCCACCACGAACACCCCGACAGCCAACGCGGCCACGATCAACAGGACGACGCCGCCTCCGAGGGCGCCACCCACTGCCAGGAGCAACAGCGCGCAGAGCAACCCGACCCACGGCAGCGCGGACGTCTGCTTCGTCGGGGGGAGCGTGCTCGTGGCTCGACCGCCGTGGAAGCGGCCCTGGACGTTCGCCTCGAACACGATCTGCGACACCCGCTGGACGACGTCGTCGCCGTCCGGGGCGATCGCACCGAGATCGTCGCTGACCGACGTCCAGTCCGAGAGCGGCAACCGGAGTCGAGCGAGGTCGTCGAGCAGGCGCGCCAGCTCGACCTGGTGGGACGTCGGGCTCATGCGAAGAGTGTGCCCTGGTTCTCGTCTGGACGAAGATGCCGCGGGATCGATCGAACGGCGCCCGGCCACGGCAGGTGTTCCATGAACACCCAGCTCCGGCGGTGGATCGACGACGGACCGACTCCGGCCAACGCCGTCTTGTGCCGCGGGCACGGATAGCCCTTGTTGGTGTCGAAGCTCCACCACGGATGGTCATCGGCTGCAGCGCGCATCATGCGATCACGGGTCACCTTGGCCACGATCGATGCCGCAGCGATCGACAGGCAGGTGGCGTCGCCTTTGACGATCTTGGTGACGGCGGCATGCGGCACCGCTCCCCCGCCGACGAAGTCCCAGTTGCCGTCGAGCAGCACGCGATCCGGCTGCACGCCCAGTGCCTCGATGGCACGCCTTGCCGCGAGCTTCTGCGCCGCCGACATCCCGAGTTCGTCGCACTCCTCGTGGGTGGCGTGGCCGACGGCGAACGCATCGCTCCACTCGACGATCCGCCCGAACATCAACTCGCGCTCGACCTCGGTGAGCATCTTCGAGTCGCGGACCTTGGTGAGCCGCTTGTCCTTGGGGATGACCACCGCGCCGAGGGTCAGCGGGCCTGCCCATGCACCTCGCCCCACCTCGTCGATCCCGACCACGACGTCGTGACCAGCATCCCAGAGGTCGCGCTCGTTTCTCGTGCCCGGAGCCTTGCGTTTCAGGCTCGGGCGGAGCGTTGTGCCAGGCGGGGCCATCACCGGCGACGCTACCGTCACCGCCATGGACTGGAGAGAAACGCTCGACTGCGTCGACTCGGTGCTCTCTCTGCGCTCCCACCACTCGGAGCTGAGCGTCGTGTCGTCGCGCAGCATGCTGTCGTTCGGATCGGTCGGCAGCATCCTGTCGATCGGCTCAGCCGGCAGCATCCTCTCCTTCGCCAGCGCCGGCAGCGTCCTCTCCGTCGGGTCCACCGGCAGCGTCTTGTCGCTCGGCTCGGCTGGAAGTTTGATGTCTCGCTGGTCGTTCCTCTGCGTCGGCGGCATCAAGGAGCGATTCGTGTACCGCCATCGCGATCGTGCCGTCGCCGGGCTCACCAGCGTCGCCATCCTGACCGCACTCGCCAAACGCTGAACCGGCGACTCAGAATCAGGCGACGTGAGACTCGGCTCTGGCGGTCGCCACGTCGCCGGTTGGTGGCACGCACAGAAAGTGGCAACAACGTGGCGCTGAGCAACCACCATCGACCGGATGTCGCTCGCTGCGCCAGCCGATCAACGGACTCGTGGGTCAGCGACGCGTCGAGCCCGCAACCGTTCCAAGCCGTAGGTTCGCCAGCGTGAACCACCATCGCATCGAGCCCGGCACGACCGTCGATCTCTCGAAGATCGACACCCGCGCCACGCCGGAATTCGACGGGAAGAAGGAAGACTCCCTGGCGGTCTTCGCTGAACGTCAGCAGCGGTTGGCCGAACTCCAGGATGTGCTGTACGCCCAGGGGAAGCACCGGGTGTTGTTCGTCCTCCAGGCCATGGACACCGGCGGCAAGGACGGCACGATCCGTCACGTCTTCCACGACGTGGACCCGATCGGCATCCGCATGCGCAGCTTCAAGAAGCCGTCGGAGGTCGAACTGGCGCACGACTACCTGTGGCGGGTCCACCCCCACGTCCCGGGCGACGGCGAGATGGTCGTGTTCAACCGCAGCCACTACGAGGACGTACTCATCGTCCGCGTCCACGGATGGATCGACGACGACCGTGCGCAGAAACGGTTCCGCCACATCCGCGAGTTCGAGCAGATGCTCGTCGACGAGGGGACGACCATCGTCAAGGTCTTCCTGCACATCAGCAAGGACGAACAGGCCGAACGCCTCCGGGCCCGCCTCGATGAGCCGAACAAGAACTGGAAGTTCTCCAAGGGCGACCTCGAGGAGCGCAAGCTCTGGGACGACTACCAGCGGGTCTACGAGGAGACCATCACCGAGACGTCGACGGATGACGCTCCCTGGTACGTCGTGCCCGCCGATCGCAAGTGGTACCGGAACCTGGTCGTGTCGCAGATCCTGATCGACACGCTCGAGGGGCTGGACCTCCGCTACCCCGATCCCGAAGACGGGCTCGCCGACGTCGTCATCGAGTAGCGGTCACTCCGACTCGGTCTCGGCCTCTTCGTCGTCATTGACGTCGGACCCGACGGGGAGCAGTCCCGCAGTCAGCTCGGCCACACGCGCGCGGCGGCGGTCACGACGCTCACGGCGATGCTGTTCCTGCTCGCCGGCTTCGCGCAGGACGTGGAGTCGGACGAGCCCGATGTGCTTGAGCCGGCGAGGCAGCATCGACCGGAACGAGAAGCCGTCGTCCTCCTGCAGGAGGTCGTACAGCTGCTCGTCGACGAGAACCGAACCGGGATAGGCGATCGACGTCATCCTGCTGGCCAGGTTCACCGGCGGACCGAAGAGGTCACCCTCACGATCGAGCACCATCCCGTACGCGACACCGACGCGCACGTCGGAGAGATCGTCGGCGTCGTGGTACGACTCGGCGAGGTCGAGCGCGCAGTGCGCCGCGGCGACCGGATCCTCGACGGTGAACATGACCTCGTCACCGATCATCTTCACGACGCGACCGCCGTGTTCGGCGACGGTGGCATAGGCAACAGACTCGAACCGGTCGACAACCGCGGCCAGTGCACCGCTGTCGAGCTGCTGCGACAGGGCCGTGAACCCGACGAGGTCGGCGAAGCCCACCGCCTGGACGGGCGCCTCTGGCCCGCTCGGAGCGCTGAGGCGAGACCTGGCCGCAGCCTGGATGTGGCGGCGCCACACCTGTTCGAGAACCTGCCCGAACCGATCGCCGAACCAGATGAGCGCTGTGTCGGCGTCGAAGTCGCGTGCCCGACCGCGTGAGAGGACGAGTTCGGCCTGGATGGCGGCGATGCGGGACATCGAGGCGCCCAGCATCCGGGTCATCTGGATGATGATCTCTGGATCGGCGAACCCGGAGTCGACGAGGTCGGCGACTGCACGGAGGTGATCGAGGTCGGTCGGGTTGAAGATCTGCTCGCCCGGACGGGGTGTGGCGAAGCCGAGGGCCGTCCACAACGACGCGATCCGGTCGGCGCCGATCCCTGTCTCGGTGGCGACGTCGTCGATGTCGTAGCGCTGATCGGTGAGGATCATCGTCTCCACCGCGAGGAGCGGCAGCGTCCCCGCCTCCTGTGCACGTTCGATCTCCGCCCGGCCCACGCCCGCGAGGGCGAGGACCGCTGCGAGGTCAGCCTCGGTGACCGCCGAACCGTTGCCCGCTGGTTCCGTCATCCGAATGACTCGCCCTGGTCTGGCCCTGGTGCCGTCGGTGCTCCAGCCGGAGCCTCGAGGAGGGCCTCGCCGCGATCCTCGGTGGTCCGCCAGCCGGGATCGATCCCCGGACACGTGACGGCCACCGGAACGGTGGGATCGTGGCGGTCGATCTCCCAGAGGAGAGCGGGTCGAGCGCCGTGCCAACGGAGGGCGAACGAGATGGTCCCGAACCGCGTCGGTGCGTCGTGGATCTCGATGCCCTGGCCGTACCAGGCCTCAGGGATCATCGAGAA
>JBBSLH010000343.1:0-4468 GCA_038255425.1 Acidimicrobiales bacterium
CGACCTCGACGAAGCAGGACGCGACCGACTCCGCGAGATCTACGACCAGTCGGTCACCGAATTGTCGGGTGCACTCTCGGACGACCTCGCCGACGAGCTCGCTCGGCTGGCGTCACCGTTCGGTGACCAGCCAGCGAGTGCGGGCGAACTCCGTGTGGCACAAGCCCAGCTGGTCGGCTGGCTCGAGGGCTTGTTCCACGGCATCCAGGCCACCCTGTTCGCCCAGCAGGCAGTTGCCCGCCAACAACTCGAACAGATGCGCCACCAACTCAGCGCGGGCGGCCAACCAGGCGCCGACCAGGCGGACCCGGGCCCCGGAGCAGGCACGTATCTCTGAGGGTGGCAGCACCTCGACCGCAGCAACGGTGAGGACATTGCTCCACCGAGCGCTGGCCCGCGAGGGCTGGAGCCTGAGTAAGGGAGTCACGGTCCGATGAGGAGCGTCCCGCTGATCTCGTAGGTGCGGCCGGGTTCGATGTTGAGCGTGACGGTGTCGGTGGCGGTCCGACCGGCGTCGATGGCGCCGATGGCGACGGGGACGGCGATCCCGGAGAACTCGAGTTCGACCGATCCCTGCCAGTCGACGTCGGTGTCGTTGGTGATCTCGATCGCAACGACTGCTTCGTCGTCGGTGGTCGACGCGAGCTGGAGGTCCACGTCGAGGCCGCCGCAGAGTCCGTCGACGTCGTCAGCAGTGATGGAGTCGGCGGAGAGCAGCACGGTGTCGTCGCCGGCGGTGTTGTCGATCTCGAGTGTGGCGTCGACGGTCGCCTCGCACGTGAGGACGTGGGTGAGCCCGCGGAGCGACGAGGTGGCGAGCGGGATGAGGAAGATCCCCAGGAGCGTGACCATCGCGATCCTGGCCCGCAGGCTCGACGGCAGCATCCGCATCGGCGTCAGCAAACCACACTGCGTCACTGCGCGGTGGATACTGTGCCCCGCGTGACGGCACAGGGGCTGAGCGAACGCGACGTCGTGGGCGAGCTCGCCCGGATCGGTTACGCCCGTGCTCGGCGGCTCTTGATCCTGGTGGGTCTGGCCATCCTGGCGCTCGTCGTGGTGGGTCTCCTCGCTCGGTCCGTCGACCACGTCGAGGTCATCGGCACGCTGCTGTTCGTACCGGTCTTCGTCGTGCTCATGTTCTGGGGTGTGCCCGGCGGTGCGGTCGCCGGCGTGCTCGCGACGATCGTCTACGTGCTCCTGCGCGGTGATGCGATCGATGCCGTGGGTTGGGGCGAGTTCGCCGGCGTGGTCGTGTCCCGCGGCCTCGGGTACGTGCTCTTCGGCGTCGCCGGTGGGTGGGCGAGCCGGACCCTCGAGGTTTCACTCGACAAGCTCGACCTGTACGACACCATCGACGACCAGACCGGGGTCCACAACGCCCGATTCCTGATCAACGACGTGGGTCTCGAGTCCGCCCGTTCCGAGCGGTACGAGACGGTGTTCTCGGTGTCCTTCGTCGAGATCCCCGCCGAGGAGATCGACGCGTTGTCCGCCCGGAAGCGACGTCAGCTGCTGCGTGACCTGGGCCGACGTCTCGAGGCCGGGGTCCGCACGATCGACCGGGTGGCGCACGGCTATGACGGCCGGACCCATCACGTCGCCGCGATCCTCCCCGAGACGGCGGCGGAAGGTGCCGCCATCTTCCATGGTCGCCTCCGGACGCAACTCACCCAGTTCCTCGAGTCGAACGGCGTCGATGTTCTCCTCCGCGGCGAGGTCTGCACGGTGCCGGGCCAGTCCGACGCACTGGATGCCCGGCTCGACACGTGGCGATTGATCGATTCGGTCGAGCACGCCCCCTGAGGTTCTGGTCACCAGATCGGTGCTCAGGACCGCCGATGTGGTGACCAGATCCCGGTGGACGAGATCGGCCATTCGGCTGCTACCGTCGGCCCGACACCGAATCACATGAATGTGATTCGTCCACAGCTGTGGAGAGCAGCTGTGGAGAACGTGTGGATACTGCTCGATCGGCGCGTCAGCGCCCGTATGCGCCGACCCAGCGGCGAAGGGGGACTCGGTGGCTGATTCCTTCACCCACCTCCACGTCCACACCGAGTACTCGATGCTCGATGGCGCGGCTCGCCTCGACGAACTCGTTGCCGCTGCCGCGGCCGACGGTCAACCGGCGCTCGGGATCACCGATCACGGCAACATGTACGGGATCCTCGACTTCTACCGGGCGTGCAAGGACCGGGGGGTCAAGCCGATCCTCGGAACCGAGGCCTACATGGCCCACGACCACCGGACCGAGCGCATCGCTGCTCGCGGCAAGATGGACGACTCCGGCGGCGAGGGCGAGGGCGGCCGCAAACCCTGGTACCACCTGACGCTGTTGGCCGAGAGTGACGTCGGCTACAAGAACCTGATCCAGCTCGCGTCCCGCAGCTTCATGGAGGGCTACTACCGCAAGCCCAAGGTCGACTGGGAGTTGCTGGAGGAGCACAGCGAAGGCCTCATCGCCACGACGGGTTGTCTGGGCGGCCACGTGCTCCAGGCGATGGTCCCGAAGGCGATCATGGATCCGGCCAAGCAGCAGGTCGACCATCTCTCGGAGGACGAGCGCTTCGACAACGCCGTGAAGCTCGGCGGACGGCTCCAGGACATCTTCGGTCGCGACAACCTCTTCGTCGAGATCCAGGACCATGGGATCCCCGCGCAGCAGTGGTCGAATCCGCGACTCGCGGCGCTGGCGAAGAAGCTGCACGCACCGCTCCTCGCCACCAACGACAGCCACTACGTGCATCGCGAGGATGCCAAGGCCCACGATGCGCTGCTCTGTGTGCAGACCGCCTCGATGGTCAGCGACACCAACCGCTTCAAGTTCCATGGCGACGACCACTACCTGAAGTCGGCCGACGAGATGCGGTACCTGTTCCGCGAGCTGCCGACGGCGTGCGACAACACGCTCTGGGTGGCCGAGCGGTGCGAGGTCGAGATCGAGTTCGGGAAACCGCAGCTCCCCGACTTCCCGCTTCCCCCAGGGTTCGAGAACGATGACGAGTATCTCCGTCACCTCGTGTTCAAGGGCGCGGAGAAGCGATGGGGCAAGCACCTCGACGACAAGACCACCGAGCGCTTGATCTACGAGCTCCAGGTCATCGGCGACATGGGGTTCTCGAGCTACTTCCTCATCACGTGGGATCTCATCAAGCACGCACGAGACAACGAGATCCGGGTCGGCCCCGGCCGTGGCTCGGCCGCCGGATGCGCCGTGGCGTACACGCTGTGGATCACGGACCTCGATCCCATCGAGTACGACCTGCTCTTCGAACGATTCCTCAACCCCAGCCGCGTCTCGATGCCCGACATCGACATGGACTTCGACACCCGCTACCGGGACGAGATGATCCGGTACTGCGCCGAGCGGTACGGGCGCGAGAACGTGGCGCAGATCATCACGTTCGGCACCATCAAGGCGCGTCAGGCGGTGCGCGACGCGGCGCGAGTGCTCGGTCACGACTACGGCGTGGGCGATCGTCTCGCGAAGGCAGTGCCACCGTTGATCATGGGCCGTGACACGCCGCTGTACGCGTGCTTCGAGGAACATCCGAAGTACGCCGACGGCTACAAGATGGCCACCGAGATCCGCGAGATGTACGACGCCGATCCGATCTCGAAGGAGGTCATCGACGTCGCGAAGGGCCTCGAGGGTCTCCGACGCTCCGACGGCATCCACGCCGCTGCGGTGGTGATCACCAAGGAGCCCCTCACCACCTATCTGCCCATCCAGCGAAAGCCCGAGCCGGGCAAGCCGCTCGAGGAGGCGCCGGTCGTCACGCAGTACGAGATGCACGGCGTCGAGGACCTCGGCCTGCTGAAGATGGACTTCCTCGGCCTGCGGAACCTCGACATCATCTCCGACGCACTCGTGCTGATCTCCGAGATCCGGGGCGTCGATCTCGACATCGACAACGTCGATCTGTTCGACGAACCGACGTACGAGCTCCTGCGAGCCGGCAAGACCGTCGGCGTGTTCCAACTCGAGTCCCCGCCGATGCGTGCGCTCATGCGTTCACTTGCGCCCACCGAGTTCGAGGACGTCGCCGCCCTCGTGGCGCTGTATCGGCCTGGCCCGATGGCGGCCAACATGCACAACGACTACGCCGACCGCAAGAACGGTCGGCAGGAGATCGTCTACCTGCACGAAGACGCGGAGGAGATCCTCGGCTCCACCTACGGCCTGATGATCTATCAGGAGTCCGTGATGCGGATCGCGCAGAAGTTCGCGGGTTTCTCGCTGGCCGACGCCGACAACCTCCGCAAGGCCTGCGGCAAGAAGGTGCGAGAGCTCATCCGCATGGAGCGCGAGAAGTTCGAGGCCGGATGCGAGGCGAGTGGCTACGGCCGCGAGTTGGGCAAGGCCTGGTTCGACATCATCGAGCCCTTCGCCGACTACGCGTTCAACAAGAGCCACTCCTACGGCTACGGGTTCATCGCCTATCAGATCGCCTATCTCAAGGCG
>JBBSLH010000344.1:0-4459 GCA_038255425.1 Acidimicrobiales bacterium
CCGATCACGACCGGAACGGCGTTGGCCGGTTCGAGGACGCCGCCGATCCCCACGCCACCCGAGAGGTGCACGTTCTTGCCGATCTGCGCACAGGACCCCACCGTCGCCCACGTGTCGACCATCGTGTTCTCGCCCACGTAGGCGCCGATGTTGACGTATGACGGCATCATCACGACGCCCTTGGCCAGGTGGCTCCCCCACCGGGCCGAGGCGCCAGGCACGACGCGGACGCCGGCTGCCTGATAGTCGGACTTGAGCGGGATCTTGTCGGCGTACTCGAACGGTCCGAGCTCGACCGTCTCCATCGCCGACAGCCGGAACAGCAACAAGATGGCGTGCTTGAGCCATTCGTTGACAGTGACACCGTCGTCGCCGACCTCGGCCACCCGGGCCTCGCCCGAATCGAGCAGGTCGATGGCCTCGCGCACCGACGCCATGGCATCGGTGTCGGCCGGCGTGAGCTCGTCACGCCTGGTCCACAACTCGTTGATCGTCTCCGGCAGCGTCGACATGGGGGTCGAATCTAGCCGGACGACGCGAACGCCTTAAGGGCACGCTCCGTATCGCCGACAACTCTCTCCGAAGGGTCGTGAGCAGGAGATTTCGGCCGATGGGACGAATCCTGACACGAGATCGGGACGAGGGCCGGGGGTAGGGCATGAGCAACACTGAGCAGGACCGGGCGGACGACGCCGACGCGATCGGGCGGGCCATCGGCGACCGGATCGCCGAGCGCCTCGTCGGCTTCGAGGAACGCATGGCGGGCCTCGAGGAAGACCTCGGGACCGAGATCGGGCGAGTCCGATCGACTGCGCACACCATCGACCTGCTGGCCGACGAGGTCAGACGTGCGCTCCACGAACGCCACGACGACGATCCCGTCTTGGCTCGACTGCAGTCACTGGAGCAGCTGCTTCGCGCACGAGAGCAGGATCCCGTCGAGACCGTGGACCTCGGACCGGTGTCGAGCGCACTGGCCGACGTTCTCGATGCCGTCGCTGCCGAGTCCGAGCACGCAGAAGCCGAACGCCGATCGCTCCGAGACGACCTCGCCGCACTCCGCACCGAGATCGGCGCGGCTGCCGCTGGTTCCGATCCGGTCGACCTCACGCCGCTGACCGAGCGCATCGACCGTCTCGCCTCGACGCTCGCCTGGGCGCCCACGACCGACCTCGGTCCCGTCACCGACGCCATCGCCGCGCTGCACGCCCAGATCGACGCAACGCCGGCCGCCGACCTCGTCCCGATCGTCGACCGCCTCGACAACATCGCGACAAAGGTCGACGACAACCGACATCGACCCACCGATCTCACGGGCGTCGAGGAACGGCTGGCGGCTGTCATCGATCACATCACGAGCTCCACGCCTCCAGCGGTCGACCTCGGCCCGGTCACCGATGCGATCACCGCGCTGAGCGATCAGCTCCACGCCGCGCCTCGGACCGATCTCACCGGCGTCGAACACTCCCTCACGACGCTCGCCGGACAGATCGACGCCAACCAACCCCAACCCGTCGACCTCACCCCCATCACCGACGCCATCGACGCACTCCGCGACCAGGTCGACGCCACTCCACCAACCGACCTCCTCCCCCTCGCCACCCGCCTCGACACCCTCCTCGCCACCGTCGCCAACATCCCCACCACCGACCTCACAGGCATCGAACACACCCTTGCCGCCCTCACCGAACAGATCGACGCCAACCAACCCCAACCCGTCGATCTCTCCGGCGTCACCAGCAGCATCGTCGGGCTCCACCAGCGGATCGACGACTTGGCCGCGACGCCGGGTGTCGACCTCATGCCGATGCAGACCGCGCTGGCCGAGGTCGTCGACGCGCTCTCGCACCAGATCGACGCCGGACGGACCGCGGCCGCGAACACCCTCGCCGCCATCGAGGTCATCGCCGATCGCGTCGACGAGAACCGCGTCGATCTCGAACCGGTGGCCACGCGTATCGACGCGCTGTTCGCGCAGGTGGCGGACGGCCGCGCCCAGCCGCTCGATCTCTCGCTGGTGACGGCGGCGATCGCCGACCTCCGGACGCACCTGGCCGACAGCAGGGTCGACCTGCAGCCCATCCAGTCCCAGCTCGACTCGATCTTCGATCGCACCGACCTGTCCGGGCTCGATCACCGATTCGACGACCTCCGGCAACTGATGGACCTGTCGCCGCTGCGATCAGGGATCGCCGCGGTCGTCGATGCGAGCGCCGTGCAGCTCGAAGCGACCGAGCGGACCGCATCCGAACTCCGGACCGCAATCGACGCTGTGGCCGCCATGGAGCAGCCCGAAGTCGACCTGGGCCCGGTCGTCCGTTCGGTCGAGGACCTGCGCGCCCACTACGACGAGACACAGCCGGACCTCAACGCGCTCATCGAAGCCATGAAGACCCTGCGAACGCAGATCGTCGACTCGATCAGGGAGACCAGCGTCGAGAACCGGGTCGACATCGCCCCGATCGTGGCGCAGTTCGAAGACGGTCGAATCGCCCACAACAGCGAACTGGCCGACGTTCAGTCCGCGATCTCGCAACTCGAACGTGCCGTGCAGGACAGCCGAGACGATGCTCGGGCGTCGGTCGAGCACCTGTCGACCGCCTTGGCGTCCGAGCCGATCGACCTCGAGCCGGTCCTCGACGCCGTCATCCGGCTGCGCGAGACCGTCCCGAAGTTCGATGTCGAGCCACTCGAAGCACGTATCAACGAGCTCACCGCTGCGATGCCGACGCTGGACCTCGAGCCGGTCCAGGACGCCATCGCAGCGCTGGCATCCTCGATCCCGCCCGCGACCGATCTCGCACCCGTCGAGCAAGCCATCGCTGATCTCCGCGTCGCCATTCCGCCGGCGACCGACCTCTCGGGCGTGCACGACGCCATCACCGACCTGGCAGCCACCATCCCCGCCGCCACCGACCTCGCTCCTCTGCACCAGGCGATCACCGACCTCAGCGCCACCATCCCGCCGGCGACCGACCTCGCCGCCGTCCACGAGGCGATCGAGGCGGTCGGCCACCGCATCCCACAGGAAACCGACCTCACCCCACTCCACGACGCCATCGCCGACCTCGCAGCCACCATCCCCGCCGCCACCGACCTCGGCCCGCTCCGCGACGCAATCGCCGACGTCAATGCCAACCTGACGCCGGCCACCGACCTTGCACCCGTCGAGGAGGCAATCGCCGACCTCCGAGCTGCCATGCCGCAGGAGACCGACCTCGCTCCCCTCCACCAGGCGATCACCGACCTCGCGGCCACCATCCCACCGGCCACCGACGTCGGCCCCGTCCGGGACGATCTCGCTGCACTCCGCGATGCCGTGGCGACGCTCGACCTGCAGGCGATCCATGACCAGATCGAGGGTGTCCGGAAGTCACTTCCCGTCCTCGACCTCGACCCGGTGACCCGGGCGGTCGAGGCAGTGCACCGCGATCTTCCGACCGTCGACCTCGGGCCAGTGCACGACGCCATCGACGCGCTTCGCACCGAGGTCGGCGAGATCGAGTTCGACGTCGAGCCCATGCGTCAAGACATCAACGCCGTCCGGGCGGCGGTCTCTGCGTCCCAGGTCGACCTGATGCCGGTCCGACAGACCCTGACGGAGATCCTCGAGTCGATGGCGGAGAGCATCACCGAGTCCCGTAACTCGACGGAGCGAGTCGTGCGGGCCGTGTCCGAGATCGACACGACCCCGGACCTGTCCGCAGCCCGAACCGACCTCACCCCGGTGCTCGACGCACTCGACGGCATCGACCGCCGACTCGAGGACTCCGGTGACAGCGACCGGATGGCTGCGGCGATCGATCGAGTTGCCGACGACCTCGCAGGTGCGCGATCCGAGATGGCTCGTTCCGAGTCGCTCGACCAGCTTTCCGGACGGCTCGACGCCCTCCAGTCCGCCATCGACTCGGTCCGGGCCGACGAGTCCCTCCACGAGGCCGAGCTGCGCCTCGCACGTCGCGTCGACACCAACAGCGAGGCGCTGCGCGCCAAGATCGACGATCAGCGGGTCCTGGCCGACAGCCTCGCCGCGAACGTGTCCCAACTCAACGCCGCCCTCATCGTCGCCTCCGAAGAGCCCCAACAGCTCCGCCGCGACCTCGATCGGATCCTCGAACAGCTCGCCGAACGCATGGGGGGCGCCATGCGCGAACTCCGCAACGAACTCAAGGGCGCAGACGAGCCGTTGGCCCTCCGGAGCAGCGTCGAAGCAGGGCTCGACCGCATCACCGGACGATTCCAGAGCGACACGGGCCGCATTCTCCAAGCGGTCGCATCGGCGCAGGAGGATGCCGATGGCCGCCTCCGGCGCATCGACAACCAGGTGACCGAACTGCGACGCGCGGTGGACCGGGTCCGCCGCGACTCCGAGCCGCTCGAGGCCGTCTCCCAGAGCTGAGCGACCCAGCCCCATTCGGCGCGGCCGCACCGCGAGCGGGAGACTCGTCTCTTGACCGCA
>JBBSLH010000345.1:0-4450 GCA_038255425.1 Acidimicrobiales bacterium
CTGCCGGTGCGCGCGGTGGCGTGAGGTGAACCGGCCACCGGTGCAGCACGGCGCGTCGGGTGGGACGACGGTCGGTGGGCGTCTCGGGAAGCCGGTCGGGTTGTGTGATGACTGCTATCGGGCAGTGGAGCGCACCGCGGATGCCGGGTCGGAGGGCGGGCAGCTCCCGGTCGAGGCTGATGTGCGGCATCACGACCGGGTGGGCCGCTGGCCGTACGGCATGAACCGACGAGGCGCAGCATGAGAGCCGCACCGCCGGAGTCGGTGTCGTGAGGTCTCGTCGGGTCCGTGACGGTGACGGAGTGGTCCGTGGCCGCACCAAGATCATCACCCAGACCGCCTGCGGGAAACAGGGCTACACGTCCCGCAAAGTCGCGAAGAACCGCGCCGCGATCGCCCGCCACGAAACCGGCGAACCCATCCACGCCTACAAATGCGTCGCCTGCCACCTCCACCACATCGGCCACCCACTCGGCTGGCGAGCAGCCCACCCCGAAGCATCATGACCAACACCACCACCAATCAGGGATCCGGAATTCGCAAGCCCCTGACCAGCAAATACTTGACCAAACCACAACCATGTGATTCACTCCCGCACAGGTTCAACACGTGCGCCCCGAACCGCCCGTCGTTCAGGAGGCCCACGTGAGCCCCAACGACTGCGACCGCTGCGGCCAACCACACCCACGCTGCAAAGCTCACACCCGCGCCGGGAACCCCTGCCGCCAACCACCCATGGCCGGCCAACGCGTCTGCCGCATGCACGGCGGAAAATCACCCCAAGCCCAAACCGCCGCCACCCGACGACTCGCCGAAGCCGTAGCCGCCCGCACCATCGCCGACGTCATCGTCACCCCCGTCGACAACCCCCTCGACGCCCTCGCCGAACTCGCCGCCGAAGCAGTCGCCTGGAAAAGCCACCTCGCCAACATCGTCGCCGAACTCCGAGACCAGTACCGGTTCACCGACGACAAGAACGCAGAGAACCTCGACGCCCGAGTCGCCCTCTTCGAACGAGCCATGGACCGCTGCCAGAAGTACCTGTCCGACTGGGTGCGCCTCGGCTACGAAGAACGCAAAGCACGCCTCGACGACGCCCGAGCCCTCCTCGTCGCCACCGTCATCCAAGGCGTACTCACCGAACTCGGACATCAGGTCGACGACGAATCGACCCTGACCGCCCTCGACCGCTGGCTCCCCGTCCTCGACGGCAAATCACCACCAGCCATCACCGTCGCAGCCTCATGAGTCTCGCCGTCGACGTCCGCCGACACCTCGTCCCCGAGAACCGCCACCACCTCACCAACCCAGACGCCTGGGTCACCGACAAGCTCGGCGGGTTCCTCTGGTCCAAGCAACGCGAGATCATGGACTCGATCGTCGAGCATCGACGCACCGCCGTCCGCTCCAGCCACGGCATCGGAAAAAGCTTCACCGCCGCCCAGGTCGCCTCCTGGTGGATCGACACCCACCCACCCGGCCAAGCGATCGTCGTCTCCACGGCCCCCACCTACAAGCAGGTCCACGCCGTCCTCTGGGAAGAGATCCGCGCCGGACATCGACGTGGCGACCTCCCCGGCAGAGTCACCCTCGACGACGAGTGGAAGATCGGCGACATCCTCGTCGGCTTCGGCCGCAAGCCCGCCGACCACGACGAACACGGCTTCCAAGGCATCCACCGCCGATACGTGCTCGTCATCATCGACGAAGCATGCGGTGTCCCCACACAGCTGTGGACAGCAGCCGAAGCGATCACCACGAACGACGACTGCCGGATCCTCGCCATCGGGAACCCCGACGACCCCGCCTCCGAGTTCTCGACAGCGTGTCGCCCCGGATCTGACTGGCACGTCATCGGCGTCTCGACATTCGACACGCCCGCCTTCACCGGCGAAGCCGTACCCGCCGACCTGCTGCCGCTCCTGCCCTCGAGGTCATGGGCTGAGGACGCACTCAAACGCTGGGGTGGGTCTTCGCCGCTGTATCAGTCGAAGGTCCTTGGCGTGTTCCCCGAGAACGCCGAAGACACCGTGGTCCCGTTGTCGTGGGCCGAAGCATGCCGCGACCTCGAAGACCCGTTCGACACGGAGGCTGCCGACATCGAACTCGGCGTCGACATCGGGGCCGGCGGTGATGAGACCGTGATCCAGGAACGCATCGGCCCAGTTGCCGGACGTATCTGGCACAACCGGTCCCGTGACCCGATGGAAGTGACCGGCCTCATCGTCCAAGTCATCAACCTCACCGGCGCCCTGTCCGTGAAGATCGACGTGATCGGCTGGGGTTGGGGAGTGTGGGGCCGCCTCGTCGAGCTCGGCACCGAAGGCACCCATGCCGCCACGGTTCATGCCGTGAACGTTGGCGAACGATCAACCGATCCGTCCCGATTCCCGAAGCTTCGTGATCAGGTGTGGTGGGAGATCGGCCGCGAACAGTCCGAACATCGCGCATGGGACTTGGCCGCTGTCGATGACGACACGATCGCTCAGCTGACCGCCCCGAAGTACACGCTCGACTCAGCTGGCCGCGTCAAGGTCGAACCGAAAGTCGATACGCGCAAGCGCCTCGGTCGTTCCCCCGACGGTGCAGACGCCCTGCTGCTCGCCTACTACGTGCCGCCCGTCATCCCCGAAGAAGGGATCCACGAGCTGTACGAGCCCGTCGACATCTCGCCCTACTGACCTCGAGGAGGTGCTCTGTGATGCCCACTGATGCGCCGGAGCAGCTCGAGGAACAGCTCCGCCAGGAGATCGCCCAGAACACCTACATCACCGAGCGGCTCGCCGAACTCGAACTCGCGATCGAAGACCAAGGCTGGGCTCGCCTGTCGATGGAATCCGAGTGGGAGTTCTCCCGCTCAGGTCTCGACCGGATCATCGCTCTGTCCCGTCTCAACTCCCTCAAGAACCCGCTGATCAAGCGTGGCGTCGGGATCAAGGCCCAGTACGTGTTCGGTCAAGGCGTCGAAATCACCGGCACGGACGAACAGGTCAACGACCTCGCGATCCGCCCGTTCATCGACGACCCCGGCAACCGGGCCGAACTGTTCGGCCATCAGGCACGCATGCGCAAGGACCGGACACTCACCCACGACGGGAACGTCGTGTTCATGTTGTTCCCGAACCGGCTCACCGGGGCCGTGTCGCTTCGCAGCGTCGACGTCGACGAGATCCGTGACGTGATCGTCAACCCGAACGACCGGCTCGAACCCTGGTTCTATCTGCGCCGCTGGACCGAACGGCAGTGGACGAACGGTGGCGCATCAACCCAGATGCGCACCATCTCCCGCGAGGCCTGGTATCCGGCGTGGCGGCACGAACCGCAAGCTCGTCCGGAGTCGATCGACGGTATCCAGGTCCGCTGGAACGACGGCGTCGTCTACCACGCCAAGGTCGGCGGCTTGGAGGGCATGCGCTTCGGGCTCCCTGAAACGTACGCAGCCCTCGACTGGGCGAAGGCGTACAAGCTGTTCCTCGAGGACTGGGCGACGATCGTCCGGTCGTTGTCGCGGTTCGCGTGGCGTCAGACCGTGAAGAAGAACCCGGGTGCCGCTGCGGCGAAGCTCGGCACGACAGTGACCGGGTCGGCGCCGATCGACCGGAACCCGTCACCGACTGCGGGCGCCGCGTTCGTTGGCCGCGAGGACGTGAAGCTCGAGGCGATCCCGAAGACGGACGCCACCATCGACTCCGCTGACGGCGTGTGGCTCGCGAAGATGGTCGCCGCTGCGTTGGACATTCCGTACACGCTGCTCATGGGTGACCCGGACATGGGGAACCTGGCCACGGCGAAGACGTTGGATCGTCCGACCGAGCTCGCGATGCTCGACCGGCAGCAGACGTGGACCGAGATCGTCCAGGACCTCACCGGCTACCAGATCGATTGGGCTGTCCGAGCACCCGGCGGTGCCTTGTCGGGCGATGTGCGCATCGACGGTGACCGCGTGATCGTCGAGCTGCCTGACGACGGTGACCGAACGGGGGCCCAACGTCGCACGGTCGACGTGTCGTTCCCGCCGATCCTCGAGTCCGATCCGAAGGAGATGATCGAGGCGATCGTGCTGGCATCGGAAACGGAACTGCCCGCGCCAGCGTTGATCCTGCGTCTACTGCTCCTCGCTCTGGGCGTCAACGATGTCGACGAGCATCTCGCCAACTTCGACGAGGACGAGTGGAAGGCCGAGCGCGGGAACCTCGGCCAGGGCCTGGTCGACGCGTTCCGGTCCGGGCAGGACCCCGCCGACGCACTGAAGTGACCATCAACGACGAGACGCTGCGGATCCTCACCGACCTGCAAGTCACGCTCGCCGACGTCGTCGACACTGAAACCCGTTCGCTGGTGAGGGCCTGGGCCCGGGCATGGGACCAGATCGCCGCCGAATGGGAAGCGACCGTCGCCGAAGTGCTCGCCCTCCAAGCCGACGGCCAGATCGTCACCGCAGCCACCGCGC
>JBBSLH010000346.1:0-4434 GCA_038255425.1 Acidimicrobiales bacterium
GCCGAGGAGCTCACCGACTCGTTCCTCGTCAACCCGTACGACACCGAGGGTCTCAAGGACCAGATCGAGGCAGCGGTCGCCATGGGTGAGGACGAGGAGACCAAGCGGATGATCGCGATGCGCTCGCAGGTCGAGAGCAACGACCTCGCCGCCTGGGCGAAGTCGTTCCTCGCGTTGCTCTCGATGGCCTGAATCCGCCAGCCCGCCGTACGATCGGCCGCCATGGACCTCTCCCCGCTGGGCGTTCTCGAACGGATCAAGCTGAACGCCGAGGCGCTCTGGGCGATGGGCGAGACCGGTCTGCTCCGGCCCCGGGTCGCGCTCACCGCTGCACAGGCCGTCCGTTCGTGGGGGCCGACCCTTGCGTCTGGCTATGTCGCCAGCGCCCGCCGCTCTCCGTATGCGGTCGGGATCATCGACGACGAGGGGTCGCTGACGTTCGAGGAGATCGACGATCTCTCGAACCGCCTTGCCGTCGTCCTTGCCGGCCGAAAGATCGGCCCCGAGACGGCGGTCGGGCTCCTCGCCCGCAACAGTCGGTGGTTCGCGATCTGCACCACCGCGCTCAACAAGTTGGGCGCCACTGTCCTCTACATGAACACGGGCTTCGCCGGACCCCAGTTGGCCGACGTGATGCAGCGTGAGGGTGGCGTTCTCTTGCTGCACGACGACGAGTTCTCCGAAGCCGTCGCCACCCATGCGCCGGCCCTGGCGCGGATCGTCGCCGATGGCCCTGACGGCCTCGGGTCCGCCGACTCGGTTCCGGACCTGATCGACGGCGTGGTCGGGCTTCGCCCGGATCCACCGGCGAAGCAGGGGCGTCAGGTGATCCTCACGTCGGGGACCACGGGCACGCCGAAGGGTGCGTCCCGGAGCAACATCGGAGTCACCGACCTCGTCGCCACCAGTGCGCTCTTCCAGCGGGTGCCGTACCGCGTCGGTCACGTCCACGTCATCCCGGCACCGGCGTTCCACTCGCTCGGCAATGCCGCACTGCTCCTGTCGGCGCAGTTGTCCCAGACCGCGGTGCTCAGCCGTCGCTTCGATCCTCGGCGGACGCTCGAACTGATCACCGAACATCGGGCGAACGCGATGACCGCCGTCCCGGTGATGCTCCAACGCATGATCGATCTTTCCGACGACGAGACGGCCGGGATCGACACGTCGTCGCTCGAAGCAGTGATGTGCTCCGGCGCCGCGCTCCCCGGATCGTTGGCGATCCGCTGGATGGATCGCTTCGGCGACAACCTCTACAACATGTACGGATCGACCGAGGTCGCTGCCGCAACCCTGGCGACGCCCGAGGACATGCGGGCCGCGCCAGGTACAGCGGGCAAACCGCTCGCCGGTGTCGACGTGCGCCTCTACGACGACGAAGACCAGGTGATCACCGAGCCCGGGGTCGACGGACGGATCTTCGTCGGGAGTTCACTCCGCTTCGATGGCTACACCGGTGGGCAGACGAAGGCGTCGATCGACGGACTCCTGTCGAGTGGCGACCTCGGGTCATGGGACGCCGACGGCCGTCTCTACGTCGGCGGTCGCGACGACGACATGATCGTGTCGGGCGGCGAGAACCTCTATCCGCGCGAAGTCGAGGATCTCCTGGCCGACCTCGACGGGGTGACCGAGGTCGCGGTCGTCGGTGTCGACGACGAGGAGTTCGGCAAGCGACTGGCCGCATTCGTCGTGGCGCAGGCCCCAGGGAGCGTCACGGTCGACGACGTCAAGGCGCATGTGAAGGCGAACCTCGCCAACTTCAAAGTGCCACGGTCGGTCACGTTCCTCGACGAGCTTCCGCGCAACGCGACCGGCAAGGTCCTCAAACGAGAGCTCCGCGAGTCGTAGCGACTCCGTGCTGACCGGCTACCGCGGCGTCGGGCCGTCGGTGGCGCCGCCGGCGAAGGCTTGGGCCTTGGTCATCCAGTCGCGGGCAGCATCGCCCTCGGTCGTCAACGACGTGTCGTCGACGTGTCGGCGTTGCGTCACCACCAAGCAGAAGTCCTCGGCCGGGCCACGGACCGCGCCGCCGGTCGCGTCGTCATTCCAGCGCCATGTCGACCCCGACGGGGCAGTGAGTTCCACGAGTATCGAGTCGTTCGGTGCATCGAGTCCTCGATTGATGTAGGACCACTTCCGGGTGATCACGCCGAGCTGCGCGATGTGGCGGAGCCGGTCGGTCGCGATGCGCGCTGCGCCGACGGTGTCGACGATGTCCTGGCCGTGCGCCCATGCCTCCATGAGTCGAGCGGTGAGGAACGACTTGGCTCCCATCGAAGGGCCGTACCAGGCGACGCGAGTGTCCTCGGCCAGCGACTCGGCGGCGGTCAACAGCCGCGCTCGATTGGCGCGCCACTTGGCCAGCAGCTCGGTGGGCGCGTGTTCTCGACTCCAGGACAACGTCACCTCGTCCATGTCTACGTCGCCGCTGATGATGCCCTGCAGGAGTTCGGCGTTGCTCTCGTGGAACCGATCTGGGTCCTCGATCGCTGTCGCTGCGGTGTCGTCGAAGTAGGTGAGGTGTGCGATCTGATCGGCAACGGCCCAACCCGGGCTCGGGGTGGCGAGCGCCCACTGCTCGTCGGACAGCGTGGCGACGACGCGGTCCAGCGCCTCCTGCTCGTCGCGTAGGTCGGCCGTGATCTCGGGGACGGTCATGCGGGTGACGCTACGCGGTGACGATCAGGCCTTGGCGAGATCGACCCACTCCGGGAAGCGCCAGTCGACCGGTGGGCCACCGGTCCCGCGGACGGCGCGGCATCGGCCGGTTCCGTCGCTCGTCGCCAGATCGAGCGCGGTCCGAGCGATCTCGGTCGGATCGATGAGGCCGATTCCGAGTTCGTCGGCCGACGCGCCGCCCAGCGCCTCGGTGGTCATCGGCGTGTCGACGATGCCCGGGCACACGGCATCGATCGAGATGCCGTCCGGTACGAGGCTCGGCGCCATCGCTCGCACGAACCCCGCCACCGCCTGTTTGGTGAGCGTGTAGAGCGGGTTTCCGTCGAACGCCACGATGCCGGCGACCGACGCGGTCACGACGATCGCACCGCCGCCGTTGGACCGGAGCGCGGGGACGCAGGCCCGGGTTCCCAGCACGACGCCGCCGATGTTGGCACCGACGGTGCGCTGGTAGACGTCGATGGGCAACTGGTCGATCGGGCCGTTGTGGCCGTAGAGCCCGGCGTTGAGATACACGGCACCGAGCCGATCGCCGGCAGCCTCGACCAGCTCGTCCCAGACCTCGGGGTCGGACACGTCGCCCGCTACGGCGATCCCACCGACGGCGTCGGCCGCAGCCTCCGCCGGCTCCTGGTGGATGTCGGTGGCGACGACTGTCGCTCCTGCGGCGGCGAAGACCTCGCAGGCAATCCACCCGATGCCCGAACCGGCCCCGGTGATGATGACGGTCCTGTCGTTCAGATCCATCGCTGGACCCTACGACCCGGCGTCAGATGTCGACGGCGAGGCGCTTCTCGAAGAAGTGATCGGGATACGGGTTGTCGTTGTAGCGCTCGATCTCGACGTACCCGGCGGCTCGGTACATGGCGATGGCCTCGGGGAGCTGGCTGTTGGTGTCGAGGCGGATCGTGCGGTGTCCCAGGCGTGTCGTCTCGAGCTCCAGGCGTTCGAGCAGCTTCCGGCCCAGACCTTGACCACGGACCGACGACGCCACCCACATGCGCTTGATCTCGCCGATGCCCGGCCCGATCGTCTGCACCCCGCCGCAGCCGACGACTGCGCCATCGGCGGAATGGGCGATGACGAACGCGCCAGCGGGAGGCGACATCGATCCGAGACCGGTCGTGAGCGCGTCACCGGGGTCGAACCCCTGCTCGAATCGTTCGTCGATCTCGTCGAAGTACTGCTGCATCGCCCACACCGCGTCGGCGCTGTCGGGGGCGATCACGGCCATCGTCACGCCCATCGCTGGATCAGGGGCTCAGTTCGTCGGCCACGGCCTGGACGCCGCGGCGGATCACGGTCGACAGTGCGCGCACGAGTTCGTCGCGCTCGGGTTCTCGGGTCTCCTGCCACGACTCGACCGCGGCGAAGACGAACCCGAACAGGCCGTCGGTCAGCACAGCGACGTGCTCGGCCGGTGCGGTGGGGGCGACGAGTCCCACGATCAGCGTGGCCCGGTCGCGCACGACTCGCACGAGTGCGTTGTCGAGAAACCCGCGATCGCTGACCCGGATCGACCGGACCAGGAATGCGTACAACTCGGGTTCTCTGACGATGATGCTGATGAGGCTGTCGACGGCGGCGCCGATGATCGCGTCGACGTCGAAGCCGTCGACGGCCGACATCTCGTCGGTGACGGTGAGCTCCAGGTCCTCCGCCAGCACCAACGCGATCGCATCGGCGATGCCGAGCTTGCCGCCGAACTCGTCGTAGAGCACGGGCTTGCTCACGCCGGCAGCAGTGGCGAGGTCA
>JBBSLH010000347.1:0-4421 GCA_038255425.1 Acidimicrobiales bacterium
CGGATTCGGAAGCTTGCGAGCGAGAGTCGGGCAGGTTCCTGGTCGAGAGAATCGGCAGCCAGGAAGCAGTACGAGTTCCTGCGAGCGAACCCCTACCTCCCTGTGTTCTTGGTGGGACTGCTCGCGGCCACGCTTCCCTTCACGCTGTTCCTGCCAGAGCGCACCCGTGCGTTCGCTGCGGGGGTCCTCACGGCGACGGTGTTCTGGCTCGGGGTGCTCCTCGTCCGGCAGCTCAGTGGTGTCGGCTACCTGCACCTGGGAGAGCTCGGCGAGAAGTGGACTACCCAGCAACTTCGAAGCCTCGTTCGCACTAGGGAGTGGCGTCTCATCAACCGGCTGCACCTCAAGCGGTACTCCGACGTCGACCACGTGCTGATCGGCCCGCCGGGTGTCATCGTCATCGAGACGAAGGGCGGCGCCACCGACTGGATGGAGACCAGCCAGCAGAGCCGCATCGACGCTGCGGTCGAGCAAGTCCGGCGAAACGAGATTCCCGTTCGCGGCCTGGTCCGGGCCAAGCAGACAGGGACTCCGACGCATGCGGTCGTCGTGCTCTGGCCGTCGTACGAGGAGTTCGAGACACGAGTGGTCAACGGCGTCACGGTCCTCTCCGGTCACCGACTCAGCGAATGGGTGGCGGATCTTCCGGCGGGCGGCTTGGACGCGGAGCGGGTCGTCGACGCGTGGTCTGCGTTGGCTGACACGGTCGAACGTCGCGACCAGTTCGAGATCGAGAGGAACGGACCGCCGCCGCGCTCAATGGAGCAGCTGGCGTTCGATCTCGCGCAGTTTCCACTCGGCGCGCTCGCCGGCTTCCTCGCGTTCGCAACGATCGGACGCCTGGGAGTCTTCGCCCTTGTTGGAGCTGCGCTGGTGGCGTTGGTGACGGGCTCCGTAGCGGACCGGCGTCCCTACCCCCTCCAGCGGTTCGTCCGGGGAGCGCTTCTGTGCGCCAGCGCACTTCTCTTCGCGGTGGCTGCGCTGTCCATCTGGACCTGGCTCCAATAAGAGCAGGCGGCGCACTGCGCTCCGTACACTCAACCGCCGGTGGATCGACAGGACTTCCTCGAGCAACTGCAGTCGTTGCGGATGGCGGCGACCGACCAGGGCGGACGACACCCGCACAAGCCGCTGCTCCTCCTGTGGCTGCTCGCCCGGGCGCAGGAAGGACATTTCGGTCCGTTTGGATACGACGAGATCGAAGCGCCGGTCGACGACCTTCTCGCCGAGTTCGGCACGCCGACCCGACGCGACCTCGGCCGAGCGGCGATGCCGTTCTTCCACCTCGAGTCGTCATTGTGGGACCGGCACGGCACCAACGCCGATGAAGAGCTGTCGGATGGCCGCGGTCGACTCCGAGCCGCCAGCGCGGTCGGAGCATTTCGGGAGGAGGTGCGCGAGCTGCTGCGATCCGACCCGAGCGTGATCACCGACAGTGCCCGACTCCTGCTTGAGGAGCACTTCACCGATTCACACGTCGAGCCGATCGCGAGTGCCGTTGGAATCGAGCTGGACGGCGTCGGTGGAGGGCGCGTCGACCTCGTCATCTCCCGGCGTCGACGAGATCCCGCGTTCCGGGACGCCACGCTTCGGGCGTACGCCTACACGTGCGCAATGTGTGGGTGGGATGGGGCGCTCAAGAAGCAACCCGTCGGCCTCGAAGCAGCGCATGTTCGTTGGCACTCTCAGCATGGGCCAGACGATCCGACCAACGGCGTCGCCCTCTGCTCGCTGCACCATCGGCTTCTCGACCTCGGTGTCCTGGGCCTGACTCCGGACCACCACATCCAGGTCGCCGATGCGTTCGTGTCATCGTCCGAGACCGGACACCGTCTCGGCCACGAACTCCACGATCGACCTTTGCGCGATCCCCAACCTCGCCACCCCAAGATCGACGAGGCACATGTCGAGTGGCACCGGAAGGAGGTGTTCCACGGTTCAGCGGCCTAGCTGCATTCTCCGGAGCCAGGGAATGGAAACGTCGACCACCAGGCGTCGCTTGCGGCCACTCAGCTGACGAGCACTGCCGTCAGGCGTCGTCGCCGATCAGCATCTCGGCCTTGTTGCCGTACTTCTGGGTCATGCCCATGGCGTGCTTGCTCGCCTCCATGATGCTGGGGTCGCTCATCGCCGACTGCATGTCCTCCGGCGAGTCCCAGGTGCCGACGAACATCACGTAGTACGGGGCGTCGGTCCCTCGGGGCGTGCCGCTGAACACGGTCGTGGTGTGCGACGTCATCTTCGGGAACTTGGCGGCGATCGGGAGGTGGTCCGCCTTGTACTCGGCGAGGAACCCCTCGGCGTCGGACTCGGGCTTGGTGTACAGAACAGTGAGGTTTGCCATGCCCCCTCTCTACTCCCTGGGCGCATGGATCCCACCGCGCCCACCTCAGCGGTTCCGGCCACCTCGTCGGCGTACGGTCACGTCGATGTACGAGTTCGACGCGGAGCTGTGGCTGCACGCGGGCGAGGCGGTGTGGTTCTTCGTGACGGTGCCCGAGGACGTGTCCGACGACATCGAGGCCCGGACGGTGGACGAGTCGCGGGGGTTCGGGTCGGTGCGGGTGCGGGTCTCGGTCGGCGCGACGACGTGGGCGACGTCGGTGTTCCCCGACTCGAAGCGGGGTGCCTACATCCTCCCGGTGAAGAAGGCGGTGCGGAAGGCGGAAGGGATCGACGACGGCGACGTCGTGACGATCACCCTGGAGCTCGTCGACGTCTGATCGGTACCTGTTCGGCGACGGCGGGAGTTCCTGTCAGACCGCGTCCGTAGTGTCGATCTCACTTCCCCCATGTGATGCGAGAGACCTGCGAGGTCCGTCATGTCCATGCACCTGTGGGAAGCCGTCCACGACCTTGTCGCCAGCCTCGACCAACGACTGGAGGTAGCGTGATGGCACTCACCGACCGGCAACGGCACGACGCGTATGAGGCTCTCGCCGAAGCGTTCGCCGACAGGACCGACCTCGTCATCGAGATGCTGCGCACCGACCACGACAACCTCGCCACCAAGCACGACCTCGCGCTCGTCAGGGACGACCTCGCGTTGATGGAGGCCCGTCTCACCGCGACGTTCGAGCGCCAGGTGCACGAGGCGTTCGGTGCGCAGACGCGCACGATGCTCATCAGCCTCATCAGCGCGCTGGTGCTGATCGTCGCCACCAACGCCTTGGCCGTCTTCACAGGCTGACCGCCTGCCGAGAGTCGAGTTCCGGGAGTTCCTGTCAGACCGCGTCCGTAGTGTCGATCCCACTTCCCCCATGTGATGCGAGAGACCTACGAGGTCCGTCATGTCCATGCACCTGTCGGAAGCCGTCCACGACGCCGACGTCCGATCCGATCCCCTTTTCATCGTCGATCCGGCGAGCATCGAGTCGCCACCACCCAGCCTCCAGCGGGTGTTGCTCGCCGCCGCCACGCTGTGGTGTCGCACGCTCACGTGGCCGACGGTGCGCGAGATCTCGACGACGGCAGCGGTGGCAGCGTCCACGTCGATCCGAGCCGCCGGCACGTCCGAGCGGCTGCGCGAGCTCCTCGTCGAGTCGGAGCTGTGGACCATCGTCGAGCTGTCCTCCGACCGACTCGAGTTCGCGTCGACGAAGCAGGAGGCCTTGCGGTGGGGCCTCACGGCTCGAGTCCGTCGTCTCGGCGCCATCGACCCGGCGCTGGCCCGATTACCACTCATCGCCGGTCTCACAATCGGTGACGAGGCACTCGCGCTCGATGCCAGCGTCGCGTATCAGCGAGCACGGCTCGAAGCGCTCGACTCCTCCGCTACCGCTGCGTGAGGCGGACTCGATGAAAGCGCCATCGTTTCCTGTTGAAAAGCGCCATACTGGAGAGATGGAGGTCGGCGTGCGGGAACTACGGGATCATCTCAGCCGCTACCTGGGGGCGGTCCGGGACGGCGAGGAGGTGACGGTCACCGACCACGGGAAGGCCGTCGCACGACTGGTGCCGATCGATCAGCCTCGCCCCCTCGACCGTCTCGTGGACGAGGGCCTCGTCACCCCGGCGAGAGCGTCGAAGCAGAAGCGATCGAGTCGACGTGCGCCCGCTCGGGGCACCGCAAGCGACCTCGTGCGCGACCAACGACGGTGATCGCGTACTTCGACACATCGTCCGTGGTCCCGCTCCTCGTGGAGGAACCCTCGTCGGCGACCTGCGCCCGATTGTGGGACACAGCGTCCAGGGTCGTCAGCACCCGGGTGCTCTACGTGGAGGCGAGAGCAGCGCTGGCCCAGGCCGCCCGGCTGGGAAGGCTCGACACCCAGGAACTTCGACGGGCGGTCGCCGACCTCGACCGAACCGTCGACCAGATCGACCACGTGGAGGTCACCGAGCAACTGGTGCACGACGCCGGGGCACTTGCGCAGTCACACGGATTGCGCGGCTACGACGCACTCCATCTCGCCGCCGCA
>JBBSLH010000348.1:0-4394 GCA_038255425.1 Acidimicrobiales bacterium
CCACCGCTTCGACGCCGTGGGCGGTGGCAGTGGCGGTCACGATCTCGGCGATCGAGCGGAACACGACGTCTCGTTGCGCGGTGTCGCTCACCCGGATGCTTCCGGCCAACCGTGCGGTGTCCGGCGTGGTCGTGGCGCTGACGCTCGGGGCGTCGATCGACGTGACGGCGACGACCACGGCACGTTGCGGTGCGCTTCGGCGGGCGACGATCTGTTGCAGTGCGACGGTGATCGCTGCGGCAGCGAGCACGGGATCTCGGCACTCCTCGGGTTGGCTGGCGTGGCCCCCTGCGCCCTGGATGTCGATCGTGAAGGTGCCGTTGGCCGACATCACGGGCCCATCGGGACACACCGCCTTGCCGAACGGGATCGCCGGCCAGTTGTGCCAACCGAAGATGACGTCGACACCCTCGAGCGCGCCGTCGGCGATCATCTCCCGTGCGCCGTGGCCGCCCTCCTCCGCTGGTTGGAAGAGCAGCGAGACGGGCCCAGGAAGGTCGGTTTCCCGGTCGCTCAACCACCCGGTCGTCGCCATGAGGGTCGCCATGTGGCCGTCGTGCCCACAGGCGTGCATCACGCCGTCGGTCTCCGAGGCGTGCGGCAGCCCGGTCGCCTCGACGACGGGCATCGCGTCCATGTCGGCGCGGAGGGCGACGTGTCGCCCGGTGGCCTCTGGTGCGAGGGTGGCGACGGTGCCGGTACCGGCGCAGGTGCGCCACGCGATCCCCAGGGCGTCGAGCCGCTGCCGGATCGTCTGGGCCGTCTGGTGTTCTGACCAGGTCAGCTCGGGTTGGCGATGGAGCAGCTGACGCCATTGCACGGCGTCATCGACCAGCTCCGACCAGGCTCTCGTCATCCATTCCCTTCTCGTCGCCCGACGGGCGACCTCTCGGACCGTAGCTGCTGTCGTGCGGCGCGGTGCCACGCCTCGATCCAATACGCTCCGAAGTCCGCACAGACATCGGGCGGACATCCTCAGAGAGGCGGAGCAGTGGGACTGATCAACAAGCTCAAGGGCGAACTCGTCGACATCATCGAGTTCCTCGATGACAGTCGGACCACGTTGGCGTGGCGGTTTCCCCGCTACCAGAACGAGATCAAGAACGGCGCCCAACTGATCGTCCGCGAGGGCCAGAAGGCGGTGTTCGTCTATCGCGGCAAGATCGCCGACGTCTTCGAGCCTGGCAGCTACGAGCTGACGTCCGAGAACCTGCCGATCCTCGGCACGCTCCAGGGTTGGAAGCACGGCTTCAACAGCCCGTTCCGCTCCGAGGTGTACTTCCTCAACACCCGTCAGGTCACCGACCTCCGGTGGGGGACCCCGCAGCCGGTCACCGTCCGCGACCCCGACTTCAAGATGGTGCAGGTGCGGGCCAACGGCCTCTGCGTCGTGCGTATCGCCGATCCCGAGGTCTTCCTGCGCGAGGTGATCGGTACCGACTCAGCCGTCGAGGCCGAAGAGATCACCGAGCTGCTGCGTCGCGTCATCACCTTGGCCTTCTCCGACATGATCATGGAGACCGGACTCGGGGCGATCGATCTCCAGGGACGCCAGGTCGAGCTGTCCGAGAAGCTCCGCGACTTCGTCCAGGAGCGCGTCGACGACGAGTTCGGTCTCGAGATCACGTCGGTCACGATGAACATCTCGTTGCCGGACGAGATCACCCAGGCGATGACACGCGGCGTCGCCGCCGGTGTCGAGGCCGGGGGCTACGCCCACAACGTCGGCGACGTCAATCGCCTCCAGCAGGTGCGAGCGGCCGACGCCATGCTCGCCGCGGCCGAGAACCCCGGCGGGGGAGTCATGGGCGATGCCATGGGTATGGGCATGGGCATTGCGATGGCTGGCCAGATGGCCAACCAGTTCGGGACCGCCATGGGTGGTCAACAACAGGGCGCGCCTGCACCAGCTGCCGGAGCGGCACCACCACCGTTGCCTGGCCAGGCGCTCTATCACGTCGAGGTCAACGGGCAGTCGACGGGTCCTTACAACATGCAACAGCTGCAGGCCGGCGTCGCTGGCGGGCAGATGAACGCCGCCACCCTGGTGTGGACGACGGGCATGGCCGAGTGGGCGCAAGCCGGCGCTGTTCCTGCCCTCGCGCCGATCTTCGCCTCCCCGCCGCCCCCGCCCACGACAGGCGGCGACGCACCGCCTCCGCCGCCAGCGCCCCCCGCAGACGACGCCTGACCAGATGCCCGACTCGGAAGACCCGCCTCCGCCGCCGTCCCCGGCGTCTCCGCCCCCGCCCCCACCGCCTCCGCTGCCGGCCGATGTGGACCGTCCTTCCGCGACCGTCGAAGGGGTCGACGAGATCCGGCGCCGGGCGCTGCTCCACCAGACCGAGCAGACCCGCACGTATCCGTGCCTCCAGTGCGGCGGCGAGCTGGTGTTCGACATCGGAGTGCAGCAGCTCAAGTGCCCGCACTGCGGCAACGTCCAGGACATCGTCGAGGGCGAGGGAACCCTCGTCGAGGAGCAGGACTTCCGGTCGGCCATCGAGGCGCTCCGAAGTGGTGCGATCGGACGCGACGACGACCGTGTCGCGGGCGACAAGGAGGTCGTCTGTCAGAACTGCGGCGGGCACACGACATTCACCGGATCGCTGACCGCGACACGCTGCCCCTACTGCGCGACGCCGATCCAACGCGACGACGTGCACGATGCGCCCGCCCGCCTTCCCGTCGACGGCGTCCTGCCGTTCCAGATCGACGAGAAGACGTCGAAGGCCGCCATCGATCACTGGATCAGCAGTCGTTGGTTCGCTCCGAAGGAGTTCAAGAAGTACAGCACCACCGGTTCGTTCTCGAGCGTGTACGTCGCGTACTTCACCTACGACGCGCTCACCACGACCCAGTACCGCGGTCAGCGTGGCGACACCTACACCGTCACCGTCGGGAGCGGTGAGAACCGCAGGACCGAGACCCGGACCCGGTGGACGCCGGCATGGGGCACCGTCCGCGACGACTTCGACGACCTCCCGGTGCTGGCCAACGAAGGATTCGAGCGTCGGCGGATCGACGCGCTCGAGCCCTGGCCGACGGGTGACGCAAAGGCCTTCAGCGCCGAATACGTCGCCGGCCACCTCTGCCGGACGTATGACCACGACGTCGAGCAGTGCTTCGGCCCCGCACAGAAGCGGATGGAGTCGGAGATCGAGCAGACCATTCGTCGTGACATCGGTGGCGACAAGCAGCAGATCTCGTCGAAGTCGGTGCGCTACGACCAACTCAGCTACAAGCACCTCTTGTTGCCGATCTGGCTGCTCACGGTCATCTACCAACAGAAGCCGTTCCAGGTGTTCATCAACGGGATCACGGGGGAGGTGCAGGGTCAGCGCCCCTGGAGCAAGGTGAAGATCGCCATGGCCGTCGTCGCTGCGCTGATCGTGATCGGCATACTCGTGGCCGTGTTCGGAGGCTCGGGGGAGACGCCACGATGACCTATCTGCTGCTGATCGCGATCGGCATCGTCGCGGTGGGTGCCTATGTGGCGCTCCGAAACGCTCAGGACTTCTCCGATGCCAACGAGATCGTGCCCGGCGTCGCGACCTCCGCGCCGAAGGAGTGGGCTGGCGCGCACTCCCCGGAGGCTCGGATGCACCGTCGACTGCGAGATGCGGTGGTTGCCTTGACCGCCAACGCGTCGCTCGACGATCCCGCCCTCGCGCTGGTGCGGTCGTCCATCCAGGAGCAGGCGCTCGCCGTCGATGAACGGCTGATCGCGGCTGCAGCGCTTCCCAAGAGTCATCGCGAGGAGCCGCTGCGCCAGGTCGAGAAGGCCGTGTCTGCGATCGAGGGCGCCATCGCCAGCGTGGTCGATCTACGCGGCCCGTCGATGACGTCGATCGAGAACGGACTCGCCGACGTGCAGGCGCGCATGCGCAACGTCGACGCAGCGTGGGCGGAACTGGACGCCCTGTCCCCGACGTCGTCCACTCTCGACGCCATCCGTGAGCACATCGAGCAGGACACCGCGCCGATCGAACCTGACGAATCGGGCACCGACCCAGCCACCTGAGTGCCTCCACCGGGTTCGCTGGCGCCACAGCTAGCGTTGCCCCATGGCCGGAGCACACCTGCGCGGGGGTCGCCGCGGCCCACGTTCCATCGTCATGGTCGTGCTCTTGGCGCTCCTCGCGGGACTCGTCATCGGTGGTGGCATCACCCTGCTGCTCCTCGAATCCGAGGACGACACGACGGTCGATGCCAACGGTGATCCCGGAGCTCCCAGCGGATCGGCCGCAGCCAATCCCGCGTCGGCGTCCACCGAACCGGACCCGGGGCCGATCACCATCGCTTTCGCGGGCGACATCAACGTCGAACGGTCGCTCGCCACGCGCCTCGAGGACGACCCCGCGAGCTTCGTCGGCCCGTTCGCCGAGCTCCTCGGC
>JBBSLH010000349.1:0-4392 GCA_038255425.1 Acidimicrobiales bacterium
CCCGCCATCTTCTTCGCCTGTTCAGGACCGTCGTCGTGGGTGACCCCGATCAGGGCGAGCAGGCCCGGACCGATCGCACCCACGACCTCGTCGTCGACGGTGACCGAAGCAGACGACACCCGCTGGACGACGGCACGCACGTCGGGCAACGTAGGTCGTCGATGCCCACATCCGTGACGCTGACCGCCGGCGATGCCTCGGTCACGATCGACCACGAGTCCGGCGGACGCCTGGCCTCGCTGGTCGTCGGAGGCCACGAGATCCTGGTCGCGCAGCGAGACGATCCCATGGGTTGGGGCGCATTCCCGATGATCCCGTGGGCCGGACGGGTGCGCAATGGCAGCTTCGCCTTCCGGGGCACGGAGGTCCTTCTGCCACTGGCGCTCCCACCGCACGCCATCCACGGCACGACCTACACCCGACCGTGGGCGGTCGGGGGTCGGGGCGTGATGACCACCGACCTCGGCGACGACTGGCCATGGCGAGGGCGAGCTCACCAGACGATCGTGTTGGAACACGACCACCTCGAGCTCACGATCACGATCGACAACGACGATCCACGACCGATGCCTGTGTCCGCCGGCTGGCACCCGTGGTTCCGACGCTCGGTCGGTGGCGCCCCCGTGGAACTCGAGCTGCCGAACGCACGCATGTGGCGGCGTGACAGCGACGGCATCCCAGACGGCACGCTGGTCGATCCGCCCAGCGGGCCCTGGGACGACTGCTTCACCGACCTCGACGAACCGGTCGTCGTGCGGTGGCCAGGCGTGCTGCGACTGGCGGTCGAGTCGACCTGTCGCCACGTCGTCGTCTACGACCAGGATCCGAGGGGCGTGTGTGTCGAGCCGCAGTCGGCTCCGCCGGACGCGCACAACTCGGGCGTCGACCTCGTCGAGATCGCTCCCGGCTCGTCCTGGTCGATCAGCACGACGTGGCGTTGGCGCGAAGACCGAAGCGCCGACGAGTCGACGTCGGCCACACTGCCGACATGACCGCTCCTGACTCCGACACCGTCCTCGAGGTCGATCGCGGCGACGTGGACACGACTCGTCTGGTCGACGTCCCCCTCGCCCCGCTGCAACCCGGCGAGGTCCGAGCCGAGGTCGAGCGGTTCGCCGTCACCGCCAACACGATCACCTACGCCGTGGCCGGCGACATGCTCGGCTACTGGGACTTCCACCCGGCCGACCTGCCCTGGGGGCGGGTGCCGGCGATGGGGTGGGCTCGGGTCACCGAGTCAGCCAACCCGGATGTGGAACCGGGTGGCCGCTACTTCGGTTGGTTCCCCATGTCGGGCCACATCACGGCGCAGGTGTCTCCGACGGGGAGCGGACTGCGCGACGACGGTCCGCACCGGCAGGCCCACGCCGCGGTGTACCGAGCGTGGACCGACACTCGCAGCGACCCCGACCACCCGGGGGACGACGTCGACGCTGAGGATCGCCACGCCCTCCTACGCGGCCTGTTCCTCACCGGATTCCTGGCCGACGAGTTCTTCGCCGACGCCTCGTACCACGGTGCCGAGTCGGTGCTCGTCCTGTCGGCATCGAGCAAGACCGCCATCGGCTTCGCCCAGAACGCGGCGACGCGTGGCGCAGTGCGTGTCGTCGGGGTCACGTCGGCGTCCAATGCCGACTTCGTCCGTTCGATCGGGTCGTACGACGACGTCGTCACCTACGACGACCTCCAAGCCATCGACGCCGGGAGCGACGCCGTGGTGATCGACATGGCCGGCAACCGGGCGGTGCTCGCTGCAGTCCACGAGCATCTCGGCGATCGCCTGAAGTATTCGATGGCCGTCGGCATGAGCCACCACGACGCCCCGCCCGCCGACATCGAGCACGGTCCCGCGCCGCAGATGTTCTTCGCCCCGACCGAGATCCCGAAGCGGATCGAGGCATGGGGTCCCGGTGGCTACCAGGAGCGCACCGCCTCGGCGTTGTCTGCGTTCGTCGACGGCAGCCGGGAGTGGCTCCGGGTCGAAATCACACGCGGCCCCGAGGCTGCGGAACGGACCTGGCACGAGGTCGCTGATGGGCAGGTGCCGCCGGACGTCGGGCGCATCGTGTCCATGCACGCCGACTGACAGGCGACCACGACGCTGGACAGACGGGCGCTCCGCTTGACCCCCCAGTCAATCAGCGGCGACGATTGTCGGCTATGCACACGCAGGCCCCGCTCGGCGAAGACGGCTTCCCACCTCTCCGCATCGCTCTCCTGGCGTACCGGGGCAAGCCGCACGTGGGCGGTCAGGGCGTCTACGTCCGCCAGCTCGCCAAGGCACTCGTGGATCTCGGCCACTCGGTCGAGGTCCTCGGCGGGCAGCCCTACCCGGAACTCCCCGACGAGGTGCCGCTGGTCGAGCTCCCGAGCCTCGACATCTACAACGACCACTTCCCGGCGCGAATGCCAGGTCTCTGGGAGATCGACAACTGGAAGGACTGGGTCGAGTTGATGACGTTCTCGGCCGGTCAGTTCCCCGAGCCGCTGGCGTTCTCGCTGCGTGCGTGGGACCACCTGCGCCACCGCAAGGGCGACTTCGACATCGTGCACGACAACCAGACGCTCGGTTACGGCTTGTTGCTGATCGAGCGCATGGGTCTCCCCGTGCTCGCCACCGTCCACCACCCGATCACGGTCGACCGTCGTCTCGAGATGAGCCACGCGCCGAACCGCTACAAGCGCTGGAGCCTGGGCCGCTGGTACGGGTTCACGAAGATGCAGACCCGCGTGGCCAAGCGCCTCGAACGAGTCGTCACCGTCTCGGCCAACTCGTTCAAGGACATCGCGGCCGACCACGAGGTCGACCCCGACAAGATGGCGATCGTTCCGGTCGGCGTCGATCCCGACGTGTTCCAGCCCCTGCCCGAGATCGAGCGGATCCCGGGCCGTCTGGTCACCACCGCCAGCGCCGACGTCACGATGAAGGGTCTCAAGTACCTGCTCGAGGCGATGGCCAAGCTGCGGACCGAGCGCGACGACCTCCACCTCGTGGTCATCGGCAAGGAGAAGCCCGGCGGCGCCTCGAGCAAGGCGATCGAGGCACTCGGCCTGCGCGACCACGTCGAGTTCGTGACCGGGGTGACGGAGCGACGCATCATCGAGCTCTACTCCGAGGCTGAGCTCGCCGTCGTTCCGTCACTCTACGAAGGGTTCTCGCTCCCGGCCATCGAGGCCATGTCCTGTGGATGCCCCTTGGTCGCCACCACCGGCGGAGCGATCCCCGAGGTCGTGGGCCCCGACGGCGAGACGGCGATGCTCGTCCCGCCCGGCGACAGCGACGCACTGGCGAGTCGCATCCGTCAGGCGCTCGACGAGCCGGAGCGCTCCCGCGCCATCGGCCTCGCCGGACGCGACCGGGTGAAGGACAACTGGAGTTGGCGCCACACCGCAGAGCGGACGGTCCAGCAGTACCGCGTCCGTCTCGGTCAGATCGATGCCAGCGAGGCGACCAGCGGCGTGACCGTCCCCGGAGGCCTTTCCTGATGTTGACCGTCGACTACGACCGGCTGGGGCTCGAACCCGAAGATCTCGTCCTCGACCTCGGATGCGGCGCTGGACGACACGTGTTCCAGTCGCTCCGGAACGGCGCGCGAGTCGTGGCGTTCGACTACGACTTGGACGAGCTCCGCCAGGTGACCGACCTGTGTGGCGCCATGGCGATCGAGGGCGAGATCGAACGGGCCGAGGACGGCGCCGCATGTCGCGGGGACGCAGTCAAGCTCCCCTTCCCCGACGACACCTTCGACCGCATCATCGCCGCCGAGGTCCTCGAGCACATCGCGGATGACGAAGCGGCGATGGCCGAACTCCACCGAGTGCTCAAGCCCGAGGGGACGATCGCAGTCACCGTCCCGGCGTGGTTGGCCGAACAACTCTGCTGGAGACTGTCCGACGAATACCACGCACCGTTCGTCGAGGGCGGCCACGTGCGCATCTACACCGAGAACGATCTCCGTCGAAAGCTGCGCGCCGCTGGCCTGCGGCCCGGCGACGCACATCACGCGCATGCACTGCATTCCCCGTACTGGTGGCTCCGCTGTGCGATCGATCCCCAGCACTCCGACGACCATCCACTGGTCAAGGCGTATCACCGCCTGCTGGTCTGGGACATCACGGACCGACCGCTGGCCACGCGTCTCACCGAGGCGCTGTTGAATCCGGTCATCGGCAAGAGCCTGATCGTCTACGCGACGAAGCCGGCACTCGTCGGCGCAGGCGCCACCAGGGCCACTGCTGGGGCGGGCACCGCCGCATGACGCCCGCGGTCGAGGGGCTGATCACCGCCACCGGCGTCCACGACACTGCCGGTGCCATCGCGGACTGGCAGCACCCTTCGGGGATGATCCCGTGGTTCCCCGGCGGCCATGCCGACGCGTGGAATCACGTCGA
>JBBSLH010000350.1:0-4356 GCA_038255425.1 Acidimicrobiales bacterium
ACCCGGCAGTACGGTCGTGGATGTGGTGGCGCGATCGTCGAGGTCGTCGCCGACCATCAGGTCCGTGCGGTTCGTCAGTCGCGCCCGCGACACCTTCGCGGGCGCTCTTCGCTGCCGGATCTTGACTCGGTTGGCGAGGTGTCGTTTGTGGGCTCGTCGGGCTTCGCGTCGGGTCTTGCCTTCCCCAAGTTTGCGGTCGATGTAGATCGTCGCGTCGGCCAGACCGCGGTGTTGAACGGCTGGCGATGTAGCACGCTGTTGATCCTGCGGTTGCCGCCGTAGTCGAGTCGGTGCTTTCGAGGGCGACCGTCACCCTCGCCCGATGACAGTGCGACCGCACCAGTCATTCCAATGCGGAGACCGACTTGCGGCCGACCTCGACCTTGCGTGGCTTGGCCTTGTCGGCAACGGGGATAGTGAGGTGCAGGACGCCTTCTTCGTAGTCAGCGTTGAGGTCCTCGGTGTTCAAGTTGTCGCCGAGTTGGATGGTTCTCGAGTACTGGCCCTGGGTGCGTTCGCCGGCGAGTACTTGCATGTCTTCACCTGGTTCCCATACTCGGGTCGCGGTGACGGTGAGGGCGTTCTTCTCAACGGTGACGTCGAGATCGTCTGCTGAGACACCGGGAACGTCGAGGTAGATGTGGACTTGGTCGCCTTGGCGGTAGGCGTCCATCGGCATCGACGCCGGCTGGCGGCGGGTACCGGTCATGGCCTGGCGGGTGAGTTCTTGGAAGGGGTCGAAACGCATCAGCATGGCTGTTCTCCTTTCAAATGATCTTGTGCGATCCATGCACTGACTATTCATAGCAACGAACAGAAACCTTGACAAGACACAACGCAGGATTTCTGGTTGAGACCCCCGTTGACATCGGCTGCGATCATCTTGACGACGACGATCAGCATGACCCGGCCCCCGTTGTCCGAAGCCCTTGACAACCGCCGGACCACATGAAATTAATATGCTCAGCAACCCATCTCACCCCCGCCACCACCTCGAACACCATCGCTGGCGGGCTGACACGGAACGATCACCGGACCGTTCCGAACGATCGACGTCTCGGGTCGGCAACGGCCAAACGTGACCTCCGTGAGAGGACGAGGACGAAGCCACGTCAACGTCGACCTCGGCGTCGGCCGTCGGCGTCGGCGTCGGCGTCGGCGTCGGCGACTGAACCCAACGGGCCCAACCGACAGGAGTGAATGATCATGACGCAGCCAGCTGCCATAGACCTACCCCTCGACGCCAACAAGGCCGACGTGCTCGACCAACACCTCACCGTCCCGCTCGACGACGACGAATGGCCGAGCTGACCACACCTTCCGTCCCGACGACGGCTGTGTCTGTGTCGTGTCTCGCCTCGGTCACCGCTCGATAGCCGTGAGGTACCGCTTCGACAACGTGCTGTTCGCAGCACTCAACGACTCGCCCGACCCGCCACCCCAACTCGCCGACGCCGTCGAGTTTGCACGCCGAACCAACGCAGCCATGACGTTGTTCGACTCGATTGCACCAATGAGTCGAATACAACGAACACTGCGCTTCGGCGATCACCCGATCGGGGACTTCGATTTCGTCGCCACGGCACGAGGCGAGCAACTGCGCAGTTGGGCCACGGAGCATCGGCCCCGACTCAAAATGGGGTACAGCGTCGGAACAGGGCGACGGTCCGCTGCGATCAATCGGCGTGTCGCGGACGCCCGCCATGATCTCGTCATCGTGGCCCCGAACGTAAACGCCGACGACATCAGTGTCGTTCGCCGTCTCATTCGGACGGTCCCCTGCCCACTGCTCGTCTTGAAAGGCCCGATGCTCAACGGCAACGTCATCGCGGCCGTCGACCCCGACGACGACCTCGACCTGAACATCATGATCACGTCGACCGCCTACACACTGGCGGCGGCCAGTCAACGCTCCATGCACCTCGTTCATGCCTACGAACCGCACGGGATGAGAATGCTGCGTGCGGTCGACCTGACCGACCTGACCAGCGCACGTATCGACACCTTCGTCGACAAAGCCCGCGACGGTCACCGCGCTGCACTGAGCGAACTCGCCGAACAGGTCGGCCTCGACAACAGCGTGGCACGCCATGTCGAGGTCGGCACCCCACTCGACGTCATCGCCCGCAGCGCCGTCGAACTCGAAGCCTCACTCATCGTCGTCGGCGCGGGCGGCCACAGTGGAATGCCAGCCATGCTCATCGGAAGCACCGCTGAACGCATCGTGACCACGATCGCCGAGTCCACACTGATCGTGAAGGCACCCGGGTTTGTTCCCGTCGAAGACGACGACGACTGGTTCAGCTCCGGCGCACTACGCGCGTTGACGCCCGCCGTAGCGTGAACGGGCCGCTTGACCGCGTCGGATTCGAGCCAGGCACCGAGCGCGTTGAGATAACGACCCACTCCATAGCGCCGTCGCCCGCTGGCCACACATCCGCTCCGGTCAGGGTTCCGGTGTCTGGGGCGATTGCTTGAGCGTGATGAGGACGTGGGTTCCGACACCGACGGTGCTGTCGAGGTCGAGTGCGCCACCCATTGCTTCCGTCAAGCGTTTGGACAGGACGAGCCCGAGTCCAGCACCACCTTCGCGACCGGCGTCGGCCCCGAGGCGGTCGAATGGCACGAAGAGCCGGGCGAGGAGTTCCTCGGGAATGCCGGGACCTTGGTCGATCACGTGGATTCGCGCCACCCGAGACCCGTGTTGGAGGGCGGGCTCGGTTCGGATCGTGACGACGGTGTCCGAGGTCGAGAATCGGAGCGCATTCGACACGAGGTTCAGCAGGACCTGTTGCAACCGGCGCCGGTCCGCGATGACGTCGACGGGTCGACCGACGAATTCGACGGTGATGCCACGTGCATCGGCCAACGGTCGGGTGAGTGCCACAGTCGCTGCCGCGACGTCCGCGGCGTCGACCGGTTCGAGAGCGATCGGCATCGCTCCCGCTTCGACCCTCGCCAGGTCGAGGACGTCGTCGACGATCGAGAGGATGTGGGCGGACGCATGCGAGATGCCGTCGAGGGCCTGCCGGCGTCGATCGGGCGACAGGTCGAGCGTCTTCAGGCCTTCGGTGAACCCCGTGATGGACTGCAACGGGGTGCGGAGCTCGTGGCTGAGCGACGTGACGAACTGCGATTTCGCGTGGTTGGCCCGCTCCGCCGACTGGCGCGCAAGATCGGCTGCGTGGCGCGCCTCGCGCTCGTTGGCCGCGCCGTCGTGGGTGACCGCGATCGACGCGAGGTGGGTGAAGCGCCGGACGAGTTCGCGCTCACGCTCGTCGGGTTCGTGCGGTTGACGGTCGTAGACGGCGAACGTCCCGACGATCTTCGCGTGCGACCGGATCGGGCTCGACCAGCATGCCCCGATGTCGTGCTCGACCGCCAAGTCCCGGAACGCCGCCCAACGTGGATCAGACGAGACGTCGGACGCGACGACCTGCCGGCCGAGGTGGACCGCGGTACCGCAGGACCCGGCGAGTGGTCCCGGCTCCAGTCCGTCGATCGCGTCCGAGTACGCACGTGGCAGCGTGGGTGCTGCGCCGTGCCGGAGCACGCCGTCGGCGTCGAGGAGCAGCACGGAACATCGGCTTCCCGCAATCAGCTCCTCGAGTGCTACGACGATGCCCTCGAGCACGTCGGTCAGCGCGGCACCGGTGGCGAGCTGTTCCATCACCGACGTCTGTCGGTCCAGCACGGCGGTCGCCTCGTCGCCGGAGAGCACCGTCAGCCCTCCCATCGATACCCCACTGCTCGAACGGTCGTCAGACGTTTCGGCCCACCCGGGTCGTCCTCCAACTTCTGGCGAAGGCGGTACACGTGCTCGGTCACGGTCGCAGGTGTCTGCCATCCCTCGCCGCTCGACCACACCGCCGCCAGCAACTCGTCGCGGGTGCAGGCGCGTCGCGGATGGTCGACGAAGTAGACGAGCAACTCGAACTCCTTGGCTGCGAGCGTGACGGGTTCGCCGTCCACCCAGGCCTCTCGTGACTCGACGTCGACTTCGACACCCACACCCTGGGGGACGAATCGATCCGGTGAACCACCGCCGTGATCGCCGCATCGCCTCAGCACCGATCGCGCTCGTGCCGCGAGCTCGCCGGGCGAGAAGGGCTTGACGAGGTAGTCGTCGGCGCCGAGGTCGAGGCCGACGATGCGGTCGGTCTCACCGTCTCGGCCCGACAGCACGATGATCGGCAGACGGAACGTGTCGTTCCGCTGCTCACGCTGGCGAACACGACGGAGGATGTCGAGACCCCCGATACCGGGCAGCGACAGGTCGAGCACGACGAGCGACGGCGGCGACGACTCGATCCTTTCGATCGCGCTGACGCCGTCCTGCACCGACTCGACGGCGAA
>JBBSLH010000351.1:0-4355 GCA_038255425.1 Acidimicrobiales bacterium
ATCATCGACGCCTACACGACCGGCAAGGGCACCGTGAAGCTGCGGGCCAAGGCCGAGATCGTCGAGGGCAAGACCCGCGACCAGATCATCGTCACCGAGATGCCGTACCAGACCTCGATCTCGGCCACGGCGTTGAAGATCAAGGACCTGGTCAACGACAAGGTCATCGAGGGCATCGCCGAACTCAACGACGAGTCGGCCAAGGGCAAGACCCGACTCGTGGTCACCCTCAAGCGCGACGCCCCAGGTCTCGTCGTGCTCAACAACCTCTACAAGCACACGCCGCTGCAGACCAGCTACTCGATCAACATGGTCGCCCTGGTCGAAGGTGTGCCCCGCACGCTCAACCTCCTCCAGGCGCTGCAGTCCTACGTCGGTCACCAGGTCGAGGTCATCACCCGCCGGTCCGAGTACCGCCTCCGCAAGGCCGAGGCCCGGGCCCACATCGTCGAAGGCCTCCTCAAGGCGCTCGACATGATCGACGCCATCATCGAGGCGATCCGGGCGTCGGCCGACAAGCAGGCCGCCCGCGAAGCCTTGATGGCCGAGCCGTTCGAGTTCTCCGAGATCCAGGCCGAGCACATCCTCGACATGCAGCTGTCGCGCCTGACCCGCCTGGGACGCTCCGATCTCGAGGAGGAGATGGCGAAGCTGGCCGAGACCATCGCCGAGCTCAATGCCATCCTCGCCGACGACGTGAAGCTGCGGAAGGTCATCGAGGACGAGCTCGTCGAGATCCGGGGCAAGTTCGCCACCGACCGCCGCTCGATCCTCACGCACGATCCCGGCGAACTGAACATCGAAGACCTCATCGACGACGAAGAACTCGTCGTGACCATGTCGCACCGCGGCTACGTCAAGACGGTCGAGGCCGACAGCTTCCGCCGCCAGGGCCGAGGCGGCCGCGGCGTGGCCGGCACCAAGCTGCGAGACGAGGACTACGTCACCAAGATCCTCACCACCACCGCGCACGCCTACCTCCTGTTCTTCTCGAACAAGGGGAAGGTGTACCGCCTCAAGGCACACGAGATCCCCAAGAAGGACCGCACCGCTCGCGGCACCGCCATCGTCAACCTGCTCCAGCTCGAACCGGACGAGCGGATCCAGGCGATCATCGACACACGCGACTACGAGACCCAGCCCTACCTGTTCTTCGCCACCAAGCAGGGCCAGGTCAAGAAGACGAAGTTCACCGAGTACGACAAGTCGCGCCGAGACGGCCTCATCGCCATCAACCTGCGCGACGGCGACGAACTGGTGAAGGTGCTGTCGACCACCGGCGAGTCCGACATGTTCATGGTGTCGAAGGCCGGCATGACGATCCGTTTCAACGAGTCCGACGTTCGCCCGATGGGTCGCAGCGCCGCCGGCGTTCGCGGTATGAAGCTCAAGTCGGCCGAGGACGAGGTGGTCTCGTGCGACATCGCGCGCGATGACACGGCGATCCTGATCGTCACCGACGCCGGCTACGGCAAGCGCACGCAGCTCGACAAGTTCAACATCCAGGGCCGCGGTGGCATGGGTGTCCGGGGCATCAAGATCACCGCCAAGAAGGGCACGGTCGTGGCCGCGTTCATGGTGGGTCTCGACGACGAGATCTTCGTGATCGCGAACGACGGCGTCACCATCCGGATGGAAGCTCGTGGCATCTCCTCGCAGGGTCGCGACGCCACCGGAGTGAAGGTCATGGACGTCAAGGGCGACGTGCACGTCGCTGCCGTGGCACCGGTGCTGTTCTCCGACGACGAAGAGGACTGACACCGCCTACCATCGGGTCCAGGCTTCCCCCAGCTCCAGATCTGGAGGGAATGTCATGTCCGTCACCCGCACCACCCGGGGGCAGGCCACGCCCCTGTGGGCCATCGTCCTGGTCCTCAGTGCGTTGTTGCTCGTTCCGCTCGCGCTCCTGGCTCGAGCGACGATCGATCGATCCGAGGCGCAGAACGCCGCGGACGCGACCGCACTGGCCGGCGCGCTCGAAGGCCGGCAGGAAGCCGAGCGAATCGCCTCGCTCAACCGTGCTCGGCTCGCGTCCTACGTCGAGACGGGCGACGCGGTCGAGGTCGTCGTCGTCGTTGGCGACCGGCGAGCCACGGCCCGTGCGGTCCGAGACGTCGTGCGAGTCACGACGCCGAGCCGTCATCGGCCGCCAAGTACGCCTCCGTGATCCACTCGCACAGCTGCCCGTCGATCTCGTCTGGCGACCGCACGTTGACGACGTGGAACCAACGACTCCCCTCGCCCGTGATCTTGCGCGAGAACCGATCGCTGTCGACCTTGCGATGGAGCACGAACCCGGCGGCGATCCATCGGGTCTTCGTCCGGAGTTGGAGGAACGTGCGGCTGCCGTGCTTGCAGAACAGTCCGACCGAGACGGGCTCTACGTAGGTCGGCTCGCCCGGGATCGTGTCGAGATGGGCCTGCACCGCCTCGTAGATCGGACGTTCGAATGCCGGGCCGGTGGCGAAGTACTCCTCGAGGGACATGGCCGGCGCACACTCATGGCCCTGTCCACGGCGACCGAAGCGACGCTCACAATCCGGGCACGTCCACATCGCCGGCCAGCCTCGCGCGCTGGCGCCCCGGCTGGCGCAGCACCCGCACCGTTACCCTCGACCCATGAGCATCCCGGTCGAACTCGAAGCGCTCGCCGACGCCATCTCGGCCCGGACGATGGGCCCGTATCTCCTGACGTCGGACGACGACGGGCGCCCGCATGCCACCGCCATCGCGCTGCGGTGGGACGACGTCGACCTGTTGGGCCCGTGCGGTCGTTCATCTGGCCGCAACGGGACGGCCCGACCGGCGGTGTCGCTGCTGTGGCCGCCGAACTCGCCCGACGACTACAGCCTGATCGTCGACGCCGACATGGCGCTCGAGACCTCGGGCTCCGGCGACGACGTCACCCGCCTCGCCCGGCTCACACCGACCCACGCCATCCTCCATCGTCCAGCCGCGCACATCGAGGGCCGGGTAGCGGATCCGAACACCGACTGCGCGCACGACTGCCAGAAGGTCTTGTGAAGAAAATGGGTCTCCCGACCTATTGACAGGAGTGCGGGTCGGCTTTACTTGATTCATGGCCTCGCACCCACTCCTCCCATCCCTCGCACTGCAGCCCGCGTCGGGACCCTCGACGACCATCGACGCACCGGTGCTCCAGCGGTACCTGCTCCTCGCCGCCCTGCAGGTCCTCGATGTGGTGACCACGTGGACGATCCTCGCCAACGTGAGCACACGCGCCGAGGCCAATCCGATCGTCGGCGGACTGATCCACCACGGCGGCCTCACCGTCGCGATGCTCACGTTGCTGGCCGTCAAGCTCGCCGTGGTGCGGGTCCTCTACGAGAAGCAGACCGGCGTCAAGCTCATGTCGGCGGTGTACGGCCTGGTCATCTTCAACAATGCGCTGTTCCTCGGCCTCTGGCTCCTCGGGTAGCGCACTCGGTCAGACCTCGACCTCCTCGAGGGCGACGACACCGTCGACCACGAGCGAGAACCGACCGCGACCGGTCTTGTCGATGCAAATCGAGGGCACGCGTTCGTCGAGGCGTCGCTTGAGCAGGATCAGCCGGCTGTCGAAGTTGTCACGGAACGACGGCAGCTCGAGCGACGGGTCGAGGCGCACCTCACGACTGGTGAAGTCGACCCGGCCCTCGTCGCGGTGCTGGCGCAGCAGCGAGGCCAGGATCCGTCCGGCGACCCCCTTGATGAGGTACGCCCCGTCGACGAACACGCTGCCGTCGACCACGTAGCAACGGACCTGCGTGGCCGTGTCGCCCGGTGCTGGCTCGCCCGGTGGTGCCGGAACCGGGTCGGGGTCGGCCTGTACCTCCTTCGCCCGATCGACCTCGATGGCGGCCCCGATCGCCGAGGCGATGACGGTCAGCACCGATTCGTCGATCTCGGAGAACGCGACCGACTCGGGGTCCTCGACCATGAGCACCCCGACCAGCGTGCCGAACGCCATCGCCGGCACGGCGACCTGACTCTTCGCTCCCGCCAGTCCCGGCACCGCGATGTCCCTGGCATCCATCGTCCCCGACTCCTCGTCGAAGCTGCGCCGCACCGTGCGCGCATACTTGGCCAGTTGGCGAGCGTTGCCGATGCGAACTGCCACGCACCGCTCGGCCACGAGCCCGAGGACACCCTCACCGACGATGGCCTCCGACCCGACTCCCTCCACCTCGTAACCGTGGCTGGCGATCGTGAACAGCCGTCGTTCCGCCTCGTCGTGCAGGAGCAGGATCGAGTGCTGGTAGTCGAAGAGATCTGCCAGTCCGTCGAGGGCGCAGTCGACGAGAGCGTCGAGATCGCGGCATCGCCCCAGGCGAGCGCTGAGCTCGGCGATCCGA
>JBBSLH010000352.1:0-4343 GCA_038255425.1 Acidimicrobiales bacterium
CCGTTGAGACAGATCACGCCGGACCCTCGTGGACCGGCGATCGTGTAGGTCTCCAGCCGCGCGCCGTTGTCGACGTCGACGATCGCGACCTGCTCGAACTCCATGATGTCGGAGGCGTCGAGGAGGTCTTGATCGACGGTCACCGAACCCACGTAATGCAGGTTTGCGTCGGTGACCGTGGCGCGGTGGATCTTGGACTTCATCATGCGGCGACGCATGTTGATCAACTCCTTCGGGTGGGCGCCGCTGGTGCGGTCACCCCCACGTTGTCGATGAGACGGGTATGAGCGAATCGCACAGCGATGAGCAGACGCAAATCGCCGGCGAGGGGGTCGGGAGTGGTCATGGTGGCAGCATCGACGACGTCGCAGTAGTCGAGCTCGCTGTCGGTCTCCAGGCCGGTTGCCTCGGCGACGACTGCCGCCATCAGTGATCGAATGGCAGCGGGATCGGACTCGCCCGCCACGATGGCAGCGGCGGCCGTCCGGAGCGCGCGGTTGACGACCGGGGCCGCGGCCCGTTGCGCGTCGGTCAGGTAGGCGTTGCGGCTCGACATGGCGAGCCCATCGGACTCCCGGACGGTCTCGCACCCGATGACGTGGACCGGCATGGACAGGTCGTCGACCATGCGACGTACCACGGCCAACTGCTGGAAGTCCTTCTCACCGAAGTAGGCGGCGCAGGGTCCGACGATGGAGAAGAGCTTGCCCACCACGGTCGCCACGCCGGCGAAGTGGGTGGGGCGACTCGCGCCCTCGAACCCCTCCGAGACCCCGGCGACCGAGACCGTCGTGGCGATGGGGTGACCCGCGGGGTACATCTCGTCGACCGACGGGACGAAGAACACGTCGACGCCGGCCTCCTCTGCGAGCGCGGCGTCGTGCTCGAGGTCCCTCGGATAGTCGTCGAGATCCTCATGAGCGGCGAACTGGAGCGGGTTCACGAAGACCGATGTCACGACGACGTCGGTGTCGACGCGGGCAGCTCGCATCAACGCGACGTGCCCGTCGTGGAGGAAGCCCATCGTGGGCACGAACCCGACCGAGCGACCGGTGGCGCGGAGCGCGTCGAGCTGCGATCGGAGCTCGCCGATGGTCACCACCCGTTTCACGCGGGCGCTCCGTCGCGGAGTCGACGGGCCGCGTCTGCGAGGACGGCGTAGGCCGTCCGCTCGTCGTCCGGCAGCGCGTCGAGGTGGCGGGCGACCGTTGCCCAGTCGTCACGAGCAACCGGACCGGTGAGGGCCGCAGCCGGCCCCACCGCAGCGACGTTGTCGAGGGCGCCGCGCGCAAGGTCGAGGTATGCCTCCAGCGGTACACCGACCGACTCGGCCACACGTTCGACCTGTCCGAGCAGCGCAACCAGGTGGTTGGCGGCGATGGCTGCGCCCGCGTGATAGGCGACCCGGTCCGCATCGGCCACCTCGACCGATCTCCCGTCGACGGCAGCGACCAACGCAGCGGTCGTGTCGACGTCGCCGGCGACGGCGAACCACGCGTTCCGGAGTCGCGCCGCCCCGAGTTCGGGGTCCGGCAACGAGACCAGCGGATGCACCGACGCCACCCGCACGTGCGGGTACAACGAGCTGAGGCCGAGCGAACCCGCGAGGTGGACGATCACGGCATCGCCTGGATCGATGGCTGCGGCGACCTCGGCGACCGACCCGTCGGGGACGGCCAGGATCAGGATCCTGACGCCGGTCGCGACCGACCTCGGGTCGAAGTCCCGCCCGAGCGGCCCATCGACGGACCAGCCAGCGGCGACGAGCGCCGCGCTGATGGCGCCGCCGGCTCTGCCGGCCCCGATGACGCGCGCGTCGATCAGATCCACGTGGATGATCCTTTCCGGATCCAGCCCGAAAGGTGCCGGTCCAGCGCTCAGGATAGCGGTCCTATGTGGTCGACACTCCCGTCGAGGTCCTGGCGCCAGCCCACAGGACCGAGCGTCGGGTCGAGCTCGGACAACGGTTCGAGCACGAACCGGCGCTCGTTCATCCTCGGGTGCGGGACCTGCAGGTCGGGTGTGTCGACGAGGACCCCGTCGATCCACAGGATGTCGACGTCGAGCGTGCGCGGGCCCCAGCGCACGTCGCGCACGCGACCGGCGGCCGACTCGATGCGGTGGCAGATGCCCAGCAGTGCATGTGGCTCGAGTTCGGTGTCGATCTCGACAACCAGGTTGAGATACCGACCCTGGGACGGGCCACCGACAGGATCGGTCTCGTAGACGTCGGACACCGCGGTGACACCGGGCAACGACGCGATCGCAGCTCGGAGGTGGTCTCGTCGATCACCCAGGTTCGAGCCGAGTCCGAGGAACGCTCGCGTCACAGTCGGGTACGTCGGAGCCGAACGCCGGTCGACGCCACGTCGAGGGGGATGGGCGGGCGGAGTTTGCGGACCGTCACCGTCACCGCGGTGGCACTGATGTCGACACCGAGCGCAGCGTCGGCAGCGATCACAGCCACCCGTTCGAGCAGCCGGTGTTCGTCGGCCCGGACGGCGGCGGCGACGGCCACCGAGACCGCTCCGTAGTCGACGGTGTCGGCCACGTCGTCCGAGAGCGATGCGGCGCCGAGGTCGGCTTCCAGATCGAGGTCGAGCTCCAGGGGCTGCGCGTCGGCGCGTTCTGCATCACCGACGCCGACGTGACACACCACTCGGAGCCCCCGGATCTCGATCCGATCGGTCATCCGTCGGTGCCGTCGACTGCCTCGGACCCATCGGACGATGACGGGTTCGGTGGCGGTTTCGGCGGCTCGAGCACATCGGGCCCGGGCAACTTCCCGACCAGGGCCACGAGGCTCCGGGCACGAGAGCCGAGCTGGCGATGCAGCAACTGCTCGATGATCGAGATCGCCTGTGGTGGGCCGGGCACGAGCCCGTTCCAGAGGATGTACGCGGCCATCAGACCGCAGACGCGATCGCTGAGTTCGTCCTGGTGGACGACGATCTTGCCGCCAGCGAGGAGGAGTTGACGCAGCTCGGGGAAGAGCCGGACCAGGAACGCCTCCTGGTCGTCGCTCCCCGTGAACGGCCGGTGCCGCCAGGCCACACCGAGCTCGTCGTAGTTGTGGAGGTTGTGACTGGACTCCACCAGGGAGATCACGTTGGTGAAGCCCTGCTCCCGGAGCCAGATGATCTCCTCCTGGCGCCGGACCTTTCGGTGGTTGGTGCCGTACCCGCCCGGCCGCTCGCACACGGCGAGTCGGTCCTGGATGATCCAGGTGAAGTGACGGGGAGTGATCCCGGCCGCCCACTTGCCTCGCATGGCCATCAGCTCGTCTCTCCGACCGGCGTCGCCAAGGCCCGCACAGTGGCGGCGACGTCGTGGACACGGATCATGGCGGCACCCATCGTGGCAGCCCACAGGGCCGTGGTGACAGAACCTTCGAGACGGTCGTGGGGCGGTGTCGCTTCGTCGGCACCGTCGGCCGCTGCCATCGCGGCCCCGAGGAAGCCCTTCCGGCTCGTCCCCACCACGACGGGGATGCCGGTCTCGACGAGTCGGTCGAGGTGTGCGAGGAGGGACCAGTTGTGGTCGAACGTCTTGCCGAAACCGATACCGGGATCGATCCAACACTCCTCGACGCCGGCGACGGCAGCACGTGTGGCAGCGACGACGAGGGCGTCACGGACGTCGCCGACGACATCTCGATAGTCGGGGTGTCGTTGCATCGTGCCCGGCTCGCCCTGCATGTGCATCGCCACCCACCCGGCACCGGTCTCGGCGGCGACGGCGTCGAGCGACGCCGAGACGTCGTTGATGATCGACGCACCCGCACGCACCGCGGCGCGGGCCACGTCGGCATGCCGAGTGTCGATCGAGAGACGGCCGCCCGCGGCACGAACGGGACCGGCGAGGGACTCGATCACCGGGATCACACGGGCGAGTTCCTCGGCCAGGGGAACAGCCGACGCTCCGGGTCGCGTCGACTCACCGCCGACGTCGATGATGTCGGCGCCTTCGTCGAGCATCTGTCGACCTCGCACGGACGCGGCGTCAGCGTCGATCCACTCTCCACCATCGGAGAAGGAGTCGGGCGTGACGTTCAGAACGCCCATGACCATGGGTGGCATCGGGGCCATCGTAGTCGCCGGCTGCGCAGGGCTTACCGGGTGTTTCAATGCCTTTGGCCGTGTTTCCGCAACAGTGACCCGGAGGGATCTGTCGAGTCAACTCACGCCGATGAAGCGCATTGCCTCGTAGCGGGTGGCGGTGTTGGTGCGGAAGAGGCCACGCACGGCCGACGTGATGGTCGTCGAGCCGGGCTTGCGCACACCGCGCATGGACATGCAGAGGTGCTCGGCCTCGACGACGACCAGGACGCCCTTCGGCTCGAG
>JBBSLH010000353.1:0-4326 GCA_038255425.1 Acidimicrobiales bacterium
CGACCATGGTCACCTCGGGTGTATACCTACTCACCCGGGTCAACCCGATCCTGGCGGTGTCAGCCGACTGGCTGCCCACCACCATCGCCTGGGTCGGGGCGTTCACTGCGCTCTTCGCGGCGACCATCGCGATCAGTCAGCGCGACATCAAGCGGGTGCTCGCGTACTCGACCGTCAGCCAGCTCGGCTACATGTTCCTTGCCATCGGCACCGGCGCTTACGTGGCCGCCGTGTTCCACATGATCACCCACGCATTCTTCAAGGCGCTGTTGTTCCTCGGCTCCGGCTCGGTCATCCACGGGATGCACGAGGAGCAGGACATGCACCGCATGGGCAACCTGCGCAAGTACATGCCGATCACCGCCGCGACGTTCATCGTCGGCTGGCTGGCCATCGCTGGCATCCCGCCGTTCTCCGGCTTCTGGTCGAAGGACGAGATCCTCCTCTTCGCCTGGGCCGAGAGCCCGGCGCTCTGGCTGGTCGGTGTCGTCACCGCACTGTTGACCGCCTTCTACATGAGCCGCCAGGTCTTCATGGTCTTCTTCGGCGAGGAGCGCTTCGAGGTCGCAGCCCACAGCGACGCCGACTCGACCGACTCGACCGACGAAGAAGTCGACGACACCAGCGACGTCGAGTCCGTCGAGTCCGACGTGCTCGTCCTCCACGACCCGCCGCACGAGTCGCCGCTCACCATGACGCTGCCGTTGATCGTGCTCGCCGTCGCCGCCGCGGTCGGTGGCGTCATGCAGCTGCCCTTCACCAGCGGGACCAAGTTCCTCGAGGAGTGGCTGCATCCGGTCATCGGCGAGAACGAGGCACACATCGACGTCGCCACCGGCACCAAGTGGGGCCTCGCCATCGTCGCCGTGGTCGTCTGTGTCGCCGCCGTCGGCGCCGCCTACGCCATCTACATCCGCAAGCAGCGCGAGCCGATCGAGCCCGAGATCCTCGCCGAGGGTTGGAAGTACGACAGCTCGATCTCCGCCTTCATGGGTGGTCCCGGCCGCAAGGGCTTCGACGCCGTCGCCACCTTCGACCGCGTCGTGATCGACGGTGCCGTCAACGGTGTCGCCAGCATCGTCAAGCGCACCGGAGAGGGCCTCCGCGGCGCCCAGTCCGGCTACGTCCGCAGCTACGCCCTCGGCATCGCCGGCGGTGCCGTCGTCCTCCTCGCCTACTTCCTCGCGCAGGTCACGTTCTGATGTCCGTCGTTCCTGTTCTCGCGGCCGAGACAGCCGAGGTGGGTTTCCCGCTTCTCACCGCGTCGATCCTCGTCCCGCTGATCGGGGCGCTCGTCGTCGCCGCCGTCCCCAAGCGGCGCACCGAGATCCTCCGACTCGTCGCCCTGCTGTTCTCCGGCGCCGCCGGTGCGTTCACGCTGTGGATGCTCGCCGCGTTCGACCGTCACGACAGCGGCATGCAGTTCGAGTCGATGCACACGTGGGTCGAGGAGTTCGGCATCCAGTGGCACCTCGGCGTCGACGGCATCTCGCTGTTCCTCGTGGTGCTGACCGGCGTCCTGTTCCCGCTCACGTTCGTGGCCGTCACTCCGAAGAAGGACCCGAAGGCGTACTACGCCTGGCTGCTCCTGCTCGAGGCTGGCTGCATCGGAGCGTTCACGTCGCTCGACCTGTTCCTGTTCTTCATCTTCTTCGAGATCGTCCTCGTCCCGATGTACTTCCTCATCGGCGGCTGGGGCTACGACAAGCGGGTGTACGCCGCACTCAAGTTCTTCCTCTTCACCATGTTCGGCTCGGCGCTGATGCTGGTCGGCATCCTGTCGCTGGCATTCGTCGACCGCGACACCCGGGCCGACCAGAGTGCGATCGCCGGGCAACAGCTCGCCCAGCTCGAGCAGACGATCGAGAGCCAGCTCGGCGCGGGCATCCAACCCGATCCCGAGCTCGTCGGACAGGTCGAGCAGCTCGCCGCCGAGGTCGAGGCATCCGAGCGGCTCACGTTCGACGTCGTCGAGCTGGCCGAGAACCGGGGCGAGATCCTCACCGCCCAGCAGAACGGCGACCTACCCACCGACCCGGACGCCAACTCGTGGAACCCGTTCCACTGGGACGCCGCCAAGTGGATCTTCCTGTCGCTCGCGCTCGCGTTCGCCGTGAAGGTCCCGCTGGTGCCGCTGCACACGTGGCTGCCCGACGCGCACACCCAGGCACCCACCGCCGGTTCGGTGATCCTGGCCGGCGTCATGCTCAAGCTGGGCACGTACGGCTTCCTCCGCTTCGGGCTCTACCTGTTCCCCGACGCCTCCCAGTTCTTCGCGCCGGTGTTCCTCACCCTCGGCGTCGTCGGCATCCTCTACGGCGCCGTCGTCGCGACCATGCAGAAGGACCTCAAGCGCCTCGTCGCCTACTCGTCGGTCGCCCACCTCGGCTTCATCGCCCTCGGCACCTTCGCCCTCACGACCCAGGGCATCGAGGGCGGCATCCTGCAGATGGTCAACCACGGCATCTCGACCGGTGCCCTCTTCCTCCTCCTCGGGATGATCTACGAACGTCGCCACACCTACGAGATCAAGACGATGTCGGGCATGCAGAAGTCGGCGCCGATCCTCGCCGGCGTGTTCACCCTGGTGATGTTCTCGTCGATCGGGCTCCCCGGCCTCAACGGCTTCGTCGGCGAGTTCCTGATCCTGGCTGGCGCCTACCTGACCGCCAAGTGGTGGGCCGTCGTGGCCGCCGGCGGAGTGATCCTGGCTGCGCTCTACCTCCTCTGGGCCTACCAGCGCGTGTTCCACGGTGTCCCGGCCGAAGACGATCCCGGCACACCCGAGATGAAGCTCGGCGAGTTCGCCGTCATGGTCCCGCTACTCGGTCTGATCGTCTTCCTCGGCGTCTATCCCAAGCCGGTGCTCGAACGCATCGAGCCGGCGGTGTCGGCTCTCGTCGAACGCATCGAGGACACCACCGACTACGTCGAACCCGACGCCGCCACCTCCGGCTTCAGCGGCACCATCCGGTCTGACCATGGGGATTCACACGGTGAGCCCGAGGAGTCCGGCGAGTCCGGCGAAGAAGGCCACGACGACGCTCCGTCCGACGCTGACGACCACGGAGAGGGGGAGTGATGCTCGCAGCCCTCACGTTCCCACTCCAGGCTGCCGACGAGGTCTTCGACCCGATCACGACGCCCGCTGTCGAGTGGTCTGCCGTCCTCCCGCTGCTGATCCTGGCCGGCGCGGCCATGGGCCTCATGCTCGTGCAGGCGCTCACCCGCTGGAAGCCGTTCGAAGGCTTCTACCCACTGGTCACGTCGTGCGCTGCGATCGCCGCGGCGTTCACCACCTGGCCCCTCTGGGAACGAGTCCAGGATCCGGCGCAGGGCCCGTACTCGGTCATGTCCGGGGCCATCGGCATCGACGGCTTCTCGCTGTTCGTCACCGTCGTCATCTGCTCGTCGGTCGTGCTGTCGTCGCTCCTCGCCGACGGCTACCTGCGTCGCGAGGGCATGGACGGGCCCGACCTCTACATCCTGCTGCTGCTCTCCGCATCCGGCGGCACCCTCATGGCCGGTGCCAACGACCTGATCGTCCTGTTCCTCGGCCTCGAGATCCTGTCGTTGTCGGTCTACGTGCTCGCCGCCATGCACCTGCGCCGCATCACGTCGCAGGAAGCCGGCATCAAGTACTTCGTCCTCGGATCGTTCGCCTCGGCGTTCATGCTCTACGGCATCGCCCTCACCTACGGCGCCACCGGGTCGACCAACCTCGTCGAGATCCTCGACTTCTTGTCCAGCACCGTCCTGTTCGACAACGGTCTGCTCCTCGCCGGCATGGCGATGCTGCTGGTCGGCCTCGGCTTCAAGGTCGCCGCCGCGCCGTTCCATGCCTGGACGCCCGACGTCTACCAGGGCTCGCCCACACCGGTCGTCGCCTACATGGCATCGGGCGTGAAGGCGGCAGGCTTCGCCGGACTGATCCGGGTCTTCTACCTCGGCTTCAACACCTACCGGGTCGACTGGCAGCCCATCGTCTACGCCATGGCGCTGCTCACGTTGCTGGTCGGTTCGATCATGGCCGTCGTCCAGACCGACGTGAAGCGCATGCTCGCCTACTCGTCCATCAGTCACGCCGGTTTCATCCTGATGGCCGTACAAGCGGCCAGCGACCGGGGCGTCGAGGCGTCGCTCTTCTACCTCGGCTCCTACACGTTCCTCGTCTCCGGTTCGTTCGCCATCGTCGCCGTCGTCGGACGTACCGGTGACGGCAAGCACAGCCTCGACGACTACAAGGGCCTCGCCAAGAGCCGTCCCGGTCTCGCTCTGGCGTTCTCGATCCTGTTGTTCAGCCAGGCCGGCGTGCCCTTCACCAGC
>JBBSLH010000354.1:0-4315 GCA_038255425.1 Acidimicrobiales bacterium
CTCGGCCGAGGTGCCGGCACCGAGGATTTCGCATCGCGATATTCTCGGCCCGATGTCGAAGAAGACGTACGGCACGACGAAGAGCGGCCTCGAGATCACTGATGAGCTCATCGAGCAGTACGTCGCCGAGGCCGAGCAGGGTTACGACCTCGACAAGCTGGTTGCCCGGCGGGGGCGCCCACCACTCGGTCGAGGGCCCGCGACGACGTTCGCTGTAAGGCTCGACCCCGACCTGCGGGCCGCCCTCGACGCGCGAGCCGCGCGACGGCGTGAGCGCCGCCGAGGTGGTGCGACGGGCGCTGAGGCTGTATCTCTCCACGAGCTGAGCAGCGCAAAGTCGGACGCTGCTGGTCCCCTTATTCGGCGTCCAGCCCCTCGACGAGATGGAGCAGGAAATACGGCTTACGTTCGATCGCCCGCCTCGTTCGAGCATGTTGGACCGCAGCACTGAGCAAAGCTGTGCTCGACGCCGCGAGGCCCGCGGCGAGCTCCTGCTCGGTGGATATTCCGGCGACGGCGAGCGACGTAGCGATTGCCACGACCGGTCCAGGGTTGTCGCCCATGACTCGGGCGAGCTCGGAGATGTAGCGGTTCTCGGAGATGAGCTCGTCCAGTTCGTCGAGCGCGTCGGCGATCTCGCCGGTCCACGCGGCCTCGACCTCTACGTCGAAGTCCTCCTCGTAGCCCTCCGCGTTCGCTTGATGGCCGAGCCGGCCGATTGCTGTGCGGTATCGGCGAAGCGGACTGTCGAGCGCAACTCGCATGTCGACGACTTCGCTCATCCCAGCTCGGGGGAACGCAGGCAACCGACGGAGTACCCCGGCGTTCATCGCGGCCTGGCGGGCTCGAGTTCGAGTGATCGCCCTCGAGTCGACGCGCTCGTCGTCGATCAACAGTCGGACGAAGGTTGCGGTGTCGTCGTCGAAGACCGGGTAACAGGTGGAATCGCTGAGGGCCTCGGAGATGCGTTCGAGGAAGACGTCGATGAGATCCGGCTCTGTCGCGTGGTCGTCGATGCCCATGTCGAGCGGCTCGAGCAGCCCGGCCTCGATGGCGGGGATCAGCTCATGTCCGCCGGATTGAATGATCATGTCGTCGACGGTGTCGCGCATCTCCACCAGTGCTGTCTGCATCTGCCGTTCGGCTTGCTTGACGGCGTTGAGTTCGGCGGCGTTCCTCGCCCGCTTGCGGATGAGGTTCTCCCAGGTGGCGATACCGGCGAGGACGCTCGGATCGCTGCGCCCGGTGACCTCGAGCATCATCCGAATCACGGCTGGAAGCTGCGTGCGATCTGGGTTCGCCATGGCGGCGATCCCCGCGAGGAGCGTCGCGGTCGGGCTGATCAGTCGAACGCTGTCGCCGTATATGACTCCGGTCTTGACCAGCTCGCAAGCGTGAGTGAGGTCCAGGCTTGGGTACGCGAAGACCGCCACCTGGAGGGGCGGACTCCGCCGATCACGCTTCTTCTGCTTCGCCACATGAGAAGGTAGTGAGCACCCGTGACGTTCGCCGGCGACCCGTCATCCCCAGTCGCGGCTGGCGGCAGACCACGTGCCCGTGGCATCGCCGGAGAGGACGGGATCGCAGAACGCACGGAAGTCATCGAGAAGGTGGTCGAACGACTCGGGGGTGCGATCCTCGAGTTGCTGCTTGCGGCGCCAGGCCATCCAGCGCGCCTGTGCGATCTCGCCGTAGCCGTCCAGCACCTCGGCCAACGGACGGAGCTCGACGCCTCGGTGCTCGGCCACTCGGCGAATGGCTGCGGTCAGGGCGTCGGCCTCGACCGGTTGCGACCCAGCGAGCGCGACGACGTCGACAAAGTCACGCCAGCGGGTGTTCACCGTGCCTCGTGCGATGGCCGTGACGATCTTCTCGGCGTGGACCATCTCGACGGGGAACCCTCGAAGCGATATCGATCCTCCGAGGAGCCGCGGGAGCTCCACGTCGCCGGCCGGTGGTTCGATCGGGTCCCCGACGTTCACGTCGACGTGGAAGCGGTGCTTTGCCCGTGCCAGCGATGCGCCCATGGAAACTCGCACGCCGGAGTACATGTCTTCGTCTCGGGTCACCGCAGCCCGCGCTGTGTCGGTGTCGAACACGACGCCGTCGTCGATCTCGATCGACGCGATCTCGACGACGAGCTTGCGCACCTCTTCCGCGTCATTGTCGATGGCTTCGGCCTGGAGGTCGACGTCCCGCGTCGGCCGGCGCTCTCCGAACGCCGCCAGCAGTACCCCGCCCTTGAGCACCAACCGATCTCGCAAGGGCGACTGCGACAAACGATCGAGGAACGCTTCGAGGATGTAGAGCTGGAACAGCTCCTGAACCGGCCGCCCGGATGTGCGCGCCTGACGCTGCAGGTCGAGGTACAACCGGCCCGCCGTCGTCTCACCGGAGATCGTCACAGCAGGACCTCGAGCGCGGACCGCAGGGCCGGCTCCGCCCCGTGGAAGCGCGCCGCCATCTCGATGAGCCTCGCCGGGTTTCGTCCTGGCTGATCGAGCCAGCGCCGGAGTGCCTCCCAGGCTTGGTCGGACCCTTGGTCGTGGCGGAGCCGGACCATGTCGATGATCGAGCGCTCAGGCGAGTAGATGCCCAACGGCGTTCGGGCTCCGACGTCGATCGTGTCCCGACCGATCTCGAACGTGTCGGGGTCGAAGTGGTGGAGACGGTGTGGCGCCTTCAGCCGAGATCGCGTCTGTCCTCGTGGGATGGCGACGTCGGTCGCTGCCGGGATGGCGTCGATGAGATCGTGTCGAGCGAGCGCCGTCTCGAGGCACAGCGTCGCTCGGGGAGCACGCTCGGCGATCTCGATCAGATCGAGGTCGGCTGGCGCAGCATCAGCCCAGCGATACAGCCCCCCACCGAGCGGCGTGATGTCACCTTCGTCGCGGAGCGCGTAGAGACGACGCCGGGACATCCCGGCATCGATGGCCTCGGTGTACGTGAACAGCTCGCCGAGCCGATCCCGAAGTGTGTCGCTGGACAAGTGTCACCTCGGGAGGAATCATACACACCTACCGACCTGCTGTGAATACTTTCTCCCGAAGGGTAGGTGGCCTGGCGCCAGGAGCAGGACCGGACGGAGGCGGGCGAAGGTTCGCCGCCGGGCGGCCCGACGACGGGTAGCCGCCATTGGTCGGGCGACGTGGCGCCGGGTCTCTACGAAGTCCCATGGAGCAATCGTGCCTCGGCGAGCACGGTGGAGCGCAGCATCTTGTGGAGCCCGCGTTTGGAGACGAGGTCCACCGGACGGCCGAATAGGTCGGCGAGCGCGTTCTCGAGGTCGACGATCTCCCAACCGAGCCGGACGTCCGGGTCCAGCTCGTAGAGCAGGTCGATGTCGCTGCCGTCGTCGGGCTCGCCACGGGCGACCGAGCCGAAGACCTCGAGCCGAGCGATGCCGTACTGTCGGCACAGTTCGTCGAGGCGATCGACGTCGACATCGAGCAGCTCGGACACCTCCACATCGTGCCTCGCTCAGGACACGAGGGCGACACAAGAAGCCCAGAATTGCTGTGAAACGCCGTGATCAGGCATGACCTGAAAACCGGGTTTGACCTGGGTAAACACCCTCTGACCAGGGACGACGAAATCAGCCAATAGAGCATTCGATTCCCCCCAGCTCCACTTTTCGAGGGGAATCGAACCCCTCGCTCCAGCACCGTGCGTAGCGAAATGCGCCCCGACCTGCCGGACGCCTCAGCTTCTGACCACTAAGTGCGCGATTCGTCCAGCGAAATCGGGAATCGAACCCCACCCGAATCACAGGTCTTGGCAGGAGCCGCACGCTGTGACCAGGACTTTCGCGAGAGTTTCTCGCCGCAAAGAAGTACGTGACTCCCACCGTTACTCCCGCGCAGATTCCACCCACGTCCACTGACGTCCACCAGCGTCGAGCCGCCAGATCCGCGACGCCGGCTACTCCCAGAAGTCGTGGGGACCGCCGGAAATGGGACGCCCTCGGCCGGGATTCGGGGTCAGTCGCGGGCTGCCACCCCTGTCCCCGCACCGGCACGCCACGTCGGCCACGTAGACCAGCGCGACCTACCGGTCCATCAGCCGGCGTTGGAGGACAGTCTCGACGCCCGCTCCCGCTGAGCAACAGGCGGCAAGGGCCCCTGCTGCCAGTCGAGAATATCGCCGGGTCGACGATGAGGGCCCTTCTCCAGAGGCCGTGCGAGCTCAGTTCACGTCGTCGAGACAGCCGCGGTCAACAGGACCGGCCTCAGGCCGATCACCCTCACCCGACGGAGTCGCCCACGCCTGGATCAACGCCGACGCCCCCCCGGCCAACTCGACCTTTACGTCACGC
>JBBSLH010000355.1:0-4264 GCA_038255425.1 Acidimicrobiales bacterium
CTCCCTGCCGTGGCGTCGTGGCATCGTCCGGTCGTCGGTGCTCCACACGACTGCTGTCGGGCGGTCGAAGGTACGAAGACCCTCGGCCGCCTCGTTCAGGCAGTTCTTCGGCGTGGTGGCCACGTAGCGGCGCACGTCATGCCGGACACCGGCGTCGCCGATCAGACCCTCGGTCCAGCCATGGATCACGTCGCGAGGAATGGGGCGGACGGTCATGCGCCCGAACGTCATCGGAAGGCGCTGGAAGCCCGGGATGCGCAGCGACCGTCCGGCGATCGAGAGCCCACCCGGGAGGCGGCACGAGAGCGCGGCGAACGCTCCTGGCAGTCCGGGCGGGTAGTTGTCGAACGCCTCCTCGGGGGTCAGCACCAGACCTGCGATGGTGTCGGGCCGTTCGACGGCGGTGATCTGAGGACCGCCCCAGTCGTTGGCGACGAGCACGACGGGACCGACGCCGAGTGCGTCGATCACCTCGGCGATCCGCAGCGCAGTGGCACGCATCGTCAGGTCTGCGCCAGGTTGCATCGGCCGACGGTGGCCGCCGAGGGGGAGCACGGGAACGACGCACCGGAAGTCGGCGACGAGGTGGTCGATGACGTGGGACCACTCGGTCTGGTCCATGACCAGACCGTGGCCGAACACGATGGGAGGGCCGTCGCCACCCGAGTCGTACACGTCGAGCGTTCCACTCTCGAGTGGCAGGGGCGTCGTGGGCATGTGCTCGGGCATCGTGCTCCTCGTGGCGGCTAGAGCGATCACTCTAGACGGAGTAGAGCGATCGCTCCAATGGAGGCGGTAGCCTGGCGTCGTGAAATCCGCACCGACTCGCGACCGACTCGTCGGAGCGACCGCCGACCTGTTCCGTGTCTCCGGCTTCCATGCGACGAGCGTCAAGGAGATCACCGAGCGGGCGAGCGCGCCGTTCGGTTCGATGTACCACCACTTCCCTGGTGGCAAGGACGAACTCGCGGCCGAGGCGATCACGACGTCCGGTGTCCAGTACGGCGATCTCATCGACCTGTTCTTCGGCGACGAAGTGACCGACCTCGTCGCCGCGACGTCGGCGTTCTTCGCCGGTGCCGCTTGGACGCTCACCGAGACCGACTACGCCGACGCGTGCCCCATCGCCACCGTCGCCCTCGAGGTGGCGTCGACCAACGACGACCTCCGTCGGGCGGCAGCCTCGGTCTTCGACGACTGGATCGAACGTGCAGCGTCGCGCCTCGTGCAGCACGGGATCGCTCCCGATGATGCGCCCGGACTCGCTCGCGTCGTGATCATGCTCCTCGAGGGAGCGTTCCTGCTCGCTCGAACGGGGAGATCGACGCTGCCCCTCGAGGACGCGGGTCGAGTTGCGGCGATCGAGGTGCGAAGGCTGCTCGATCGCTGACAGTGGCCACCACGCCCGGCGTACGCTCGCCGGCCTGGCGATGGACAGGCGGACATTCGTGGTGAGCGGCGTCGCGACCTGCGTGGCGTGCGCGGCGTATCACGGTCGGGTCGCGTCGTGGACGGGTGGCAGTGAGGGACTGCCCATCAAGCGGTCATTGTTGGACCAACATGACGGGGATCCCCTCGGGGTCGGTGATCTGCGCCAGCGTCGGTTGGCCCTCGAGTTGGAAGGGCTCGGCCACGATCGCGCCACCGAGTTCGACGGCACGGTCGAGCGACTCACGGAGGTCACGGACCTGGACGTAGAGGGACACGCCGGGCGACGCCCCGGGCTGGATGTGGCCACCGGGGCCCGGCTCGGGTCCGCCGAAGCCGGCCGGGATGTTCATGAACAGGCCGTCGGCGATGTCCCACGAGAACATCGCTTCGTAGAACGCTCGCTGTGCTGCGGGGTCGACGGCGTCGATCGCCCAGTGCACCACCGGACGGGACCAATCTCGTGCCGTGTCATCTGCCATGGAGTCGCACCGTAGGGGGCACAGCATCTGACGGTGCGTCAGATTTGAGGCAGGCTGTCGGGATGAGCGACGTGCTCCCGCAGACCATCCCCGCCGCACTGGACCGAGCGGTCGAACAGTGGGGCGACCAGGAGGCGCTCGTCGACGGCGACGTGCGCTGGACCTGGGCGCAGTTGGCCGACCAGGTCGACGTGGCGGCTCGGGCGTTGTTGGCCAGCGGCATCGAGCACGGCGATCGCGTGGCGATCTGGTCGCCGAACATCGGCGAGTGGGTCGTTGCGGCGCTCGCCGTCCAGCGCGTCGGCGCCGCTGTGGCGACGATGAACACACGCTTCAAGGGGCACGAGGGTTCGTACAACATCCGCACCGCGGGTGCCCGCATGTTGTTCACGGTGACCGATTTCCTCGACACCGACTACGTGGCGCTGCTCGAGGACGCCGACGGCGGGGTGCCGGACTGTCTCGAGGAGATCGTCGTCTTCCGCGGACCGACGCCGGGCGACAGCGTTTCGTGGGACGACTTCCTCGCCCGAGCCGAGGGAGCGACCAGCGCCGACGTTGCGGAACGATTCGCGCGTGTCGAGGGCGGCGACATGTGCGACATCATCTTCACGTCGGGGACCACGGGCGCGCCGAAGGGGGCGATGATGGGCCACGAAGCGTCGATCCGGGCCTTCTGGGCGTGGACCGACGTCATCGGACTGCGCTCCGACGACCGACATCTCATCGTCAACCCCTTCTTCCATGCGTTCGGGTTGAAGGCCGGAATCCTCGCCTGCATCCTCCGCGGTTCGACGATCGTTCCGCACCCGGTGTTCGACGTCCCGTCGGTGGTCAAAAGGATCGAGGAGGAGCGGATCACCATGATCCCCGGACCGCCGGCGATCTACCAGACGATCCTCAACGACCCGGACCTGTCGTCGCGTGATCTCTCCTCACTGCGATTGGCGGTCACCGGGGCCGCGCCCGTTCCGGTCGAATTGCTCGACCGGATGCGGAACGAGCTCGGCTTCGAGACGGTGGTCACCGGCTACGGCCTCACCGAAGCGCACGGCATCCTCACCATGAACCGTCACGACGACCCGCTCGAACTGATCTCGGCCTCCGACGGTCGGGCGATCGAGGGCGTCGAGGTCATCACGGTCGACGAGCACGGCCAGTCCACGGAACCGGGCGTGCCGGGTGAGATCTGGGGTCGTGGCTACAACGTGATGTTGGGGTACATCGGAAACCCGGAAGCGACGGCTGAGGCCATCGACGCCGACGGCTGGCTCCACACCGGCGACATCGGCGTGCTCGACAGCGCCGGCAACATCAAGATCACCGACCGGCTGAAGGACATGTTCATCACCGGCGGCTTCAACGTCTATCCGGCCGAAGTCGAAGCGATCCTCTCCGGCCACCCATCGGTCGCGCAGGCAGCGGTCGTCGGCATCCCGGACGCCCGCATGGGCGAGGTCTGTGCGGCGTTCGTCATCCCGAGGTCGGGGGAGTCAGCCGACGCCGAACGACTGGCCGGCGACCTGATCGCGTGGAGTCGCGACAACATGGCCAACTACAAAGTGCCCCGGTCGATCGAAGTGGTTGACTCGCTGCCCATGAACGCCAGCAACAAGGTGCTCAAGTTCGAACTCCGCGACCGTGCCGTGGCCGCAAGCGACTGAGGGGAAGATCGTGCACTGGAACTTCAAGACTGCAGGACCCGATCTCCGACTCGAGATCGGCAGCGCAGAGGAGCTCGAAGCAATGCGCATCGCGCTCGACGACCCGGTCTGGCTGCTGGGAGCCACGTGGGAGATCCTCTACACCAACGACTACAAGCGCACTCGGTTCCAGGATGCCTTCGGCGCATGGGTCGCTCGCCGAGACGGTGCCGAGGTGTCGGCCACACTGGAATCCGCCGGTGTACGGGCCACCTGCGAGGCAGCATCGTGACCTCTCGCACCGAACGCGACTCGATGGGCGAGATCGACGTCGATGCGTCTCGCTACTGGGGCGCACAGACACAGCGGAGTATCGACAACTTCCCGATCGGACGAGACCGGTTCGTGTGGGGTCGACCGATCATCGAGGCGTTCGGGCTCGTCAAGAAGGCCGCCGCGCTCGCGAACGAATCGCTCGGGACCCTCGACACTGACGTCGCCGGCATGGTCGTCGCCGCCGCCGACGAGGTCATCGCGGGAGACCTGGACGATCACTTCCCGCTGGTGGTGTGGCAGACCGGCTCGGGCACGCAGACGAACATGAACACGAACGAGGTGATCTCGAATCGGGCGATCGAACAGTCCGGCGGTGAGATGGGCTCCAAGTCGCCGGTTCATCCGAACGACCACGTGAACCGCGGTCAGTCGAGC
>JBBSLH010000356.1:0-4227 GCA_038255425.1 Acidimicrobiales bacterium
GAGTCCGCTCCCTCCAGGACTACTTGGCTTGAGCCAGCTCCTTCGTCGCCGGCTCGCGTACGACGCAGACTCCTGGACCGTCGTGATGGACGCCTCGCTGGCGCTCGGCTCAGTGGCTGTCCCGAGACAGGTGCGTCGTGCCGGTTGATCTGACGTCCCGCGTGGGGTCGGTGGTGTTGCCGAACCCGGTGATGCCGGCGTCGGGGACCGCGGGGTACGCGACCGAGCTCGGGGCCTACGTCGATCTGTCGTCGCTCGGGGCGTTCGTCACGAAGTCGCTCGCCCACTTCGCCTGGGAGGGAAACCCTGCGCTGCGGACGCATGCCACCGCTGGCGGGATGATCAACTCCGTCGGTCTGCAGGGCCCGGGCATCGAGTCGTGGAAGCGAGACCAGCTCCCACGACTCGTCGATGCCGGCGCGCGCGTCGTCGTCTCGATCTGGGGTCGCTCGGTCGACGACTACCGGTCGGTCGCCGAGGACCTGGCGACGTGTCCGCCCGAGGTGATCGCGGTCGAGGTCAACCTGTCGTGTCCCAACACCGAAACTGGCGGCCAACTGATCGCACACGATCCCGAGATGAGCGCCACCGTCATCGCTGCGACCGAAGCGTGCCGACGACCCCGATGGGCGAAGCTCAGCCCGAACACCGACCGAATGGCCGACGTCGCCATGGCGGTGCAGGCCGCCGGCGCCGAAGCGGTGACGCTCGTCAACACCGTGCTCGGCATGGCCATCGACCCGGTCACGGGTGCGTATCGAATCGGCTCGCAGGAGCGTGGCGGGGGACTGTCGGGGCCAGCGATCCATCCGGTCGCGGTGCGCATCGTCCACGACCTCCATCGGGCTGTCCCCGACCTGCCGATCATCGGCGTGGGCGGCATCTCGACCGGTGCTGACGCGCTCGAACTGATCCGCGCCGGTGCGAGTGCGGTCCAGGTGGGCACCGCCAATTTCGACGATCCGCGTTCGACGGCACGGGTGCTGAACGAACTGGCCGACCTCGTCGGACGGATCGGGGCGGGTTCGATCAGCGAACTGGTCGGAACTGCGGGCGAGGCTCAGCCGAACCGAGCGTCGTAGGCATTCTCGATCCGTCGACGGTCGTGGTCGAGCAGGGTGGAGATGTTCGTCCCTTCGCGCACCAGTGCTGCCTGGTCTCGCAGGCCCTCGGTGACCGCGGCCGGGCGGTCGCGCAGTGCCTCGCCCAGCAGGTCGAGCACCTCGAGGAGGTAGATGCACACGGTCGGCATGCCGCCGGCTGCCAGACGGATCTCGTCGAACGCCAACGCGACGACGTCGGCGTGGGTGACCTCCTGGGTCACCTCGACGTGGCAGTCGCCCACCCGCCGCATGGTCGGAGGTGGATCGCGGCGCAACAGCTCTCGTACGACGCCGCCGAGGTGGAAGATGGCGTCCTGCGCGGTCGTGGGATCGTTGATTCCCGGCGACAGCGCCTTCAGTGCAACGTCGGCGAGCTGACGTACGCCGTAGGTGACGTCTTGTTGTGCGGTGCGGGCATCGCCCACGACCAGGGCGCCACGGGCGGTCTCGCTGGCGACGTCCGGATCCTCCGGGCGTGGCGAGATCGTGCAGAGCGGTGTTCCTGGGACGGCGTAACGACCGACAGCGACGTGAAGGCGTGCCCGTCCTGTTCCGGCGGCCGACGCGATGCGATCGAAGTCGATCTGCTGGATCCAGCCGCTTTCTGCGACGTCGACATGGAGCACGTCGTCGTCTGCGGATTCGGGTGACCCCGACCCGGGATCGTCGTGGGGCTCGTCCCCGGGCTCGTTCCACAGTCGTTCGATCCGCGCCGTGGCGTCGTCGCTCACGTCCTGGAGGATCTTCGAGATGTCCATGGCGTGCGCGCTGTGGCTGATGAACGCGACGATGGACAGAATCGAGACCACGCCGAGGATCACCGCCAAGGAGACCGAGAGGTTCGGGATCACCGGCGATCCGTCCTGTTCCAGGGGGCCACGGACCGAGCGGAGCACGACGAGGCAGTAGGTGAATGTCCCGACCACCACTCCCATCACCCGCTTGTTGAACGGGTCGCGAAAGAAGCCATGGATCACCCTCGGCGAGTACTGACTCGACACCTGCTGAATGAGGAGCAATGAGACCGAGAATGCGATACCGGCGAAGGTGATGGTTGCACCGGCGACCGTCGTCAGGACGGCGCGGGCGCTGTCGACGGTCGAGGTCATCGCATCGGGGAGCGCGCTGTCACCCTCGGTGATCCGCGTGTCGATCTCGAGGCCGGCGAGACCGAGCGCGATGCCACACACCACGAAGAGCATCGGGACGAAGAACAAGCTGCTACGGAGGCGTTCGGCGAGCCCTGACAGACGGACGACCATGACGCAGTGTGCCTGGTTCGGCGTCACCGAGGGCGATCCGGGTGGCAGGCTGTCGCCAAACGAGGGAGGGCGATGACGATGACCGTGATCGAGATCGAAGCGCCGGACGAGGTGCGCGACCGGCTGTGCCTGGCGCTCGACACCGACGACCTCGTCGCTGCACGACGACAAGCGCGTGATCTCGCGCCGTGGATCGGCACGGTGAAGGTCGGCCCGGAGCTGTTCGTGTCTGCGGGCCCGAACGCGGTGACGGCCATGCACGACCTCGGCCTGCGCGTCTTCGTCGACCTCAAGCTCCACGACATCCCATCGACGGTCAATCGCACGGCTCGGGTGCTCGGGTCGCTGGGCATCGACTACGTCACGCTCCATGCGCATGGGGGAGTCGAGATGCTCCGCGCGGGCGTCGAGGGGGCCCGTGAAGGGGCAGAGGCCGCACAGGTCAAGGCGCCGACCACCCTTGCCGTCACGGTCTTGACCTCCGACGACGGAGCGCCCGACCACATTCTCGGCAAACACGTCGACTCGGCCATCGCGGGCGGCTGTGCCGGTCTCGTGTGCGCGGTCGCCGATGTCGCCCCGGCGCGGGACATGCTGACCACGCTGTTCATCGCGGCGACCGGGATCCGGGCCACCGGCGATCCCACGCACGACCAGCGTCGGATCGCCACCCCCGGGGCTGCATTCGCTGCCGGTGCCGATCTCCTGGTCCTCGGACGCATCCTCTCCGAAGCCGACGACCCCGAAGCCACGGCGGCCGCACTGGTGGACAGCGCGCTGGGCTGACGGCGCCCACGGGCTCGCACGGCCCTGAAGGGCTGAAGGTCGAGCGAGCTAGTGTTCGGACATGCCGCAGCCCCCCCAACTGACCCCGGAGCAGCGCCAGGCCGCGCTCAAGAAGGCCGCCGAGGCCCGCCGTGCCCGTGCCGAGCTGAAGGAGCGGCTCAAGATGGGTTCGCTCACGCTCGCAGAACTCCTGGCGCAGGCGGAGAACGACGACATGGCCGGCAAGATGAAGGTGCTGGCCGTCCTCGAGTCACTGCCAGGCGTCGGCAAGGTCAAGGCCCGTCGCACGATGGAGACCTTCGAGATCTCCGACACGCGCCGTGTTCGCGGTCTCGGTGACCAGCAGAAGCGCAAGCTCCTCGAAGAGTTCTCCTGAGTTCGAACCCCAATCGATGAACATCGTCGTCTCCGGTCCCGGTGGGGCCGGAAAGGGAACCGTCGTCGACGCGCTCCTGGCATCGCACGCCGAGATCTGGCTCAGTCGGTCATGGACCACGCGGTCGCGCCGACCCGGGGAGCCCGAGGATGCGTATGTGTTCACCGATCGTGCGGCCTTCGACGCCAACATCGAGGCCGGTGGATTCCTCGAGTGGGTCGACTTCCTCGAGTATCGCCAGGGCACGCCCATCCCGGACCCGCCGGCGGGCACCGACGTCCTCTTCGAGATCGACGTCGCCGGTGCCGCCGCGCTCCGAGCCGTCGACCCCACCACGCTGCTGATCTTCATCGACACACCCGACGTCGAGGCACAGCGTGCCCGACTCGAGCAGCGGGGCGACGCTCCTGAGGTGATCGAGGCCCGCCTGCGCAAGGGCGACGAGGAACGCGAAGCCGCCCGGACCCTGGGTATGCACCACGTCGTCAACGATGTGGTCGAGCGCACGGTGTCGGAGATCGAAGGACTCATCGATGCGGCGCGAGCCGGTCGTACGCACGGCTGAGGGTTCACGGTTCGCGCGGCCCCACTGCTACCGTGGATCGTTCCGCAACATCTGGGCACACCCTTCGGAGGACCCCATGCCAGGCCGCCACGACACGATGATGAACCCGCCGATCGAGGGCCTCCTCGAGCGGGC
>JBBSLH010000357.1:0-4223 GCA_038255425.1 Acidimicrobiales bacterium
AGCAGGAGTTGTTCGTAGCCGTTCGGTGTGGCGACGACGACGACGTCGCCGGGCTCGGTCTTGGCCGAGACGCCACCAGCCCAGCGCGCCACGCGCTTGGCGGCCTGCCGATGGGTCAGCGTGAGCCCACCATCTGCTTCCGAGACCAGACGGCGGTGACCGTGGATGGCCGCGAGACGCTCCATGACGTTGCCCAGGGTGTGATCCCGACGGACGAGGAAGAGCAGACGCTCGGCCGTACTCCTCATGACGGGGTGTTCCGCATCGACTCCGGTGTAGTGCACTCCGAGTCCGTCGGACCAATTGCTCTTGAACGACGGCGTTCCACACTGACCAGCCGCTAGCGCCAGCGCACCGCCAGGAGGTGCCGAGGCCGGGACACGCCCTTGAGGCTGTGGATGCCCCGATCCTCGGTCACGAACGAACGCTCGAGGTGGTCGGCCACGTGTTCGGTGATGATGATCTGCTCGGGGTCGGCGGCGGCGGTGACGCGCGAGGCGAGATTCACGACGCTGCCGATGAGATCGTCGCCGTCCTGGACCACGTCGCCACTGTGGACGCCGATGCGGACGGACGGGGCGAAACCAGTCTCGTCGCGCTGCGCAGCGAGGCGCCGGTTGATCTCGATGGCGGCGCTGACGGCGCCACTGGGACTGTCGAAGCGGGCGAGCACGCCGTCTCCGGCCGTGTTGACCTCCCAGCCGCCTTCCCGCTCGAAGCATTCGCTGAGCAGCGACCGAACCCGATCGCGGACGCGTACCCATCCGTCGTCGCCGAGTGCCTCGTTGAGCCCGGTCGAGCCGACGACGTCGACGAACATGGCCACGACGAATCGGGTGCTCCTGTCCTTGGCCGGACCTCCCGGCGACGTCGCCGGAGTCGGCGGGGCCGGCGCTGCGGCCGGGACGGCGGGCGTCGGAGGGAGACCATGTCTCGCGGCGCGACGTTCCGCGTGGTCGGCATGACGCTCGGCTCGCCGCAACTCCTGGTCGCGGCGTCGGTCCAGTCGTTCGCGATCCGACGGCTGACGATTCACTGCCATGAAGTGCGAACCGAGCCCGATGCCCCAGCCGGCGGCCGGATAGAAGGGCCAGAAGTGCCCGGCACCGGAGAGAAGCCAGATCCCGATGAGCATGCCGATTGTGAGCACGTAGACGGTGAGGTGATGCTGGAAGCCGCCGTTCTGGAGCGCAGGGATCGACTGCTTCTCCCCGGGAGGGGGCGGCGCCGGCGCAACCGCCTTGGGCGCCGGGAGGTCGAGCGTCACCTCGGCGAGCTCGGGCAGCGTCCTTGCCGAGTACACGGCGCCGATGCGCTCCTCGAGTTCGTCGAGGTCGATCGCACCTGCACCCGCCGCATCGCGCAGACGGGTCACGACGCGCTGACGATCGTCGTCCGACGCGCGTTGCGCCGGCATCTCGGGGAGCGACCCCGTCCCCTCGTTCTCGCTCACGGCCCCGAGTCTGGCATTCGGGCCACGTTCCTCGTGAGCGATGCGCCCGGCGTCACACCTTGGTGAGCGGTGCCCAGCTCAGCAACAACCGCTTCTCGCCGGCGCCGGCGAAGCGGATCGTGGCCTCGGCCTTCTCGCCTTCTCCCTCGATGTCGATGATGACGCCGTCACCGAAGGTCGCGTGCGAGACGTCGTCGCCGACCTTGAGCCCGGCCGACTCGGCCCCCGTCGTGGGCACCGGACGGTCGCGGGCGGCGAGCGCGTTCTCGACGATGCGGTCGCGTCCGGCGCTCACGTCGGCGGTGATGTCACGGTCACCGCGACCGAAAGTCCGTCCCTCCGCCTCGCCGCTCCCTGCCCGACGTCCTCGCTGACTCGCCCGGCCGCTCGCTCCGTACGTCGACCCGCCGCGACTCGCCCGCCGACGACCGTTGATCTCGTGAACCAATTCCTGAGGGATCTCGTCGAGGAAGCGGCTCGGTGGGTTGTACTGCGTGCCGCCGAAGAGCGTCCGACTCCACGCGTGCGTGAGGTGGAGACGATGCATCGCTCGGGTGATGCCGACGTAGGCAAGGCGACGTTCCTCCTCGAGTTCGTCGGGCTCGGTGAGGGTCCGCATGTGCGGGAAGATGCCGTCCTCGAGACCGATCAGGAACACCACCGGATACTCGAGCCCCTTCGCCGAGTGCAGCGTCATCAGCGTGACTTCCGACTCGTCGTCGTCGAGGTCGTCGGTGTCCGCCACCAGGCTCACCGACTCGAGGAACTCCGGGACCGAGTCGTACTCCTGCGCGTTGCCGATCAGCTCGGCCAGGTTCTCGAGCCGACCCTCGGCCTCGATCGTGCCGTCGTTGCGGAGCTCCTCGAGGTAGCCGCTGGTCTCCAGCAGGTGTTCGAGGAGCGGGCCGGGGCCGTCGTCGATGCGGGTCGTGGCATCGTCGAGCAGGTCGAGGAATCGGGCGATGCCCTTGACCGCGGTGCCGCTCACTCCCGCATCGTTCGAGTGACGGAGCCCTTCGAGGAATGTCATCCCCCGGCCGGTGATCCACTGGTCGACCTTGGTGATGCTGGTGCCGCCGACGCCTCGCTTGGGCTCGTTGACGACCCGCTTGATGCTCACCTCGTCCGACGGGTTGACCACAGCCTTCACATAGGCGAGCGCGTCCTTCACCTCGCGCCGATCGAAGAACCGCGTGCCCCCGATGACCCGGTACGGGATGCCGCCACGAGCGAGGTATTCCTCGATGACCCGAGCCTGCGCGTTGGTCCGGTAGAAGACGGCCATGTCACCCCAGCGGGTGTCGCCGTCGTCATGGAAGTTGGCGATCTGGCGGCTGACCCACTGCGCCTCGTCGTGCTCGTCTTCGGCGTGGAACCGGACGATGGGCTCGCCCGCGCCCTCCTCGGTCCACAGGTCCTTCGGCTTGCGACCGAGGTTGTTGGCGATGACCGCATTGGCTGCGTCGAGCACGTTCTGTGTCGACCGATAGTTCTGGACGAGCGGGATGGTCGTGACGTCGGGGAACGCCTTCTCGAAGTCGAGGATGTTGGAGATGTCGGCGCCTCGGAAGCCATAGACCGACTGGTCCCCATCACCGACCACCGTGACGTTGCGGTGTTCGGAGCTCAACTGGATGACGAGTTCGTTCTGGACCTTGTTGGTGTCCTGGTACTCGTCGACGAGCACGTGCTGGAACCGTTGGCGATAGTGCTCGAGCACCGCCGGATACCGACGGAACAACTCGGCCGCCTGGAGCAGGATGTCGTCGAAGTCCATGGCGCCGGCCTTGAGCAGGCGTGCCTGGTACTCGCGGTAGACGTCGGCCAACTTCTGCTCGGTGAAACCACGCGCCCGGTCGGCGTAGTCGTCGACCAGGACGTAGTCGTTCTTCGCGGCCGAGATCTGGGCGTGTACCGAACGCGGCGGCATCTTCTTGGTGTCGAGGTTCAGGTCGCGCAGCACGTAGCCGGTCAACCGGCGGGCATCGGCCTGGTCGTAGATCGTGAACGACGACGGGTAGCCGAGCGCTTGACCGTCCCGACGCAGGATCCGGACGCATGCGGAGTGGAACGTCGACACCCACATCTTGCGTGCCACCGGTCCGACGAGGTCGGCGACACGGCCCTTCATCTCGTCGGCTGCCTTGTTGGTGAAGGTGATGGCGAGGATCTCGAACGGACTCACGTTCCGTTCGCGGATCAGCCAGCCGATCCGGCGGGTGAGGACCCGGGTCTTGCCCGAGCCGGCGCCGGCGAGCACCAGCAAGGGTCCACCCTCATGGGTGACCGCTTCCTCCTGCGCCTGGTTCAGTCCGTCGAGCAGCGCCTCGCCGAACGGGCCTGGCGTCGGAGGCCCGTCGGGGTCGGGGAACAGCTCGCCAGAAGGGGTCAGGGACACCACGTCGACACTATCGGCGAGGTCCGACACCCCTGCCGACGGGAAGTCTTTGCCAGACTCCACGACCGTGACGATCCACAAGCTCGAGACCACGGACGCCTTCATCTCCTTCGACCTCGACGACGCGCCGTCGGTCGGCATCACCCGCCTGGCGCGCAAGGTCCTCGAAGACGGCGCCACGCTCCTGGCCCGCTCGACCACCTACGCGTTTGCCAGTTTCGACCTGAAGATGGGCGGTGCGTCGGCAGGCATCAACGCTGAGGGCGACGACGTCGACCCAGCGGTGGCGAGCTTCGTCGACGAGACCAAGGAACTGGTGTCGAGCGGGCGCTGGGCCACCGACCCGGGGCTCGGACTCACCGAGTCCGACCT
>JBBSLH010000358.1:0-4182 GCA_038255425.1 Acidimicrobiales bacterium
ATCCAGAACGCCCCGGCGACGTCGAGCGCGATGCCGGCCGAGATGCACGCCCAACCAGCGGGCGTTGCGAGCAGGAATCGCGCCGATGTGGGATCGACACTGACGAGAAGTACGGCGAAACCCACCGGCGCGACCGTGAGGACGCCAGCCGACAGACGGGCCTGTACCGACAGCGCCGCCACCTCGTCGGAGGCAGAAGCCCGGTCGCGGAGGCTGGCGGCGGCGGACTCGACGGCATCGGCTCCCGGGCCGCCCACCGATGCGGCCATGGTCAGCGCCGCTGCGGCGAGCGCGGTCTCTGCGTCGTCGACCTGGGCCCAGCGTTCCACGACCTCCTCGAGCGGCATCCCGTCGCGCGAGTGCCGAGCCATCGCTCGGAACTCCGGTCCGAGTCGGCCGCCGACACCAGCGGCGTCGTCGATGGCGATGGTGAGTGCGGCGCCACCTCGGAGCGATCCGGCCACGATGTCGAGCGCCGCCGGCAGCTGCGCCACTCGCAGCCGCTCGCCGCGCCCACGGAGTGCGGCGAGTGCGACGGGCGGCCCGATGGCGGCGACGCCGAAGATGACCAGCCCACCCGCAGTGACCGCGGACGCGGCCGACGAGAGGACGAGCACGGCCGTCCAGATCTGCAGATACAGGCGGATGTCGCCGTCGACGCCGGCGTCGTGGAGCAGTCGGGTCGCCAGTATGGGGGCGGGGTGCCGCCGGGGCCGATGGCCGAGACGGGCGAGGATCCGGCCGCCGGTCCACCACCGTCGAAGACCGTCGAGGGCGCCCAGCGCGAGGACCGCTGCCGACGCGGCGAGCAGGGATGTCTGTACGCCCATCATCCGGCCTCGACGAGACGCCCGGCGCTGACCAGTGGCTCGGTTCGGCGCGGCGCCTGAGGATCGTCGTGCACCCGGTGAACAGCGTCGATCTGTCGGCGACCCCCGGCGCCACGGGAGACGTGCACCAGCAGATCGATGGCACCCGCCAGTTGATCGCGTACCGCGAGCAGCGGGAGGTCGACGCCTGCGGTGAGCACCAGGGTCTCGAGTCGACGGAGCGCATGCTCAGGACCGTTCGCATGACACGTCGACAGCGACCCGTCGTGTCCGGTGTTCATCGCTTGGACCATGTCGAGCGCCTCGCCGCCCCGAACCTCGCCGACGACGAGGCGGTCGGGGCGCATCCGGAGCGCGTTGCGGACCAGTTCTCGGATGGTCACCGCGTGCAGACCGTCGGCGCTCGCAGGACGACTCTCGAGACGGACCACATGGCGACCCGGGAGCCGCAGCTCTGCCGCGTCCTCGACGGTGACGACGCGCTCGCCGTCGGCGAGGTGCTGGCACAGAGCGTTGAGCAGCGTGGTCTTCCCGGCGCCCGTGCCACCCGAGACGACGATGGACCGTCGATCCCTGACGGCTTCGACGAGGAGTGCGGCGACATCGGCGTCGGCGAACTCGGTGAGCGGGAGCGTGCGAGCCGCGAATCGGCGGACCGTCACGTAGGGGCCGTCGACCGCGAGTGGCGGCATGGCGATGTGGACACGAGAACCGTCGGGGAGGCGAGCGTCGACCAGGGGACTGCGACGATCGGCTCGGAGACCGAGCGGAGTCACCACCCGTTCGACCAGTTGGCGGACAGCCCCCTCGTCGAGCGTGATGCCGGCCGGACGCACTTCCCCCCGGGACTCGATCCAGACCGGGCCCGGACCGTTGACCATCACATCGGTGACCGAGTCGTCGGCCAGCACGTCGTCGAGCAGGCCGAGGCCATGCATGCGTGCCTGGACCCGCCGGGTGATCTCGGCCACCGTCGAGTCGTCGACGAGTGGTGCCAGCGACCGGACCACGGCGTCGATGGCCGGGGTGTCCGGGCGGATGTCGCCGTCGAGCACGAGCCGGTGGACGCGATCGTCGAGTGAGAGCTCAGCTCGTGTCGTGTCGTTCACGACACCAGCCGCCGGGGATCCGACCCGAACGCGCGCGCGAGTGAGCGAGGCATCCGGTTGGCGAGCAGGCCGGAGTCGACAGCGCGCGCGACGCCGGCGTCGATCGAGACTCGCGTTCGCACCGGAGCGCCGATCGCGTCAGCGATGTCGTCGTCGGTCAGTGCTCGCTGCGCCTCACGGACGAGTGCGATCTCGGTCGGCGCCAGGTCGGTCGCGGTCGCTCGCCGGACGGCGAGATAGCAGGCCCGCGAGACGAGGATGCTCCGCTCGGCGCGGCGGGCGACAACGCGGCCAGCAGTGCCCGGACGCGAGCCGCAGTCGACGATGACGGTGTGGGCCGACCTCGAGAGCAGGTCGGCGAGCACGGGCGCGCGCTCGCCGTCGAGCGGACCGGCACCCCTGGCGATGAGCTGGAGGTTCGGTCCGATCGGCCGGGCGATGCGATCGAGCGCGTCGACCGGAACTCGGCTGCCGGCCGCCAGCCATTCGGCGACGCCGGCATCGGGTTCCGGGCAACCCAGCGCACCGGGAAGATCGCCATCGAGGTCGACGAGCAGCGTCGGTGTGGTGGCGGCGATGCGCAGTGCGTGTGACGCGGCGAGCACGGTCGAGCCGCTGCCGCCCTTGGCCGCCCAGTAGGCGATGAGCACGGGAGTTCCCCTTCGAAGCGCCGCGTCGCCATGTCGGCAACGGGTGGGTCGGGGGAAGTGGTGTCCTCATGCCGAGGCGACGGCGTGTTGAAGAGTCGATGGAATATACCGGAACAGCAGGAGAACAATCGAGAACATAACAGAGGGAGGGAACGCTGGCAACAGGTTGCACTCGTATCCTGCGTCCCTATGGTCGACCCGGTGGAAGCCGCGTTCTTCGATCTCGACAAGACGGTCATCGCCCGACCGTCGATGGTCGCCTTCGGCGGGACACTCCGTCGCGAGGGCCTCGTGTCGCGCCGCCTGTTGCTCCGGGCCCTGTGGGCGCAGCTGATCTACCTCACGCTGGGCGCCGACGAGGGACGACTCGAGAAGGTCCGCGATGCAGCGCTCCGGGTCTCGAAGGGTTGGGAACAGAGCAAGATCTCGGCGCTCGTGCGCGAGACGCTGACCGAAGTGGTCGACCCCATCGTCTACGACGAGGCGCTCGACCTCATCCGCATGCACCAGGACGCTGGTCGCAAGGTGTTCATCGTGTCGGCCTCACCCGAGGAGATCGTCGCCCCGCTCGCCCAGTACCTGGGCGCGGACGAGGCCATCGCCACTCGTGCCGTGCTCGACGACGACGGCCGCTACACCGGCGATGTCGAGCTCTACTGCTACGGCCCCGAGAAGGCCCGCATCCTCGAGGAGATCGCCGAGCGAGACGGCATCGACCTGTCGGCCTCCTACGCCTACTCCGACTCGGCGACCGACGTCCCCATGCTCGCGGCAGTCGGACATGCGGTGGCAGTGAATCCCGATCGTGAGCTCGTCCGTGCCGCACGGGAGCACGGCTGGGAGATCGCCCACTTCTCCAACCGGGTGCCGCTGCGAGACCGGGTCGACATGCCGTCGGCCACCGTCATCGGCGTGGGCTCACTCGTGGTCGCCGGCGGTGCCGCGGCCGCTGGGGCCGGCTACTGGTACTGGCGTGAGCAGAACAAGCCGACGCCCCCGAAGTCCTGGTGGGAGAGCGCACTGAAGGCGGTGAGCGAGAAGTTCTGAGGCTCTGCCGACGAACGACTCAGACGTGGCGGGCCTTCTTGGCGGCCACGATGGTCAGGACGATGAGGGCGATGACGAGGATGCGCTTCTTCATGCCGGCGCAGCGTACGCGTCGTCCCTGAGCCGTCGGTCGTCGAACCCCACCGGTAGGGTCCGTGCTCCCCCGGGAGGTGTCCGAGTACCTGGTGGGCTCCGCCGCCTTCAAAGCGGTTGGCACGGGCGATCCCCGTGCGGCGGGTTCGATTCCCGTCCACCTCCGCTGTTCTATTGGAGTGTGCTCGCTTCGCTGCGCGCACTCCCACGTGTGCACGGAGCCGCTGCACCCGTCCTGACCTTCCGATCGCTGGCGCTCACTCCGGGCCGCGTTGCGCGCTTCCCGCCAGTCCGACGGACTGAAGCTCCTACACGGCGAGGAGGTCTCTTGCTTCGCATTCGAGGCTGGGGTGGCGGAGCTTGCTCATCGCCTTGGCCTCGATCTGGCGGACGCGTTCTCGGGTGAGGTGGAAGTGGTCGCCCACTGCTTCGAGCGTGCGCGGCTCACCGCGG
>JBBSLH010000359.1:0-4180 GCA_038255425.1 Acidimicrobiales bacterium
CCCTCGAGTGATGACACAGATCCCGAGACCGGCGGTTTGTGCGCCGGTAGCGCCGTCGAATCGAGGGATCGCCGCTCTTCCGAGATGCCTGCACCGGCGTCACGGCGTTCGGCGACGCGGGCCAGCCAGGACTTCATGGCACCAGTCTGACGCATGTATCGCTCGACATCGCGTGTCGCGCCCGTGTCGCGGTCTCTCCGAACGGCCCCGGTGAGAACCTCCGAAGGGCATGCCGACCTGAGCATGTTTTCCCAGGTCACAGGGGGTATCGGGCAGCTCCAACAATGCTCGAATTCGCACTCGAGCATTCTTGGAGCTGGGGGGAATCGAACCCCCGTCCGTCTGGCGGTCACGCGTCGTGCTACGACCATTCCCGAGTTTGTGGCTCACGGTTGCCACGCCCCCGGGTGGGCGCACCGCCTGGTCTTTCCCAGGTTGTCAGGGGTCTTTCCCTCCGGTCAGTGGTCTCTCCCACCGTCCACCACTACTTCTGTTGCCAGGCTGTAGTGGTCAGGCCCCGCGTGGCCTTGCGGCTCGCGATGTGTCCACAATCGCTACCTAAGAATTAGGCGGCGAGAGCGAACTGCTGCTTTTCGGCAGTTGTGTTGTTGCCCCGATTAACGAGTCTGAGCAACTCGGGTCGCACGATGTCGCTTCCGGTCCCGACGTCGAAACCGATCAGCCCCTTGTCAATGAACAACCCAGCACGCCAGGGGAGTGCCGGACTGAACATGGTACCGCCGCCGCGTGACGGTGCGGCAGGAGTTCAGGGTCGCAGGACCGCTCGAGTGTCGGACCGGATTCGAAACACGCCGCCGCCGACGGTGATGTCGCTCGTCGCGTCGACTTCGAGCGGTAGGCGATCGGCAGTGCGGGCGACGATCGTGCTGTCCATCGTCCCCTCGACCTCGAATCCCTGGACCTTGCCGGACAGATCGACGTGGAGCGTCGCCTTCGACGTGTCGCCGTCGACGGAGACGAGCGTGAACGCCACTGCGGCGGTCAGGTCGTCACCCTTCATGGTGCCCCTGGTCGTGGTACCTGCGCCGGCATCGGCCGGGACCAGCAGGTACGGCGACGTCGCGGTGAGGGTGAACGAACCCTGGTCCGACTCGATCTCGAGTGATTCGAGGTAGGAGCCCTCGTTGGCATGCCGGTAGATCGTCGTCGTCTTCCCGTCGGGCGCTGTCTGCACGTGAGCCTGCCGGCGGTCCGCTCCCACCGGTCCCACCTCGAGCGTCGACGTCCCGGACACGTCTTCGCCGTTGGCCGTTCCGCTCACGTCATAGATGTACGAGCCCGGCGTCGTGCCGACAGCCGACGCCGCAGACGCTGTGGCATGTGGCGAGGTCGTATCGGGGGCGGTGGTCGCCGGGGGAGCCGAAGTCGCCGTCGTGTCTCTCGCATCGTCCGTGACCACGTCGTCGGATGTGTTGTCGTCCGCTGGCGTCGGCTCGACCTTCTCTGTGCTTGTCGTGCTCGGTGCTGATGGACCGGAGTCGTCGGTTCCAGTAGCGGCCGGACTCGCCTCGACTGTGTCGCCGTCGTCCGTCGCGGCTGCGACGACGCCCGCCAGGAACACGAGGCCACAGGCAGCGGCGAGGAGTCGGACCGGTAGCGGACGCATCCGTCACCCTTCGACCCGTCGAGGTGGCGTTCCTCCGCTGCTCGGCGAAGAGATCCAAATGACACCGGTGTAACTGTCAGACCCCCTGCGGATGATGAAGGCATGAGGAATCACCGATCACATCCCCCGTTCGTAACCGCTGCCGAGCTCACCGTCGAGGCGATCATGGCCCGCCTCGTCGCCGGTGACACGGCGGCGGTGTTCACCCTTCTCGAGCACCACGGCCATCGCGTCGCCGGCGTCGTTCGCCGTCAGCTCCGCCGCTGCGGTGTCGACGAGATCGCGGGCGAGGACCTCCAGTCCTTGGTGCTCGACTCGTGCATGGAGTTGCTCCAGGTGGCGTCGGCGTGGCGCCCCGGCGGCGCGTTGCCGTGGTGGTGGGCCGAAGGTCGCATCCGGGCCGTCGTCAACGGCTGGGTCGGCGTCTACGCCGATTGTCTCGACGATCACGTCGAGACAGTCGAGGACGGCGAGGTGTTCTACGCGGCGTCCGAGGAGTGCGAGATCGCCGATACGTTCGCTCGGCTGGTCGACGAGATCCCGCTCGTCGGCCTGGTGGCCGAGGCCGCTCGGGTGGCCAAGATCGACGAGCTGATCTTGCACTGCCTGCTCGACTACCAGGTGCAGCAGGACCAGGGAGACCCGTCGCCCGCCCACACGCTGGCCCCGCGCTACGGGGTGTCGCCGGACGCACTGCGTCAGCGTGTCAGCCGGGGTCGAAAGCGTCTGCGGGCCGTGGTCGACCACGACCCGAGGTTCGCCCCCATCGCCGACTTCGTCCTCGTCGCATGAGTGCCGCCATGACAGACGCCCGACGTCGCCATCCGAGCGCACGCTGGCCCGCGCCGGTCGACGCCCTGCACCAGCGCGTCGCGCAGTTCCTCGACCTCCACGGCGCAGATCACGCGGACGTCGCTGCGTCGTTGCTCCGGGCCCGGGGACGGCTCGGTTGGAGTCCTGAGGAGTTCGCCCACCGACTCGGCATCGAACCTGAGCTGCTCCGGCGAGCGGAGGCGGGGCGGGTCAGCGCGTCGAGACTTCCGGGCAAGCTCCGGCGGATGGTGCGATCAGGTTGATGATCAGCCGCGCTTGTGCTGCGCCAGCGCTCGGTCGACCTCACGCTTCGCGTCGCGCTCGGCGACGACGTGACGCTTGTCGTGGAGCTTGCGGCCCTTGCCGATGCCGAGCTCGACCTTGACCCTGCCGTTCTTGAAGTAGAGCGACAACGGGATGATCGACACGCGCTCGAGGTCGACGAGCATGCGAAGGCGATCGAGTTCCCGGCGGTGCATCAACAGCTTGCGGGGACGATCGGGGTCGTGGCCGCTGTGCTCCTGCGCATGCAGGTACGGCGACACGTGCATCCCGAGCAGGTACGCCTCGTTGTCGTCGAACCGCACGAATCCTTCGGCGATCTGCACCTGGGCCTCACGCATCGACTTCACCTCCGAGCCGGCGAGCATGATCCCGGCCTCGATGGTCTCGGTGAGGTCGTAGTCACGTCGGGCGCGACGGTTGGCGGCGATTGGTTTCGTCGCAGTCTTGTCGTCGCTTGCGGCCATGGCTCGAACGCTACCGGCAGCCTCCCGGAGCCGAGCCAACACATTGCCTACGATCGGCGCGGATGTATCAGTCACCCCGGCCGCTGGGGCCGCCGCCCAACTACACCGCTCGTCGAGCCGTCGCCGCGACCGGGGTCGTCGTCATCCTGTTCCTGCTCTACCGACTGGTCTCCGCCTTCACCGGCGACGACGGAGGAGAGGCGCGGTTGTCGGCCAACACGTCGTCGACGTCGACGACGGCACCGGTGGTCGCGCTCGAGGCCCCGAAGGCGTGCGAATACCTCGAGGAACAATCCATCTTCGCCAACGTCGAGGATTGGCAACGAACCATCGTCGACACCGCGTACGCGTTGCCCGACGCCTACGAACCCCCCGATCTGGTGTCGGCCTCGCAGTCCGGCTACAGCGCCGAGTTCCGGCTCCGATCGCTCGTCGTCGAGGACCTGAACGCCCTCCGCAACGCGATCATCGCTGCCGATGTGCCCGAGGTCGCGATCCTCGCCGCCTACCGGACCATCGAGGAGCAGGCGACCCTCTTCGCTCAGCGCGAGGACGAGATGGGTTTCACCGAGGCAGCGAAGGGCACGGCGCGTCCGGGTCACAGCGAGCATCACCTCGGCACCACGGTCGACTTCCGACCCATCGGCCAGACCGACGTCGACCAGGAGTTCGGTTCGACACCGACGGGTCAGTGGCTCGACGAGAACTCGTGGCGGCACGGATTCGTCCTCAGCTATCCCGAGGGCGAAGAAGTGGTCACCTGTTACAAGTACGAGCCGTGGCACTTCCGCTACGTCGGGATCGACCTCGCCACCAAGGTCCACGACTCTGGTCTGACGCTGCGCGAGTACCTGTGGCATTGGGAGGTGACGGGGACACCGCCCGGCGCGTCGACGTCTGCGGTCACCTCGTCCACCGTTGCCGCCGACCCCGGCGAGACCGACGCCGAGGGTTAGGTTCGATCCGTGTTGCGACTCGGTGCCACGGCATA
>JBBSLH010000360.1:0-4171 GCA_038255425.1 Acidimicrobiales bacterium
ACCCGGTGAGCCAGGCCGGGCGTGACGAAGACGTAGTCGAGTCGGGTGCCGTCGTTGAAGTCGGTCGCTTCGTCCCACCAGGTGACGCCGTCGTGGATCTCACGATCGACCAGCCGCCAGGTGTCGACGACGCGGTCCGAGGTCATGACCGGCCCGTAGTAGTAGTCGGGCTCACCGGTCATCGCCAGGTACGCAGGTGAATCGGGGAGCATGTTGCAATCTCCCATCACGACGTAGTCGTCGGGAACCTCGGTCGGCAGGCCGAGCAGACGAGACGGCCCCGTCGCCGCCGTGCCAAGACGAGCCGCATCGGTGGCGAATGCCAGCAGATGGTGGACCTCGGCAACGCGATGCCGTTCGAGGAGGTGGTCGAGATGGACGACGTACACACGCAGCGGTCCGTCGGGATGGGCGACGACCACTTCGAGCGCCCCGCGCTGGAGGGCAACGGTGTCGAACGTTCGCAGACGCGGGAACAGTTCGACGCGCATCGAGGTGATCGGCCATCGACTGAGCAACATGTTGCCGAACTGGGCTCGACGATTCGTGATCGTGCCGTCCTTGTTGCGGATCGACGCATCGACATCGGCCGGAGCGCCGTAGACCCAGTAGTACTCGTCGAGCAGCGCAGCGAGTTCCGCCGGCTGATCCTGGTCGGTGTTCGGACGGAGGTACCGAGTGACCTCCTGGAGTCCGATGATGTCGGCGCCGCGAACGGTGTCCGCGATCCGCTCGAGGTCGAACTCGCCGTCCTTACCCCGCGAGTACTGGATGTTGTACGTGACGAGACGAACCGGCTCACTCATCGCCGCAGTCTCATCCTGCATCGTTCGCGAAGTCGGGGATCCGTGGTGTGTCGTGCAGCAGCCGCTTCGTGTACTCCTGTTGCGGTGAGGTGAGTGTGTCGGCGGCCGTGCCGAGTTCGACGATGCGCCCTTCGGACAGGACGGCGACACGCTGTGCGATCGAGCGAACGAGCGGCAGATTGTGGGTGACGAAGAGCATGGCGAGCCCCAGTTCGCGCTGCAGATCGACCAACAGTTCGATCGTCGCCGCCTGGACGAGCACGTCGAGTGCGCTGGTCACTTCGTCACAGATCAGTACCTCGGGCTTGCTGACCAGCGCTCGTGCGATCGCCACCCGCTGGCGCTCGCCGCCCGACAGTTGATCGGGGAACCGATTGCCGTAGGCCGCACTGAGCGAGACCCGCTCCAGCATCCGGTCGACCTCGCGCCGGATCTCGTTCTTGTCGACCCCGGCGATCGCCAGCGGCCGACCGATGCTCTCGGCAATCGATCGACGCGGGTGGAGTGAGCTGTACGGATTCTGGAACACGTACTGGATCGAGAGTCGTTGCTCGACGGGACGATCTCGAGACGATCGCGCGAGCGGCGAACCGGACAGGTCGATCTCACCGGTCCATTCGTGGTGCAACCCACCGATCGCCCGCGACAGCGTGCTCTTGCCCGAACCCGATTCGCCGACCAGCGCCACGCACTCGCCGCGAGCGATGTCGAACGACACGTCGTGGACCACCTCGGTACCCGCATATCCAGCCGACACGTTGCGCACGCTGAGTGCGGCGTCACCGCCGGACGCTCGTGGCGCGGAGGCCTGTGCTCGCCGAGCGGTTCGCTCGGGCACGGAGTAGGCACGGAAACAACGCACCTCGTGCGCGTCGCCGGCCCCCACCAACTCGACCGCTGGAAACGACTCGTTGCACTCGGGGGTCGCGAGTTCGCAACGGAGTGCGAACGAACAGCCGCTCGGCCGCTGGCCAGGTGACGGAGCGCGACCGCCGAGCCCGACGAGCTGGCGGTCGCTGCCCATTTCAGGTGCCGCAGCGACCAGATACCGGGTGTAGGGGTGAGCCGGGTCGGCGAAGATCTCCGCCGTGGCGGCCTGCTCGACGATCCGACCGGCGTACATGACGGCCACTCGGTCGGCCAGCGTTGCGACGACCGCCAGGTCATGGGTGACGTAGAGCGCCGCAACGCCGTGGAGGGTGGCGAGCGAGCGGATCGTCTCGAGGACGTGAGCTTGCGTGGTGACGTCGAGGCCCGTCGTCGGCTCGTCGAGCACGATCACGGACGGACGCGCCGCGAACGCCATGGCCAGGCCCACGCGCTGCTGCTGGCCGCCGGAGAGTTGGTGCGGGTAGCGCCGGAGGAACTCGCGATCCGAAGGAAGCTTGACCTCTTCGAAGACCTCCACGACACGCGCCTGTCGCTCGGACGTACCGCTTCCGAATCCGTGGTTCTTCAGCACCTCCATCACCTGAGGGCCGACGCGCAGTGCAGGGTTCAGTGCTGTGCCAGGATCCTGCGGGACGTAGCTGACGAGGCGGCCCCGAGCGTTGCGAAGCGCCCTGTCGCCGAGATCGAGGATGCTCGCTCCCTCGATCGTCACGCTGCCGGCGCGGACCGCCACTCCCTTGCGCGCATGTCCCAGCACGGCAAGACCAACGGTTGTCTTGCCGGATCCCGATTCACCGACGAGGCCGAGTACCTCGCCCCTGCCGATGGTGAGGGTGATCTCGTCGACGATGTCGACACCCGTCGCCGCCACGTCGAGGCGCAGGTCCCGTACGGCCAGGGCAACCGGCTGGTCGCTCACGCGTCCGGCCGCCCGCGGTCGATACCGGCAACAGTCCGTGACAGGCCGTCCGCGATCAGCCCGGTGCCGATCGTCAGCAATGCGATCGCAATGGCCGGCAAGACCGTGCCCCACGGGTTGACCGAGAGTGCCACGCGGTTCTCCTGCACCATGAGCCCCCAGTCCGCTGCGTTCCGCTCGGCTGCGAATCCGAGAAACCCGAGTCCGGCGATGATGGCGATGGAGTAGGTGAGCCGCAGGTTCGCCTCGACCAGGAGTGGGCCGATGATGTTGGGCAACAGCTCACGGGTGATGATACGGAACCTCGACTCGCCGAGTGCTTCGGCAGCGCCGATGAAGTCGCGTTCCACGACCGGCACCGCTGCCCCGCGTGTGATGCGAGCGATGCGGGGGATCGTCGTGAAGCCGACGATTGCGATGATCAGCCAGGATTGCGGGCCCACGGTGGTGATCGCGACCAGGACGAGGAGCAGCTGCGGGAACGCGAGCATGACGTCCATCGCTCGCATCAGCGCATCATCGAGCCGGCCGCGGTCGTAGGCCGCAGCCATGCCGATCGCCGCACCGAACACGAAGCCGACGAGCGTCGACACCGACGCAAGGAACAGGATCGATCGTCCTCCGTGGAGGAATCGTGACCAGATGTCCTGGCCGAAGTAGTCGGTGCCCAACCACGAACCTTCGACGTCGCGGAGGTTCGCCGTGGCGACGAACTCGTCGGCACCGAACGGCGCGAGCCACGGGCCGAAAACGGCTGTTGCCACGAGCAGCAGGACCAGGGCCGCGCCGATCCGCGTCCGCCACAGTCCGGACGCAGACCGGATGAGTCCTGGCTGCCCTGCGACGATGGGTCCGTCGGCGACAGCCACCGGGGTCACCCCGAGGTCCATGTGGCCCTTCAGTTCGAACTCGGTGTCGCTCACGTCAGCCTCGTTCGCAGCCGCGGGGTGACGATGATCGTGATCACGTCGGCGATCAGGTTGGTGATGACGTAGATCGCGGCGATGAACATCGCGACGAACTGCACCACCGGCGCGTTGGCGTCGGGGATCGCATCGATCAGCACGATGCCGATGCCACGGAAGTTGAACAGGATCTCGACGATCACGACCCCACCGGCGAGATAGGCGATGTTGAGCGCGATGACCTGCATGGTCGGGCCGAGTGAATTCGGGAAGGCATGACGCCACAGCACGGCTCGCTCCGACAAACCCTTGAGTCGCGCCATCTCGATGTAATCGCTCTCGAGCACCTCGATCATCGCGGCACGCATGGTGCGCCCGACGTGCGGTGTCACCGAGATGGCCAACGTGAGGACCGGCAGGATCAGCCCGTCGAGATCGGACCACGGGGCCTCGCCCGGTCGGATCCGGCTCACTGCCGGAACGACGTGCCAGACGTTCGTGGCGAGCAGCACGGTGAGAAGCGCGCCGACCACGAACTCAGGCATCGCTGCGAGCACCAGGAGCTGGTTCGACATGATCCGGTCGAAGATGCCGTCGCGCCGGAGCGCCGCGAACGCTCCGATGAAGATCGACAGCGGAATCGAGATCGC
>JBBSLH010000361.1:0-4162 GCA_038255425.1 Acidimicrobiales bacterium
ATGAGCCCCTGACTCCGCTCGGCCGGGACGTCGGCATGCAGGAGGCAGAGCTCGAGGACGTCGCCCGATGCCGAGACCAGGTCGACCAGGATCGTGCCGAACTTCTCGGCGAGCGCACTCGGCGACGTTGCGCCCTCGAGTGCCGGGTCAGCTGGCGAGTCGGCGCTCTCGACCACGCACGCCGCGACCCCGGCCATCAAGACGATCCCGAGGGCCCAGCGCAGCAACCGCATCGTCCGCACGTCATCGATCGACGGCAACCATTCCGGCGCCCAGGACGGGCGGTCGAGGAGTGGGTCTCGTTCGGACACGTCGCCAGTCTGACCGATGGCCGTGGCGCCGCCGCGTTGGCGAGTCGACGGCGACTCAGCCGGTGTGCCCGTAGGTCATTCCGACTGGCTCATCCCGTGTGGCCGTAGGTCTGGCCGGTCCGACTCCGTCGGCCCGCCAGGTCCTGCGGCTCATTCCGACTGCGTCGTCATGTCGCCGTACAGGCCGAGCGTCTCGGCGGTGTCGGTCGACAGGTGGTAGCTCTCGGAATCGTCGGGGAAGGCCCGCGTCCGGACGTCGGCGGCGAAGGCAGACAACGCCTCGACCGACGCCGTCTTCACGTCGGCATAGCGGCGCACGAACTTGGGCGTGATGCGGTCCTCGATGCCGAGGACGTCGTGGTAGACGAGCACCTGGCCGTCGGTGCCGTTGCCGGCGCCGATGCCGATGGTCGGGACGTCGACCGACTTGGTGACCATGTTGGCGACCTTGTCGGGCACGCCCTCGAGGACGATGGCGAAACAGCCAGCCGCAGCCAGCGCCTTGGCGTCGGCCACGAGCTCGAGTGCGGCGTCGTGCTCCTTGCCCTGGACCTTGAATCCACCCATGGCGTGCACCGACTGTGGGGTGAGGCCGAGGTGCCCCATGACCGGGATCTCGGCGTCGAGGATCGGCTCGATCATGGCGAGGCGCTTGCGACCACCCTCGAGCTTCACCGAATGGGCGCCAGCGCGGATCAGTTCGGCGGCGTTGCGGACGGCCTCGTGCGGATCGGTGTGGTACGCCATCCACGGCAGGTCGGCCACGATCATCGGCTTGGTGTTCTCGTGGTTGCTCGACTTGAGGCCACGGCTCACGGCGCCGGTGTGGTGGGCGATGTCGGCCGTCGACACCTGGAGGGTGTCGTCGTAGCCGAGCACGACCATGGCGAGGCTGTCGCCGACGAGGATGAGATCGACACCCGCCTCGTGCGCCATCCGTGCTCCCGGCGCGTCGTAGGCGGTGACCATCACCAGGGGCGAGGCGTGACCGACATGCTTCTGGGCAGCGATGGCGGGCGCGTTCCAAGACTTGGACATGGAGTGTCTCCTTTGCTCCGTCCAGCGGTGGGATACCTGCCGGCGGCACCTCCGAGCATAGAGGAATCCGGTCCGACTGCCCAGCCCTGTCTGCGATCTCGGGCGGAATCGTCTGGTGATCCGAATGGCCCATTACCGGTGGAATCATCTGGACTGTCCCGTCCAGTCCATTTATGGTTCGGGCACTGGCGGGAACCTGGGTGGTCGGAATTGCATGTTTCGTGTGCTTCCGGCCACCGGGGATCCGCAGCTGGTCCCGACTGGAGTCACACCGGTCGGACGCGTCGCTACCGTTGTCCGGGTGACTCCACGCCGCGGGCCCGGAGGGTCGTCACCCGATCCCAGCATCCGGATCCGAATACTCGACGCATTCGTCGCGCTCGTCGCGTCCAACGGACTCTCGAACACGTCGATGAGCGACGTCGCGCAACGCGCCGACGTCTCCAAGACCACGGTGTACACGCGGTGGCCCGACCGCCGGTCACTGATCGTCGACGGGTTCGCTCACGTCTCGGTCAAGGCTCCCACGCTCGGGCCCGACGACGACTTCGCCGAGCGGTTCGAGCTGCTGCTCGCGCTCACCGCCGAGCCCGACGTCCAGACGCTCCGTCGTCAGGTCTATGCGGAGTTGCTCGCAGCGGCAGGCTTCGACCCCGAGGTCCGATCCGTCGCGACCGCGAACCGCGAGGAATGGCGGCTGTCGATCGAAGCGGTGCTCGAACGCGGGAAGGAGACCGGACAGATACCCGCCGACCGAGACATCGCGGTCACCGGCGAAGTGATCATGGGCGTGATCCTCGCCCGACACCTCCTGGCGCTGCCCCTGGGGGAACCGCTGCGCGACCTCGTCTGGCGCCTCGCAACCGAGACGACTCCCTACTGACCGGCGCTAGCGTCCGGCCCATGGCCACGATCGGTACATGCGAGAGCTGCGGCAGCGAAGAAGAGGTGACCACGGTCCGGCGGGTCTACGTCACCCCCGAGGCGTGGGACACCGAAGGCAAGGCCGAGCCCGAACTCGGCACCGAACAGTGGTGCTATGCCTGCCGTTCGCACTACCCACACCAGGACCCGAACGAGGATTCAGCCGCCGGCTGACCGTCTACGGGAGGAACTCGGTCGTCGTCGGCGCGGCCGTCGTCGTGGTCGAGTCCGGCTTCGTCGTGCTGGTCGTCGACGGCGGGTTCGTCGTGCTGGTCGTGGGCTTGCCCGGCTCGGTCGACGTGGTGGTCGACCCGTCCGGGTCGGCCGTCGTGGTCGTGGACCGGCACGCCTCGGTGGTGCCCGACGACCCGGCCGACGCGCCCTTGCACGCCGGCAGGGTCGTGGTCGTGGTCGTCAGGTCGGCATTGAGGATCGTGCCACCGAAGGGCGGCGGATCGCGGAAGTCCCCGTCGCCGTCCGTGGCACGTTGCATGAACAGCTTCCACATGGTCGCCGGGAACGAGCCGCCGGTCACCTTGCGGCCACGGAAGTCGGTCATGAATCGTGTCTCACCGTTCTCATCGAGATCGGGATAGCCCATCCACACGGCGGTCGTGAGGCGCGGGGTGTAGCCGACGAACCAGGCGTCGCGGTAGTCGCCGCTGGTGCCGGTCTTGCCGGCGACCGGGAAACCGGGGTTGGCGCCGCTGCCGGTGCCGCCGAGCACCACCTGGCGCAGGATCCAGTTGACCTGGTCTGCGTCACCGGCGCGCATGACCTGCTCGCCCGACCCGCTGGCCTGGAACAGGGTCTTGACCTCGCCGCCCGCGACCTGTTCGACCTTGGTGATGAAGACGGGGTCGATCCGCTGGCCCCGGCGGGCGAAGGTCGAATAGGCGTTGGCCATGTCGAGCACCGACACGTCGCCGGAGCCGAGGACGAGTGAGTTGACCGCAGGGAGCGGGGTCTGGATCCCGAGCCGTTCGGCCAGCGCCACGACATTGGCGGGGCCGACCTCGAGCATGAGCTGCGCGTAGACGGTGTTGGACGAGATCTTCGTGGCCTCGACCAGGTCCACGAGGCTCTCGCTGCCGTCGTCGTAGTTACCGACCTCCCAGTCCTCGCCATTGTTGGCCTTGGGGAGGACGATGTCGTTCTTGTTGATGTACTGCGATCGGGCCGAGATGTCCTGGCCCAGCGCCTCGGCCAGCACGATCGGCTTGAACGATGAACCGGGCGGTCGCCCCGAACCACCGGCGAGCGCACCGAGGGCGAGGTTCACCTCGGAGGCGGCGAAGTCCTTGCCGCCCACGAGCGCGACGACGCGGCCGACCTCGTCGACACTGACCAGTGCGCCCGACGGATCGCCCTCCTCGTTCAAGACGCCGACATCGGGCGGGCCGTACACCGACTCGTAGGCGGCCTGCTGGAGGTTCATGTCGAGCGAGGTGTACACCCGCAGACCACCGCCGTTGACGACCTCGGCGCCGTACTCGTCGTAGAGGAGACGTCGGATGTACTCGACGTAGTACTCGCTGCCGTATTCAGCGCCGACGACGTCGCCGAGTCCCTCACGGACCGAACGCTCGCGGACCTCGCTGCTCAGCTCCTTGGCCTTGGCTTCGTCGTACTCGTCGCGTGTCGCCCATCCCTGCTCGAGCATGCCGGCGAGCACCGAGTCGCGACGGAAGACCGCGGTCTCTGGATTGCGGGCGACGTCGGTCGATTCGGGCGATCGGATCAGGGCGGCGAGGTATGCGGCCTGCGACATGTCGACGTTGCGGATCGAGATGCCGAAGTAGGTCCGGGCCGCGGCCTCGGCGCCATAGGCACCGCGACCGAAGTACACCGTGTTGAGGTACCGCTGGAGGATCTCGTTCTTGTCGAAC
>JBBSLH010000362.1:0-4152 GCA_038255425.1 Acidimicrobiales bacterium
CACACGACGTGGTTGCTGTGGAACGTGTGGGCTCAGACGACCGAGACCGGTCGTTTCCGCCCAAACGTCGCGTGATAGGCCTGTGACCCTGCCCGGGACGCGCGCTACCGTGAGCGACTCCACTCGGGCGAGTGGCGGAATTGGCAGACGCGCAGGCTTCAGGTGCCTGTGTCCTTCGGGACGTGGGGGTTCAAGTCCCCCCTCGCCCACGGTAAAAGTGCAGGTCAGAGGTTGTTTTCGGACCCTCTGAGACCCCCACTTCTACCGTTGCACGCGCAACTACATCGAGCGGCGACGGGTTTCGGGCTGTGGAAGACTGCGTCGAGGAGGTCGACATGAGTGCCGGACTCGAACTCGATGCCGAAGCGATCGCAGCGCTGTGCCAACGGTTTGACGTTCGGCGTCTGGCGATCTTCGGTTCCGCCGCAACCGACACGTTCGACCCGACCCGCAGCGACGTCGATTTCCTGGTCGAGTTCGAGGACGGAGCGGGCGGGCTGTTCGATGCCTACTTCGGTCTGAAGGAGGAGCTCGAGGCACTCGTCGGGCGGCCGGTCGATCTCGTGATGCCGAAGTCGTTGGAGAATCCGTACTTCGCCGCCTCGGTCGAACAGAGCCGGCGAGAGGTCTATGCAGCCTGACTCCGGGGCGCTGCTCTGGGACGCGCGTCGGGCCGCTGAGCTGATCCAGTCGTTCGTCGACGACAAAACATGGAACGACTACATCGGGGACCCGATGCTCCGGTCGGCCGTCGAGCGCCAGTTCGAGATCATTGGTGAGGCATTGAACCGCCTCGCCGGAGCCGATGCCGATGTCGCGGGTCGCATCGAAGATCTGCCTCGGATCGTCGCTTTCCGCAACGTGCTGATCCACGGCTACGCGACCATCGACGACTCCATCGTCTGGGAGGTCGCCTCCAAGCGTCTCGCCGGTCTCGTCGATCTGCTCACCGCCCTGCTCGACGAGGGCTGATACGACGGTCGCTACAGCCAGTCGTCGTCGAGGTCGGCGAACTTCTGGTGCTTGAGGTTGTCCTCGAACTCGCTCGGGTCGAACGCCTCGGGGTCGTACGGGCGGCCGATCCACTCGACTTGTCGGCGTGATCACGGTGGCGTGGGTCAGCCAGGATCTGGAGTAGCTCCTTGTAGCCCCAGGTTCCGCCGCAGTCCTCGGGCGGGCACGCACGGCGCCCGTCGATGCAAGCCGGCACCGTCGCCGTGCCATCGGCGGGCGTGACCTTCTCGACGACGATCTTGTGGCGCCAGTTGTCACCGAAGTCGTACGTGTAGTTGAACTTCGAGCCCTCGCTGGCGACAGAGTCGAGCCGGACCACCGATTCGTCGTTCACGGGCGGTCCCCAGTCCTCGTCGGGGTCGGGCACGCCGTACTCGCTTGCGTCGACCTTGAAGTCGTGGAGGTGGTAGTTCCACCACCCGAACGCGGCTTGGATGACCTCGTGGACCTGGTCGAGCGTGCTGGCGCCGTTGACGAGCACCCGCCGCCAGATCGGTGGCTTGGTGTCGTGGAGGGTCACCTTCAGTTGGAAGATCGCCCCCTCCGGCTTGGCAGCGGGGGACATGGGGGCGACCATCGGCTGGTCCGGACGAAGCGGGATGACCTCTGCGAGTGGACTCGTGTCGCCAAGGACCTCGGCGAGCTCGAGGTCGGGGAAGCGGGTGCTCTTGCGCAGCGGTCCGATCGGTGTCCCGGCGAGTCGCAACGACAGTTGCATCAGGTCGACGGGCTCGGCCGCCTGGTGGTGTTCGCCGAGGAAGGCGAACTCGTTCATCACTCCGAGCACGCTGCGGTCATTCGTTGGGGCGATGCGCACGTCGGTCATGGCCTCGACCTCGTCTGCGATGATCGCTTCGTCGACGCCGTGAGCTCGGAGCGCTCCTTCGATTGCGGCCGGCACTCGGTCGAGCAGCTTGGCCGCCGGCGCCAGCTCGATGAAGGCGGGGATGAAGGTCCGGGCGTTGACCAGCAGTGCGACTTGAGGTCGCCAGAACAGCGCGGTGGCGAACCAGTCGCCGAGCGCCGTTGTCGAGACATCGTCGTCACCAGCTGGAGCGCCCTTAACCCGGTCACGCAGCTTCTTCGTCCCTCGCACCACGAGCATCGCGAAAGTCTCGCACGGCGATGACGGCGCGAAATCCGAAGGATCGAGGTGGTGTCCAGACGCCGCGATGGGTCTCGCATGGCCGCGTCACGCGCTTGTCCGGGCGCCTCAGGCGGAGAGATCCCCGGCCCGCCACCTCGACTCGTTCTTCGACATCCAGCCGATGACGGCTTCGCCTTCGTCGGGCATGCGTGCGTTGCCGGTGAGCGAGTCGAGGACCACCTGGACCGGTGAGACGTAGGTGGTGCCGTCGAGCTCCTCTGTTGCCTCGAAGACCACCGGGTCGAAGGGAACGGCCAGCACCACGTTGGCGCCTTGCTTCGTCGGCAGCAGATGCCCGGCATCGGCGACGAGGTCGGGGTCGGCGGTGTAGATGACGGCCATCTCCGGCGCCGCCACTGGCGCCAGGCGGGAGGCGGCCAGCGAGCCGGTCACGGCCCACTCGCCCACTTCGGTGTCGCTGAGGTCGTCGACGAAGCGTGCGGGGCCCGATGTCGCGACCCAGGTCGAGGTTTCGTTCGAGTCGAAGAGCGAGTAGGTCGATGCGGCCGCGCGGATCACGCCTTCCCAGTCGAGGTCGGTCACCGGTCCTCGTGGTGTGCGGGTGATGAGGACCTGGTCCTCGAGGACACGGAGGATCCGGGAGACGTAGCCGGGGTCGACGTCGACGGCGCCAGCGAGCTCGCTGACACCGAACGGTGGCGGAGTCTCGGCCATCGTGCGGAGCAGCGTCCAGGCCTTGGGGCCGCGCAGCCGTGGTCCAGCTGCCGGCTTCGGCTCGGGGCGCGGTCAGCGCCCGTAGTTCGAACGTAGACCGCAGGCTTGTCGAGTCTGATCTCGGAGTTGCCGGTGGCATCGAGGTAGCCCGTGCCGGCGCCGCGGAGGACCTCTCGAGCGCGCGGGCTGATCCAGTCAGCCACGCCCAGCGTGGATCCGTCCGACCCTTCGAGTCGGGCGACCGCGCGAGGGGACGCATCGGCCATGAACCTCAACTCGAGGTCGACCGCGCTTCCCGATGGTGGCGCGATCCGAAGATTGGCGCGAGATCTCGATGACCGCGTCACGCCCACCGTCCAGCCGCCGGGGAGCAGCTCACGCATCCCTCCGCTGCTGAGTGACGGGTCGATTGAGGCCGGCGGCTGATCGGCCCGAAGGATTTCTCGCCATCGAGGGAGACTCCTGCCGTATCGTTCGCGCCAGTGGAAGAGATCGTGCGGGTGACCTTCACCACGACGCGGAGGAGGCCGAGCGGATGGTTCTCCGGGCTATCCGCAAAATCCTCATCCCGTCGTACCTGTTGACCATGGGGGTGCTCGGCACCGTCATCGCCGTGTGTGATCCTGTAGTGGCGCTGTTCGGGGTTGGCGGTGGCGTCGTCAGCATGCCGTTCGTGGGAAAGAGGTTCGCGAGACACACGATGGCGCCGTACCTCGAAGGTCCGGTCGAGGAGACGGTCATCGCGACCAGCGAGGAGTTCCGCATGGAGGGACCGCGAACCATGGGGTTTCGATGGGTCGAGTTGGCCAGTGCGAAGGTCATCGGTGACGCCTGGGTGTTGAGGTTCGCCTCCCAACCGATGATCTTTCCCGCCAGGGTGCTCGATGATGCCCAGACCGAGTCGTTCACGGAACTGCTGCGACAGCACGGCGCGTGGGATTGAAGATGTCCGCCGTGGTCGCGTTCCGTGGGCGATGACTATTCGGCTGGCTGCAACGGATCTGCTGCTCCGCCTCGTTCATGTCGTCCCGATCGCGGGGCCACAGCACTATGTTGAATTGCCGTGAGGCTCCACGCACCAGCGTGGGAGATCTCCCAGAAAACGGTGTGCGAGTCCCCCCTCGCCCACTCCAGCCGAAATGCCTATTTTTCGCGGCCTGCTGGACGCAGACCGTGTTCACGGAAGTTCCCCTCGCCGTACCGGTGACGGGGTCCGCTTCCTCGAGCCGACGGTCTACCCGGGCGACCCTGGGTGAGAGTCAGGTCGGAAGAAGTCCGAGCATTTGATCGTCGAGGACGAGGGCATCGGCCGATGC
>JBBSLH010000363.1:0-4150 GCA_038255425.1 Acidimicrobiales bacterium
CCGGCGGCGAGTGCCGACGACCCGAGCAGGAGGATGAGGAGTGATGCAGCCGCGATGAGCCGTCTCGTGGTCAGCGATGCGATCGCACAGGACAGTGACGAAAAGTAGAGCGAGAACGCGACGGTGCCGAGCGGCACCTGCCACAGCACCTCGAGGTTGTCGCGGAAGTAGTCGAGTGCACTGTCGCTCACGAGCAACTGCCCCACGAACAGGACGACCTGCGGGAGGAAGCTGAACAAGAACACGACCGACCCGATGGCCCCGACCTTGGCGATGACGTAGTCGGTGCCGGTGAGTGGTCGCGAGAAGATCAGCGGCAGCGTCCGGTTGCGACGGTCGGGGCAGAGCACGTCGGGTGCGGCGAGTCCGACGAACACCAACAACGCCGTGGAGACGCCCAGGTACTCGCGGTACGTGATGATCTGGACGGCGTCGGCCGGTGTGTTGCGGGTGATGTACGCGACCCCGACCCAGACGATCGCGGGGACGGCCGCCACCGCCAGCAGCAACCACGGGAAGAACTTCTGACGCCAGGATCGACGGAGGCCGACCGCGCGACGGATCGACGCCCGGTAGAGCGCGAGCCGGGCGGCGGATCGTCCTCCGAGCTCGCCGGCGTAGGGCCGGTAACCGCGGTCGTAGACGGCGCCGGAGCTGCCGGTGTCGGGGACGGTGGTCATGGCGCGCCCTCGCCGAGGAAGAGGCCGTCGAGGGTCGCTCGGCGACTGGAGAGCGCATGGAGCGGCAGCCCCGCGTCGGCGACGGCCGCGACCACTGCGTCGAGCGCCGACTCATCGGCGACCGGGAGCTCGACCGAGCCATCGGGAAGGAGCGACGCGCTCGATCCGAGAACCGCAACCAATCGTTCGCCGTGACCGCCGACATCGACTCGCACCACGCCGCTCGTCTCGAGCAGGTCGTCGGTCCGCCCGGCGCCCACCAGACGACCACCGTCGATCATCACGACCTGGTCGCACGTCGACTGCACGTCGTCGAGCAGGTGCGTCGCCATCAGCACCGAGATGCCGAACCTCCCGAGCCGGGTCACGAGTTCGAGCATCTCGTGTCGTCCGGCCGGGTCGAGGCCGGCGGTCGGTTCGTCCAGCAGGACCAGGTGCGGGTCGGCGACCAGCGCCTGCGCCAACTTGGTCCGCTGCTTCATGCCGGTCGAGAACCCCTCGATGGGACGAAAGCGCGCCTCGTCGAGACCGACCAGGTCGAGCACGTCGGATGCTCGTTGGCGGGCGTCGTGGGCAGGGAGTCCGGCCAACTCGCCGAGCGTGGCGACCACGTCGGCGGCGGTCTGGTCCGTGGGCAGGCAGTCGTGCTCCGGCATGAACCCGAGACGGGACCGGACACCGATGGGGTCTTCACCGACGTCGACACCGGCCACCCGGACGCTGCCCGAGTCCGGGCGCGTCAGGCCGAGAAGGATCCGGAAGAGCGTCGACTTGCCTGCACCGTTGGCCCCGACGAGGCCGATGAGCCCCGGCTCGACCGTGACCGTCAGCGCGTCGAGCGCCCGGACATCGCCGTCGCGGCTCGGGTACGTCTTGGTGAGATCGGTGATCTCGGCGAGCGGCGTCATCGACGTGCAGTCTCGCACCGCACGTCCTCGGTGCCATGGGGGATCACCCTGAACTCGGATCGGCTCCGAAGAATCCTTCCACCTCAAAGTTGTCAATCAGGCACTCAGCTTTTATGCTGGTCTCTGTCGAGGCGTCAGGAAACCCCCGGGTGGACGTGGCAGTCTCGGACTCTTCCCCCGATCTGTACACCGCTCCAATCTGCCAACTCAACGTGGAGGCAACAACCATGCCCAAGGCCGTCGGAATCGACCTCGGTACCACCAACTCTGTCGTCGCCGTCCTCGAGGGGGGCGACCCCGTCGTCATCCCCAACAGCGAGGGCGCGCGCACGACGCCGTCCGTCGTCGCCTTCTCCAAGGGCGGCGAGGTCCTCGTCGGTGAGGTCGCGAAGCGCCAGGCGATCACCAACCCCGATCGCACCATCCGCTCGGTCAAGCGCCACGTCGGTACCAACTGGACCGTCGACATCGACGGCAAGGACTACACCCCGCAGGAGATCTCGGCCCGCACGCTCCAGAAGCTCAAGCGAGACGCCGAGAGCTACCTGGGCGACACCGTCACCCAGGCGGTCATCACCGTCCCGGCGTACTTCGACGACGCCCAGCGCACCGCCACCAAGGAAGCCGGTGCGATCGCCGGTCTCGAGGTGCTTCGCATCATCAACGAGCCCACCGCGGCCGCGCTCGCCTACGGCCTCGACAAGGAAGGCGACGACGACCAGACGATCCTCGTGTTCGACCTCGGCGGCGGCACCTTCGACGTGTCGGTGCTCGAGATCGGCGACGGCGTGTTCGAGGTCAAGTCGACCCACGGCGACACCAGCCTCGGTGGCGACGACTGGGACCAGCGGGTCATCGACTGGCTCACCGACCAGTTCAAGTCGGCGCACTCGGTCGACCTGAGCAAGGACAACATGGCTGTCCAGCGGCTCAAGGAAGCGGCCGAGAAGGCCAAGATCGAGCTGAGCCAGGTGCAGTCGACCCAGATCAATCTCCCCTTCATCACTGCAACGCAGGACGGCCCGCTCCACCTCGACGAACAGCTCACCCGGGCCAAGTTCCAAGAGCTCACCGAGGACCTCCTCGAGCGCTGCAAGGATCCGTTCGAGCAGGCACTCAAGGACGCCGGGATCAACAAGGGCGACCTCGACCACGTGATCCTCGTGGGTGGCTCCACCCGCATGCCGGCCGTGACCGAGATGGTCACCGAGTTCACCGGCGAGGAGCCCCACAAGGGCGTCAACCCCGACGAGGTCGTCGCCATCGGCGCCGCGGTGCAAGCGGGTGTCTTGAAGGGGGACGTGAAGGACGTGCTCCTGCTCGACGTCACACCGTTGTCCCTCGGCATCGAGACCAAGGGTGGCGTCATGACCCGCCTCATCGAGCGCAACACCACGATCCCCACCAAGCGGACCGAGGTGTTCACGACGGCAGAGGACATGCAGCCCTCGGTCGAGATCCACGTCCTCCAGGGCGAGCGCGAGATGAGCCAGTTCAACAAGACACTCGGCAAGTTCCAGCTCGTCGACCTGCCTCCGGCCCCTCGTGGCGTGCCCCAGATCGAGGTCACCTTCGACATCGACGCCAACGGCATCGTCCACGTTTCGGCCAAGGACCGGGCCACCGACAAGGAACAGTCGATGACCATCACCGGTCAGAGCTCACTCGCCAAGGACGACATCGAGCGCATGGTCAAGGACGCCGAGGCCCACGCCGAGGAGGACAGTCAGCGTCGCGAGGAGGCCGAGGCCCGCAACCAGGGCGAGAACCTCGTCTACCAGACCGAGAAGTTGCTCAAGGAGCAGGGCGAGAAGCTCGAGGGCGACGACAAGACCAAGGTCGAGGACACCCTCGCCGCGCTGAAGACGGCGCTGTCGGGCGATGACCTGGCCGAGATCAAGCAGGCCACCGAGAACCTCATGACCAGCTCGCAGGACTTCACGCAGAAGCTCTACGAGTCGGCTGCCCAGTCCGACGCCGAGTACCCGGGTTCGGGTGCCGGTGCCGGTGCGACATCGGCCGACGACGACGAGGTCGTCGACGCCGAGATCGTCGACGAGGACGAGTGATCTCGCCCCGATGACGGACGAACCCACAGACGAGCCGGCTGACCAGGACCCGGTCGAACCCGACGCCGAGTCTGACGAGATCGACTTCCCGGAGATCGACGTCGACCTCGAGGTCCCGGCCGAGATCACCATCGGGCAACTGGACGCGCTCGTCGCCGAGCGCGACCAGTTCCTCGACGCCTATCAGCGGACCGCAGCCGACTTCGACAACTTCCGCAAGCTGTCGCAGAAGCGGATCGCCGACGAGGTGACGCGGACCCAGGGCAGCTTCGTCGAGCGGCTGCTGCCGGTCCTCGACGCCATCGATGCGGCCCGGACCCAGGGCCACGAACACGTCGAAGCGGTCGCGGGGCAGCTCTACGGCTTCCTCGAGAAGGAGGGCCTCGAGCGGGTCGATCCGGCGGGAGCCGACTTCGATCCCAACGTCGCCGAGGCCGTCGTGCACGAGCCCGGCGACCCTGACGAAGACCGCGACAGCCCGGTCGTCACCGAG
>JBBSLH010000364.1:0-4119 GCA_038255425.1 Acidimicrobiales bacterium
CACGGCTGCATCCAACCCGGCTGGCCGGCCCGAGGCAAGGTGACGGCGTTCCCCGCCGTAGCCTCGGGGTGTGGCCGACGTCCCTCCTGCCGACCAAGACGACTACTCCCCGTCTGCCCTGCCGTCGACCGGCGCCCGCGTGCTCGCGTTCGCCTCGATCCTGCTCGCCGGATTGTGCGGCGGTCTGATCGGCTATGCCGTCGTCGATCTCCAGTGCGAGGGCGACTGCACCACGCCTGCCGGCATCGGTGGACTGACCGGCGCAGTGTCATTCGCCGTGGGCGTGGGGATCGTCGCGATCCTGGCACTGCGCGCCATGGCCGAGTGGCGTGTGATCCAACACCACAAGGAACAGGCCGACAACGACCAGCGCTCCTGACGTCGGTCCCGGAGGCCTCGTCTAGGAGAGGATGTCGACCGGTACCCCGAGTGGGAGCCCGGTCTCCTCGACCAGTCCGGAGATGACGGTGTTGTCGACACGGATGCACCCGTGGCTCACGTTGGTGCCGATCAGCTCCGGTTGGTTGGTGCCGTGGATGCCGATCACCCCATCGCCGCCGGCGAAACTCTCGAGCACGTTCGAGAAGCCGGAGAGGCCATAGGCGTAGGTCCCGTAGGGGCCGTCGGGTGACGGGGGCTGCAGCAGTTCCTTGATGTAGTAGGTGCCGCCCGGCGTCGGCGTGTCCTGGGTCCCGACGCCGATCGCGGTGCTCAACAACACGTCGTCACCCTTCATGACCCGGAGTTCGAACGCGCTGAGCTCGATCTCGATCCGGTAGTCGTGCACCGTGAGCGACACGTCCGAGGCATTGACCCACCCGGTCGATCCGTTCGGTCGCACCGGGAGCTGCACGCGGTGTCGACCGCTCGGATCGGCTGCCTCGTCGTCCACCACGAAGACGAGATTTCCCGTCGTCTCCGTACGGCGATCGAGTTGCATCGTCGGTTCGCCGCCGTCGGCGTTCTCGAAGACGTCGATCACGTCGACCTCGGACCGGGCCACCAGCGTCGTGGCCGGCGGGATCGGCGCGGTCGTGGTGGTCGCCTCGGCAGTGGTCGTCGTCGACTCGACGGTCGTCGGGGCCGCCTCGTCGTCACCGCTCGAGCACGCGAAGGAGACGAAGACCAGCAGTGCGAGCGCGATCCGCCCAGGAGTTCTCATGACCGAGACGGTAGCGACCGGCCGTCGGGAGGATCGTGCACCCGGTGGTCGGGCAGCGGGTCTCGGTACCGTCGGCCTGATGAGCGGCACCACGCAATCCTCCGCAGACATCGCAGCGCTCCGCGACCTCGCCATCGAGATCGCCGTCGAAGCCGGCGAACTGCTCGCGTCGCGCCTCCACGACGATCGTTCGCAGGTCTCGACCAAGTCGACGGCCACCGACATGGTGACCGAGATGGATGCCGCCAGCGAGCAACTGATCGTCGACCACATCCGCCGAGCCCGCCCGGACGACTCGATCGTCGGAGAGGAGGGAGCCGCGGTGACGGGCGGATCCGGTGTCCGATGGGTGATCGATCCGCTCGACGGCACCACCAACTACCTCTACCGCCTCCCGGGCTGGAACGTCTCGGTGGGGGTGGAGATCGAGGGAACACCGGTGGCCGGCGCCGTCTCGATCCCGTCCACCGGCGATCTGTTCGCTGCGGCGTTCGGCCTCGGCGCGACCCGCAACGGTGCGACGATCACCGTCCCGACTGCGGCACCGCTCGCCACAGCGCTCGTGGGCACCGGGTTCTCGTACGAACCCGACGTACGCGAGCGTCAAGCGGCGAACGTCAGCCGACTCATCGCCAGGGTCCGCGACATCCGCCGATTCGGCGCTGCCGCCGCCGACCTCTGCTCGGTCGGATGCGGGCGACTCGACGCCTACGTCGAGTCGGGACTGGCGCCGTGGGACCGAAGCGCTGGCACGATCATCGCTCGCGAGGCCGGCGCCAGGGTCGAGGTGACCGACGATCATCCGCTGCCCGGAACGCTCGTCATCGCTTCCCATCCGTCCCGTTGGGACGAGTTCATCACGCTTCTCCAGGATGCCGGAATCATGCAATCGGGCGATCTCCACTGAGGATGCCCACCGAGACCCCACTCCATGAGGCACGATGGAGGGCGTGGCCACACGAATCCTCACCGTCGAGGATGACGAACGCATCCGCACTGCGGTGAAGCTTGCCCTCGAAGACGAGGGTTGGAACGTCGCGGAAGCGGACACCGGCGAAGTCGCTCTCGAGCAGTTCCAGCGCGAGCCCACCGACGTGGTGCTCATCGACATCATGCTCCCGGGCATCGACGGGTTCGAGGTGTGTCGTTCGATCCGTCGGATCTCCGACGTCCCCATCGTCATGGTGACGGCTCGGGCCGACACCCACGACGTGGTGGCCGGTCTCGAAGCCGGGGCCGACGACTACCTCACGAAGCCGTTCGCGCCGAAGGAACTCTCGGCGCGGATCCGTGCGCTGCTCCGACGCACACGCGCCGGTGAGCCAGGACATGCCCATCTCCGCTTCGGTGACCTCGAGCTGATCCCGGACGAGGGCGTCGTCAAGCGCGACGACGAAGAGGTCCACCTCACGAAGACCGAGTTCCGTCTCCTGACCGAACTGGCGTCGTCCCCCGGTCGGGTGTTCTCGCGCGAGGTCCTGCTCGAACGGGTCTGGGGCTACGGCTACTTCGGTGACGGACGCCTCGTCGACGTCCACATCCGCCGACTGCGGACAAAGATCGAGGCCGACCCGGCGAATCCGAAGCACGTGGTCACTGTTCGAGGGCTGGGCTACAAGCTCCAGGCCTGAGATGACATCGCCCGACCTCGGTGCGGGCAGCGCCGCGTCACGCGAGCCCCGGGTGCGACTGGTCCCACGGCTCGGACTCCGCGCACGGGTGATCCTCGCGTTCTCGGTCGGCGCGCTCTTGCTGGCGTTGGTCCTGTCCGGACTCGTCCTCGGTGTCACCCGGACCAACCTCTTGAACCAACGCGAGGCCAACGCGGTGGTGCGCGTGTCGACCAACGCGAACATCGTCCGGTCGAGCATCGGGCCCGACGCCGACACCATCAACCTGTTGGCGTCGCTCCAGACGCCAGAGGGCTCGCGTCCCATCGTCTTCCAGCGAGCACTCGCCGACGACGACGGATCGTGCGGCTCGGGCTGGAGCGCACAGGACCCCGAGTTCAGCTGCGAGACCCTCCCCCCGGAGATCCGAGCCACGGTCCTCGCCGGGACGCCGTCGAAGATGCGCTTCGTCGATCGCAACGACACGAAGAGCCTCGTGGTCGGAACGCCCGTCGCCGACATCGACGGCGCCTACTTCGAGATCGTCTCGCTCAGTTCCCTCGACGACACGCTCTCCTCGATCTCCTTCACCCTCTTCGGCGCCTCCATTGCGACCGTGCTGGCGGGTGCGGCGTTCGGTTGGTACTCCGCCCGCCAGATCCTCCGCCCCCTCGACGAGGTCGGCAGCGCCGCGCAGTCGCTCGCCGGCGGCGACCTCGACGCCCGTATCCGTGGCCTCGTCGATCCGGACCTGGAACCGATCATCACGTCGTTCAACGGCATGGCTGACGCGCTCGAATCACGCATCGAGAAGGACGCCCAGTTCGCGTCCGACGTCTCGCACGAGCTGCGCTCGCCGCTGATGACCCTCCAAGCGTCGATCGAAGTGCTCGACAACAACCGATCCGATCTGAGCGAACGAGCGCAGTCGGCGCTGGATCTCCTCGCCGAGGACCTCGATCGATTCCGCGAGCTGGTCGAAGACCTACTCGAGATCTCCCGGTTCGACGCCGGCGTCATGCATCTCGATCTCGACGAGGTACTACTTCTCCAGTTCGTCGGGCATGCAGTGCGCTCTGCCGGGTTCGACACGCCGGTGGTGCTCGACGAGTCGGTGGTGCTCGACGAGGAGTTCGGCGACATCGTCACTGCGCTCGACAAACGGCGGATCGCCCGAGTCGTCGCCAACCTGTTGACCAACGCCTCGAAGTACGCCGAGGGACCGACCGCAGTGCATGTCAACGCCGACGACGACTGCGTGCAGATCATCGTCGATGATGCCGGCGAGGGCGTTCCCGAGGAGGATCGCGGCCGGATCTTCGAGCGTTTCAACCGCGCCGGTCAGGC
>JBBSLH010000365.1:0-4115 GCA_038255425.1 Acidimicrobiales bacterium
GACATCTGCGCGGCGGTGAGCGACGTGATCGAACCCGACACGGATCGTCGGCTGATCCTCAACCTCCCGGCGACCGTCGAGATGTACACGCCGAACATCTACGGCGACGTGATCGAGTACTTCCACCGCAACGTCCCGCATCGCGATCAGGTGGTGCTGAGCCTCCACCCGCACAACGACCGTGGCTGCGCCGTGGCAGCAGCCGAGTTCGGCGTGATGGCCGGCGCCGACCGGGTGGAGGGAACCCTCTTCGGCAACGGCGAGCGCACCGGCAACGTCGACGTCGTCACCATCGCCATGAACCTGTTCAGCCAGGGCGTCGACCCCGAACTCGACATCACCGACATCGACGCCCTGCGACGAACAGCCGAGTACTGCAACCGGCTGCCCGTGCACCCGCGCCATCCGTACGTGGGCGACCTCGTCTACACCGCGTTCTCGGGCTCGCACCAGGACGCCATCAAGAAGGGCTTCGCAGCCCTCGCCGCCGGCTCCGAAGGTGGTGACTACGACGTCTGGGAGGTCCCGTACCTGCCGATCGACCCGAAGCACGTCGGCCGCACGTACGAGTCCGTTGTCCGCGTCAACAGCCAGTCCGGCAAGGGAGGCGTCGCATACGTCATGCACGAGGAGCACGGTTTCGACCTCCCCCGCCGGCTGCAGATCGAGTTCTCCCGCAACGTCCAGGGCGTGGCCGAGAACACCGGCACGGAGATCACCGCCAGCGAGATGTGGACGCAGTTCGAGGCCACGTACCTCTCCGGCGGAGGCATCGCGCTCCGCACCTACGAGCTCCACACCACCGACACCGGCGCCGAGATCACCGCGCAGGTCGACACGCCTGATGGTCCGGCCACGGTCACCGGCAAGGGCAACGGCCCGGTGTCAGCGTTCGTGCACGGACTGTCGGCACATCTGGGCATCGAGGTCGACGTCCTCGACTACACCGAGCACGCCATCGGCGCCGGCGCCGACACGCAGGCGGTGGCCTATGTCGAGATGCAGACCGCCGCAGGCGACGTCCACTGGGGCGTCGGTGTCCACGACAGCATCGTCGCCGCATCGCTCCACGCCGTGCTGTCCGGCGTGAACCGGACCGACACCTAGCCTGCGAGGATGCGCAGATTCCTCATCGCCATGACCACCACCGTCCTCGCGCTGAGCGCATGCGGAGACGACGGCGGATCGGGCCTCGGGGCCTATGCCGACGCCATTGCTGCGGGTGTCCAGGCCGACGACGCCGACGATTCGCTCCAGACGAGTGATGACGAAGCCCAGTGCATCGGCGACGGCACCGCCGACGTGATCGGCATCGACGCGCTCGAGGACGCCGGAACGCCGGAGGAGGTCACCGACCTCGCGCAGGACGATCTCTCGGCGTTCGATCTCGACGACGATCAGGCCACCGAGGTCGCGCAGGTCACGTTCGACTGCGTCGACGACATGCTCGACCAGTTCATCACCAGCTTCGACACAGCAAGCGCGGAGGCCGACGCATGCCTGTCCGAGCGCCTCGGCGAAGACCAGATCGTCCCCCTCCTCGCCAAGTCGCTCCAGGGCGTCGATCTCTCCGACGCGGAGAGCGCCAGCCTGGTCCAGGATCTCGAGTCGGTGTTCCAGACCTGCGCATGACCAGCATCGTGCGCGTCGACGCGATCATCGTCGGCGACGACCCGAACTCGTGGGTCGACGCTGGCTTCGCGGTGGCCGACAGCTCGTCAGTCGTCGGCGCGACGGCGATCGAGTGCCGCGACGACGGTTCGTCGCCGCAGTGGCGCCTGTGGGCCGACGGCGAGGATCTCCCTGGCGACTTCGACGGCCTCCCGACCGAGACGGCGGTCGACGCACGCACCGCGGCTGACGTCTCGCACCCCAACCGTGTCGTGGAGATCGATCACATCGTCCTCGCATCCCCGGACCTCGACCGCACCACCGAGGCCTTCGCATCGCTCGGCATCGAATGTCGCCGCATTCGTGAGATCCCTGGCAGCGACCCATCGATGCAGCAGCGGTTCTTCCGCCTCGGCCCCGTGATCATCGAACTCGTCGGATCAGCGGAGCCGGCCGGAGACGGGCCGACCTCGATCTGGGGACTCGCGTTCACGGTCGACGACATCGACGGAGCCGCAGCGCATCTCGGCGCCGTCTGCGGCGCGCCGAAGTCCGCCGTGCAACCGGGGCGACGGATCGCCACGGTGCGCACGAGGGACCTCGGCATCTCACTTCCGGTGGCGCTCATGACTGCGGCGCCACCGCAACACTGAACCGCTCAGCGGTTGTCGTAGTCGTGGCGAGCGAGTGCACTCACCAGCCATGACCGGCTGCGGTCGAGCGGACGCTCGATCCCCGCCTCCTCGGCACGACGGACCAACTCGGGGTCGTCGAGCGTCTCGAGTTCGTCGGACCGAGTGTGGAGGTCGCGCATCGAGTCACGCTCGACGGTTCCCCGCCATGCGCCGGTTGCCTTGCCGCGAGCCTCGACGAAGTCCTTGAAGTCGTCCAGGTCCTTCTTCGTGCGGTCGGTGATGTAGCCGCCCCAGTCGGCGACCTTCTCGAGGAAGCCCTGCGGGTCGACGTCCATCTGGAGGACGACACGGGTGTGGTCGTCGTCGAGCGGATGGAAGGTGACGACACCACCGTTCTTGGTGCCGTCGGTCGCCGTCCAGGCAACGCGCTGATCGGGGGTCTGCTGGGTGATCTCCGCCTTCCACTCGCGGGAGATGCCGCTGATCTTCGCCTTCCAGAGCACATGCGTGTCGTCGAGTTGCTGCACGTCGACGATGTGCTTCATGAAGATGGGGAAGTCCTCGAACTGCGTCCACTGGTCGTAGACGGTGCGGACGGGGAGGTCGAGCTCGATTTCGTGGTTCATCGTGTGGTTCCTTCCGTGGTGAGCGACAGAAGGGCTGTACCCACGGGGCGAGCACACGAGACCTGTCAGGTGCGCAACAGCGTGTTGATCCGTCGGCCCGCGATGGAGACTCCCACCACCGTGAGCACTCCCAGGTACGCCACATGGCGGAGCAGGCCGACGTCGACCTCCCCGGTCGTGAGCGCGCGGCACAACGCGACTCCCTGGTACAGCGGAGTCCACTGCACGACGGTCGCGACACCGTCGGGGTACTGATCGAGCGGGAAGAAGGTCGCTGAGAACAGGAACATCGGTGTGATGGCGAGGTTCACGAAATCGAAGTCGAGGAACGACCGCATGTATGTCGACGCCGCCAGGCCGACCGACGCGAATGCCGCGCCGATCAGGATCGTGGCCGGGAAGGCCGCGAGCGTCCACCACGACTCGGTCAGACCGAACACGGTCATCGTCACCAGGAACGCTGCGGAGTAGATGGCGCCTCGCAGCAGCGCCCAGGTGACCTCTCCGAGCGCGACGTCGCGGGGTTCCAGCGGTGTGGCGAGCACCGCGTCGTACAACTTGGCGTACTTCAAACGGATGAAGAAGTTGAAGGTGGTGTCGAACACCGCCCCGTTCATTGCAGCGGTGGCGAGCATGCCGCTGGCGACGAACGTCTCGTACGGCACCGTGCGACCTGCGTACGTGACGTCGCCGACGAGCGCTCCCACCCCGATCCCGATCGACAACAGATAGAGGAACGGTTCGAACAGACCGGTCATGAGCACCGGCCACGCTCGTGCGTAGCCCACGACGTTGCGTTCGGTCATCCGGAGGAACCGTCGGCGAGCGTCGACGGGTGGCGCGATCCGGCCGGCGTCGACGATCGTCCGCAGCGCGTTCATGGAGTCAACCGCCTCGTGAAGCCGCGGATCCCGAGCGGGATCGCCGCCACCAGCATCCCGACGAGGATCAGCAGGTGCAGTCCGGTCACGCTGTCGACACCACCCGCGGTGGCGTCTCGGCACACCTCGACTGCATGCCACAGCGGCGAGAGCCAGACAAACGGTTGTGCCGCATCGGGGAGCTGGCCGATCGGGAAGAACGTGCCCGAGAACAAGAAGAGCGGGACGACACCGAGCCGCATGATGATGGGGAACGACGAGTCGTTCTCCCGCGTGACCGAGAACGCTGCGAGCCACGCCGTGCAGAGCATTCCGAGCACGATGGTCGCCACCAGGGCGATCGGTGCCAGCCACGACGTCAC
>JBBSLH010000366.1:0-4109 GCA_038255425.1 Acidimicrobiales bacterium
GTGTGGCGTTCGCAGATCCCGGCGGCCAACGGCATCACGAATGCGAAGTCGCTGGCCAAGCTCTACGCCTCGTGTGTCAGTGATGTCGACGGGGTCCGCATCCTCGACGACGAGACGATCAAGAAGGCCACCGTCGAGCTGAGCGAGGGCCGTGATCAGACGCTCATCGTCCCGACTCGCTTCGGCCTCGGCTTCTTCCTCCCGTCGTCGTTCTCGCCGCTCATGGGGCCGGCCAGCTTCGGTCACTCCGGCGCGGGCGGCTCGCTCGGTCTGGCCGACGCCGACCGCAAGGTCGGGTTCGCGTATGTGATGAACAAGATGAGCGCGAATCTGTCCGACGACCCTCGGACGACGGGTCTGATCGCTGCCGTCGAGGCCGCACTTGCCTGAGGAGCTCCATCCCGAACTCCGGGACGGAATCCGACGCGTCTGCTCGCAGTTCGACGACGAGTACTGGCGTCGATGCGATGCGGACCACGAGTTCCCCTGGGCGTTCTACGACGCGCTCGCCGAGCGCGGTTGGATCGGCATCTGCGTTCCTGAGGAGTTCGGCGGCGGTGGGAGCGGCATCACTGAAGCGTCGATCCTCGTGGAGGAGGTGGCGGCATCCGGCGCCGCGATGAACGGATGCTCGGCGATCCACCTGTCGATCTTCGGGATGAATCCGGTGGTCAAGCACGGGACCGATGAGCAGAAGCAGCGCTACCTCCCGCGAATCGCTGACGGCAGCCTTCACGTGAGCTTCGGCGTCACCGAACCCGATGCTGGAACCGACACCAGTCGGATCTCCACACGGGCGAACAAGGTCGACGGTGGCTACGAGGTGCGGGGTCGCAAGGTCTGGATGACCAAGGCATCGATCTCGGAGAAGGTGCTCCTCCTCGTGCGCACCACGCCGCGAGACGAGGTCGACAAGCCGACCCATGGCATGACGCTGTTGCTCGCCGACCTGAAGGACCGTGCGGTCGACATCAACCCGATCGAGAAGCTCGGGCGGAACGCAGTGGTCTCGTGCGAGGTGGGCTTCGACGGGCTCTTCGTGCCTGAGGAGGACCGGCTCGGCGCCGAAGGTGATGGTTTCCGGCTGTTGCTCGACGGGCTCAACCCCGAACGGATCCTGCTCGCCGGCGAGGCGTTGGGAATCGGTCGGGTCGCACTCGCGCGGGCCGTGACGTATGCCAACGAGCGGGTGGTGTTCGACCGCCCCATCGGCCAGAACCAGGGCCTCGCGTTCCCGCTTGCCGACGCGCAGATGCGGCTCCGTGGGGCCGAGCTCGCAGTGCGCGATGCCAGCGCTCGCTACGACGCCGGTCTTGCCTGTGGCGAGGCGGCGAACACGGCCAAGTACCTCGCGGCAGAGGCCGGGTACCTCGCCGCCGATCGGGCACTGCAGACCCATGGCGGCATGGGATACGCGACCGAATACGACGTCGAGCGGTACTGGCGTGAGGCTCGGCTGATGCGGATCGCGCCGGTCAGCCAGGAGATGGTGCTGAACTACGTCTCCGAGCACGTGCTCGGGCTTCCTCGCAGCTACTGAGTCAGCTCAGTGGCGGGCGGCAGATCTGGCACCGCCCGAGCGCTCCGTCGAGCTGCACCGGTCGGACGTCGCGGCCCCGGACCAGCCGGCACTCAGGTCGATGCGCCATCGTGCCCTTGACGGTCGCAACGAGATCGGCGGTCGCATGCGCGACGACGCCGGTGGGGTCGACGTCCGTGACTGGCGCAGGAGCGGCGATCAGCTCGTCGCGTTCACGCAGGAGTGTCTCGATGCGTTCGAGTGCGAGCGCGGTGCGCTCCGAGGTCTCCTGGGCCGCGCCCGCCTGTCGACGGGTCTCGTCCAACAGATCGGTGAGCCACCGGGCGAAGTAGAGGAATCCGCCGGCGAACATCAGGCCGAGACCGAGCAGGCCGCCGGAGATGAGGTACGGGATCTGGAGGAACACGCGGGTCGTGTTGGCCGCGCCGTACCAACCGAGGAGGATGATGATCGCGCCCGTTGGCAGCAGTATCGGTCCCGCGACTCGCAGAGCTCGGTCGGCGTCGGCCCGGGATGCCCTGGTCGCCAGGTTTCGGACAGCGTCGGTGAGCCGGTCGCGAGCGCCCGGCGTCGCTCCGACCATCGTGTCGGCCGCGGCGATCTCGTCGGCAGTGGCTGAGGTCAAGGTTCTTCTCCGTCGATGAGACAGGCGGCGACCGACGGTTGGTTCACCGCGGCGTGGAATCGCTGAAGTCCTCGCCCAGCGAGCAGACCGCCGAGCAGGACGACGAACGGCATGACGAGTCCGAGACCGGAGAATCGGTCGACGATCGGGATCGCGTCGAGGACCGGCGCCGTGGCGATCTCGTCCGGTCCTGTGTCGACGCCGGAGGTCGGCGGCGCCGTCGTGCCATCGTCGAACGTTGCGCCACCGGACGACCCGCCCGCGGTGCCGAGTGGCGTCGTCGCCGGCGACGCGTCGAATGGGGCCGCGGTGACTGGTGGGAGGGGAGTCGCGGTGAACGGGAGACCCGAGGTCGCTTGCGCGTAGGCGTTCGAACCACCGATGGCGATCACGCCGTCGCCACCATCGCCCTGCGGGTCGCCCAGGCTCAGCTTCACGATCAATGATCCGGATCGATACTCCTGGATGTTGCCGGCATCGGTGTGAAGTGGCTTGCTGACGTAGATCTCGACCTCGAACGCGTCGGCGAAGTTGGACAGCACGTCGTCGATCACGGTCTGGGCGATGGCGTTGGCGGGGTTCTCGTTGGTGCCGTCTCCGGCGCGGATCCCGTTCTCGTCGACGCGTGCGGGCTGGCCCCCGATCTCGACGCCGGACACGACCGCATTTCCTTCGCTGGTGCCGGTGCTTCCATCCGTGCGCGCGATGGCCGTGGTCTTGACCGAGTCGATCGTGATGACGCCGCCGATGTCGATGTCGGTGACGACCGCCGTCGCCGAGACCACCACCGTGCCGTCGACGAGTTCGGAGCGGCTCACGGACGCGACGTCGCCGAACGTGAGGAACTCCGAACCGTCCCCGTCGTACCCGTCCGAGCTGGCTGTCGCCTCGGCCAGGGGGCCGTCGACCCGGGCAGACATACCTGGTTGGTTCGCCTCCGCAGGACCAGCGGTGCTGGCTTCTGCCCTGACCGGATAGTTCAGAGCGCCCGCTTCCTCCGGAGCGCCGAACACCTGGAGGAGGCTGCCGAGATTGCCGGTGAACTCGCCCGGCCATGCCGAGCTGGCGAGCGCTCGGCCGTTCTCACCCGTGTCGAGTGAGGAGAACGTGTGTGCCGTCTTGGTCTGCGCTTGTGGGTAGCCCTGTGCCGCCTGTTGTCCGCCGGTCTGGGCGAAGGCATCGCTGTCGGCGACACCCAGGTAGCCGATGAGCTCTTCCTGCTGCGCCGAGGACGGCACCACGAACGGCCCCATCACGAGTGCTGCACCCGCGACGATCATGCCGATCGCTCGAGAACGTGCACCGATCCTCATGCCGCCGACCCCCCGAGATAGGCCTCGTCGATGTCGTCGGCGATGTCGCCCGGCTCGCCAATGACGTCGATCCGTCCGTGCAGCATGATCCCGGCGTAGTCGGCCACCGGCAGCGCCATGCGGGCGAACTGTTCGACGAGCAGGATCGTGATGCCTTCGCGTGCGAGCTCGGACACTGCCTCGTACAGACCCTCGACGATGACCGGTGCGAGACCCATCGACAGTTCGTCGAGCAACAGGATCGACGGGTCGACGGTCAAGGCTCGGGCCATCGCGAGCATCTGCTGTTCGCCTCCCGACAGCGTCCCGGCGACCTGCGTGCGTCGCTCGCCGAGACGGGGGAACCGCTCGAACGCCCGCTCGCGGATCTCGCCGGCGCTGCGCTCGATCGTGGAGTAGGTCGCCAACAGCAGGTTCTCGTCGACGCTGAGGTTGGGGAAGATCCCGCGCCCCTCGGGCACACTGCACACGCCGGCGCGCGCCAGCCGAGCGGTCGACGCGCCGTTGACGTGCACGCCACCGATGTGGACGCATCCGGCGGTGGGGCTCAGCCGTCCGTTGATCACCTTGAGCGTGGTGGTCTTGCCGCCACCGTTGGGGCCGAGGAGGGCGAACACCGACCCACGCGGCA
>JBBSLH010000367.1:0-4098 GCA_038255425.1 Acidimicrobiales bacterium
GGGCGCACTTCATGTGCGATCGGTCGGGCCGGGCGCCGATGTCCTCCATGCCCCACAGGATCCGCCGGTGCACGGGCTTGAGGCCGTCGCGAGCGTCGGGAAGGGCCCGCGACATGATGACCGACATGGCGTACTCGAGGAACGAGTTCTCCATCTCGTCTTGGATCTCGATGGGTTCGATGTCGTAGCCGTCGACGCCGGTCTCGTCCGTGTCGCCACCGTCGGTCGGGGGTGGCGGGGTGCTCTGATCGGACACTGGGAGATCGCTCCTCGGAGGACTGATCGACGGTCGGGGCGGGTAGTGATCCTCGTCCCCAGGACGCGAATCACACAGAGGTGATTCTACCGCCCCGGGGGTGTCAGTCAGCGTTCCGAGAGCGCCGAATATGCTCGGTGCACTCGGGCGGCAGACCACACGTCCATACACTGGAGCACGATGTCGACGGAACCCTCAGGCGCGCGAGTCGACGGCCGGGCCTCCGGTCGTGCCGGCGCTCGCCAAGGCGCCCGGACCGAGACGCGCAAGCCGCCACCTCGCCGTCGTCGCAAGGCTCGCATGGTGCATCGCGTGGTGCGCCACGTGGAGGTCTGGTCGATCGTCAAGATGGCCACGGCCTTTGCCGTCTGCGGCTACGTCATCGGCATGATCAGCGGCTACCTGCTGTGGAGCGCCGCCGACCGGGTCGGCACCATCGACGGCATCGAGGGCTTCCTCGAGGACTCCGGTGGCTACGACGGCGGGTTCGAGATCCTGGGCAACGTCGTCTTCACGTCGACCGCCATCGGGTTCGCCATCTTGTGCATGCTCTTCGTCGCCCTGGCGACCCTCGGCGCGGTGTTGTTCAACCTGATCTCCGATCTCACGGGGGGCATCCGGATGACCGCCATCGACGAGGACCTGATCGTCACCCCTGCGCGCCGACCGGCCCCGAACGCGCCCCGTCGATCGACCCCCGCAGAGTTCACGGACGACGAGGTTTCATTGCAGCCCACACCGGGCTCCGTCGCGAACGACAGGCCGACACCCGCCGACGCCCCGACCGTGCCGACCACGACCACCAGCGATCCGTGGAAGATGCCGGCCCCGAACGAGACGTGGACGTCGCCGGCCAGGGAGAGCACCAACGGCAGCGGGACGGCCTCGGAGCCCGAGAGCGAGTCGATCGGGCTGGGTGCGGCCGACAAGGTCGTCTAGATTCGCCTGCCTCCCGGGGCTATAGCTCAGTCGGTTAGAGCGCACCCCTGATAAGGGTGAGGTCGCAAGTTCGATTCTTGCTAGCCCCACGGGAATCTCGGCCGCTGGCGGCCTCGATTCCTTGCAGTTGTTCGGCTGCGCCTCACAACTGCCGGTGAGCCAGCGTCGAGAAGTGTTCTGCCCCCGGTCTCTGGAGCCCTCCCATGAACTTGCTGCGACGGGCGATTGCGGCGTTGGGGGTCGCGGCGGTTGTTGCTGGGGTGCTCCGGGTCCGGGGCACTGGGGGCACGCCACCGCAGACCGGTGGCTGGCGAGAACTCCAGGGCAACGATCTCCGGTGACTCGCCGGTGAGTGGGTCATCGACCAGACACCGCGTGATCGTCTCCGGGATCGGAGCGACCGGTGCCCGAGCGGCCAGGCAGCTCGCCGGGTGCGATGAGTTCGATGCCGTCGTCCTCGCGGGACCCGGTGAACGTCCCGCTGCGCTCCGGCGCTCGCTCGGGTCGGTGGCGTCGATCGGGACCCTCGCCGATGACAGCGCCGTGGTCGTCCTCGCTGGGCCCTCGGGTTCCCACGTCGAGCAGGCCCGTCGGGCGGTGCGCGGCGGCCGGCACGTGGTGTCCACCAGCGATGCCATCGCCGACGTCGAAGGCCTGCTGTCGCTCGACGGTGACGCCCGCGAGCACGGTGTCTCCGTGGTCGTCGGTGCTGGCTTCGCACCCGGTCTCACCTGCGTCCTGGCCCGCCACGTCGCCGGGTGGATGGACCACGTGGACGAGATCCACGTCGCTCGGTTCGGCACCGGCGGTCCCGCCTGCGCACGCCAGCACCATGCTGCGTTGTCCACGCACACCGCCGACTGGCGCGACGGCGACTGGGTGCGCCGACCCGGCGGGTCGGGTCGTGAGCTGTGCGTCTTCCCCGACCCGATCGGCTCCGTCGACTGCTATCGCGCCGGGCTGCCCGACTCGATCCTCCTGCAACAGGGGTTCCCGAGTGCCGAACGGATCACCGCTCGTCAGGCTGCCAATCGCCGCCAACGACTCACCGCATGGCTCCCGATGCTCCGACGGCCGCACCCAGAGGGTCGCATCGGCGCGATCCGGGTCGAGGTCCGCGGGCGCCGCGGTGGGACGACCGTGAACGAGGTGGCCGGTGCCATCGATCGTCCCGCCGTCGCCGCTGGTGCGGTCGCCGGTCTCGCCGCTCGACGCGTGGTCACGGGCGAGTTCCCGCCGGGCGCGTTCGGCCTGGCGACCGTGGTCGACTCGACTCCCTTCCTGGCCGATCTCGCCGATCTCGGCGTGCGTGCCGCGGTCTTCGTCGGCTCGACCTGACCCCACCTCCACCGGAGCCCGTCGCGTCAGGAGTTGAGGAGCGCCACCAACTCGTCGTGGCCGTCGCCGTTGGTCGCGACGCCGCTGCACGCCAAGGGGTCCCCGCCATCCGCCAGTCCGCTCGAGAGGTCGGCACCGTCATAGGCGGTGAACCGGCCACCGGCCTCGGCCAGGACCAGCGGCATGGGCGCCACGTCCCAGAGTGCAGCCGCCGGATCGACCATCGCGTCGGCCCGACCGGTCGCCACCAAGGCGTAGCCGTAGCCGTCGCCCCAGGTGCGCAGTGCCCAGCCAGCACGCTTGACCGCGAGGAGCGCGTCCTCGTCGAAGTGGGTGAACCCCGATGCGGTCAGGAACGGCGTCGACGCACGCGGTGCGACCGATGCCGGACGACGCAGGCCGTTCCGGTCGTCCTGGAAGCACCCGAGGCCGCGGCCGGCATACACGCACTCGTCGAGCGCGGGCAGGTTGATCACCGACACGGCCCAGCCGTGCGCGTCCTCGAGCGCCGTCAGGTTCGAGTAGAGCGGTACGCCACGCATGAATGCCTTGGTGCCGTCGATGGGGTCGATCACCCACCGCCGCCCGCTCGATCCGTCGGCCGAGCCCTCTTCCTCACCGAGGATCGCGTCGTCGGGATGGGCCGAAGCCAACTCGGCACGGATGTAGGCCTCGGCGTCCTTGTCGGCCTCGGTGACCGGCGTGCCGTCGCCCTTGGACTCGATTGCGAGGTCGTCGGACCGGAATCGCGTGAGCGTCCGCCGACCCGCTTCCTTCGTCAGCTCGACCGCCCATGCCAACAGGTCCGGATCGGCAGCGGGAACGGGCATGCGAGCCAGCCTGCCACGGAGGTGGTTGCCCGATCGGTGGAGATGAGTAATGATGTAATCATGTCACGATCGAAAGACATCGCCGGATGGTTCCAGGGCCGGGTCGAGGACGAGTGGTTCGACGCTCTCGACGTCCTCGTCGACAAGGAGGAGGTGCTCGTCATCGGCACGCTGGCCAGACCGAAGCTCAGTGACGGCGACGACGACGACTCCCGGCGGGTCGCTGCGTCGGCCCGGATCAACGGGTTCCGGGAGGACACCCGAGACCATCGGATCGTGATCGCCAACGAGGCCGAGCACCTCTTCGGCAAGAAGGTCTCGTGGGGCGCCCGGTGCGACGGCCTCGAACGTCGCTTCACGGTCGCCAACGTCCCGGTGATGACGAGGCTGCTCTTCGACGAGCGCCAGGTGCTCGACACGCTCATCGACGCCGGAATCGCTCGGTCGCGGTCCGAAGCGCTGGCATGGTGCGTCAAGCTGGTCGGCGCGAACCAGGCCGAGTGGATCGACGCGCTGCGCGCCGCGGTGGCCGACGTCGAGAAGGTCCGGGCCGAGGGTCCATCGCTCTGACCTGACCCCTCCGCGACGGCGCGTCGGTAGTGTCGCCGTGTGCCCGACACCGACGAAGACGTCTTCGTCGGACGTGCTGTCGAACTGGCGGCGATCGGCGGAGCGCTGACCGATCCCGCTGTCCCCGGCGTGGTTTTGGTGGGCGAAGGTGGCGTGGGCAAGACC
>JBBSLH010000368.1:0-4089 GCA_038255425.1 Acidimicrobiales bacterium
GTCGTCGACGATCCGTCACTGCTGCGCCTGACCGGTGGGCGCCCGGACCGCGCCGCCATGTATTCGTGGGCGATCGGCACCGCGCTCGCCGGGCTCGCCGGCATCCTTCTGGCCGGCAGCCAGGGTTCGCTGTCGCACATCCCGCTCACCCTGCTCGTCGTCAACGCATACGCCGCTGCGCTGTTCGGACGCCTCAAGAGCCTCCCGCTGACGTTCGTCGGCGCCCTGGTGATCGGCCTCGCCGAGGCGTATGCCATCGGCTATCTCGACCTCAGCACACCGGTCGAGTCGATCGCGGGTCTGTCGGTCTCGCCACCGATCTCGCTCGCCGGGATCCGTCCGGCCATCCCGGTCATCCTGCTGTTCATCGTCCTGTTGTTCCTGCCTCCGCTGCGTCTACGTGCAGGTGGGCAGGTCCAGTCTCGAGAGGAGATCCCGTCGCCACCGGTCCGTCGCTGGCTGATCGGAATCGTTCCGGTCGGCCTGCTCTGTCTCCTCGCCGGCTCGCTGCTCCCTTCGCTCCGAACGTTCCAGCTCGGGCAAGGACTCGCGCTCGGCATCGTGATGCTGTCGCTCGTGCCGCTCATCGGGTACGCGGGACAGATCTCCCTGGCGCCGATGGCCTTCGCCGGGATCGGGGCTGTCGCGATGGGGGCGTGGGGCGGCGATGGGAACCCGCTGGCGCTGGTTGCTGCCGCCGCGGTGTCTGCCCTCGCAGGGGTTGCGGTCGCTCTTCCCGCGCTCCGGCTCCAAGGCCTGTATCTGGCGTTGGGTACTGCCGCGTTCGCCGTCACCATGGATCAGCTCTTCTTCAACCAGAGCTTCTTCCTCCCGAACGGCAACCGGGCGGTGCCGCGTGTCGACCTCGGCCCCATCTCCACCAACAGCGACACTGCGCACCTCGTGTTCCTCGGCGTGGTGTTCTGCCTCGTCGCCACCGTCGTCGTCCTCATACGCGGGAGCGAGTACGGCCGACGGCTCCTGGCGATGAAGTCGTCTCCGTCGGCCTGCGCGACGCTCGGCGTGAACCTGACGAGTACGAAACTGTCCGTGTTCGCGCTGTCGGCGGGGATCGCTGGCCTCGGGGGAGCGCTCTACGGCGCCCAGCTCCGATCCGTGGGCCCCACGACCTTCCAGTTCCTCCAGTCGCTCCCGATCGTCCTGCTCGCCGTCATCGGTGGCATCGGCGGGGTCGGTGGCGCCCTCTTCGGTGGGCTGGCCTATGCGCTGTCGTTCCTGATCCTCCCGGAGGTCGTGCCCAGCCTGCGCGCGCTGCTCACATTGGGTCCGGCGCTGGCGGGCATCAGTCTCGGGCGGAACCCGAACGGCGCCGTGCACGAGACGGTTCGGAGCATCCGGGAGAAACGCAGCGCAGCGAGAGAACCCGATGACGATCGAGTGCCCTCGGGCGAAGTCGCCGAACTCGAGCGCATGGGGCTCCACGGGTTCACCGAGGTGGATCGGGCCACCCTCGATCGCGAGCTGGGCGTGAAGGTGCGCACATGACCATCCCCGGCCTCGATGCGTCTGGCATCACCGTCCGATTCGGCGGACACGAAGCGCTTCGCTCCGTCGACCTCGTGGCGCCGCCTGGCCAGGTCACCGGTCTCATCGGACCCAACGGCGCCGGGAAGACCACGCTGTTCAACGTCCTCTGCGGACTGCAGCGGACGACCGCCGGTGACGTGCGACTCGATGGAACCGTGTTGACGAAGATGGCGCCACACCGACGAGCACGCCGCGGTCTGGCACGGACGTTCCAACGGCTCGAGACATTCACGCTCCTCACCGTGCGCGAGAACGTCCTCGCAGGTGCTGAGTTCCGTCGGCGGTGGGCAGACACCGACGAGGCGCCGTCTGCCGTCACCGACGAACTCCTCACCCGCCTCGAACTCGGCGATGTCGCCGACGAGCGCGTCGACACGCTGCCGACCGGACGAGCCCGTCTCGTCGAGTTGGCTCGAGCGCTGGCCGCCGCACCCACCATGCTCCTGCTCGACGAACCGTCGTCGGGACTGGACGAGCGCGAGACCGAGGCGCTCGGTCTGGTCCTCCAGGAGGTGGCCGCTCGCGGCCCGGGCATTCTCCTGGTCGAGCACGACATGTCACTGGTCATGTCGGTGTGTGAAGACCTCACCGTCCTCGACTTCGGCGCGGTGATCGCTCGTGGCGTGCCCGACGACGTCCAGGCCGACCCGATCGTGCAACAGGCATATCTCGGCGCGACGACCACCGAACGCGCCGGCAACGTACGTGCCCGCAGCATCGCGGGTGTGGGCGAGCGGGCACGGCCTGTCCTCCAGGTCGAAGGACTCCGAGCCGGCTACGGCGGCATCGACGTACTCGACGGCGTCGATCTGACCCTCACGGCGGGCGAGGTCTTCGCGGTGGTCGGCCCCAACGGAGCGGGAAAGACGACATTCCTCGCGGCGGTCGCGGGGCTGCTCCCTGCCAGCGCCGGGAGCGTGCACATACTCGGGCACGACATCGGTGGAGCATCGGCCGAATCGCTCGCGCAAGCCGGCCTGTGCCTCATTCCCGAGGGTCGAGGAGTGTTCCCGAACCTGACCGTGGCCGAGAACCTCTGGCTGGCGACGAGCACCGGGGTCAGCCGGAGCGAGATCGAGTCGGCGGCCTTCGAGCACTTCCCCCGCCTCGCCGAGCGACGAACGCAGCTGGCCGGAACGATGTCCGGTGGCGAGCAGCAGATGCTCGCCATGGCACGGGCACTCGGCTGTGATCCCGGGCTCCTGATCCTCGACGAGTTGTCGATGGGTCTGGCGCCGCTCGTGGTGCAGTCTCTCTACGACGAGGTGCAGCGACTCGCAGAGCGTGGACTGACCATCCTCGTGGTCGAACAGTTCGCGCACGAGATCCTCGGCGTCGCCGACCGAGCGGCGATCATGCTCCACGGTCGGCTGGGCGAACCGACCGCACCGGCAGAGATCGCCGAACTGCTCGCTGCCGCCTACCTCTCCGGCGCGAGCGCATGACCGACCAGACCGCAGCCGAAGTGCCACCGTCGTGGCACGATCACCCACAGGGGAAGACACGCAATGACTGAATCCACCACGCCCACCGGCGACGATCGGCTCGCCAAGTTCGATGCTGCGCTCGATCAGATCGGCCACCGTGCCAGCGGGAACGACCGTCGGTGGTCCATGGCCGGACTCCTCATCATGGTGGTCGGCATCGTCGTGGCGATCGTCGCTTACACCACCTCGACGTCGATGTCTGACCAACGTGACATCCTCTCGACGATCGTCCTCGCCGTGTTCGGGCTGGCGGTCGTCGTCGCTGGCGCTGCCGTCTTCATCCGCTACTCGCTGACCGAGTTCCTCCGGTTCTGGATGCTGCGGATGCTCCTGCAGCAGGCGGACGACCACTCGGCGTCGAAGAACCCCTGATGTCGCTGCTCGAGGTGCGAGGGGTCAACGTCCAGTTCGGTGGACATCGTGCGGTACGCGATGTCGATCTCGACGTCGACTCCGGCATCGTCACCGGGCTCATCGGCCCGAACGGCGCCGGAAAGACGACGACTTTCAACGTCATCACCGGCCTGCAGGAGACCGTGTCCGGGGTGGTGCGCGTCGATGGCGTGGACATCTCCTCCAAGAAGGCGCACCAACGGGCGCAGCTCGGGATCGCCCGCACGTTCCAACGACTCGAGGTCTTCGGGTCGTTGTCGGCTCGTGACAACATCCTCACTGCGGCCGAGATCCGCAAGTCGTGGTCCGGCGACAAGTCGTTCGATCCACGGGCCGAGACCGAACACCTCATCGACCGGGTCGGTATCCGCGCCGTCGCCGACGAGCGTGTCGACGCCATGCCCACCGGTCTCGCACGACTGGTCGAGCTCGGGCGAGCGCTGGCCACGCGGCCACGTGTGCTGCTCCTCGACGAGCCGGCATCGGGTCTCGACGAGTCAGAGTCCGAGTCGTTCGCACAACTGCTGCTCGACCTCGCTGCCGACGGGATGGCAGTGCTGATGGTCGAACACGACGTGCAGATGGTCATGCAGGTGTGCAGCCTCGTCCACGTGCTCGACTTCGGGGCGATCCTCGCCGTCGGGACACCGAAAGAGATCCA
>JBBSLH010000369.1:0-4080 GCA_038255425.1 Acidimicrobiales bacterium
CTGCGGCTGTCGACGTCGTCGACGAACTCGTCGGGCACGTCGTCGATGGCGACGCCCGTGGCCTCGACCGGCGATGGATCGATCCACAACACGCCGCCGGGTCGGCCCTTGAAGATCGTCACCTCGCCGTCGGTCTCGGCGACGAAATAGGTGTTGGTGGCGTAGTCGTTGACGAGCCACAGACCACCGCCGATCAACGCCAGCACCACGAGCACGAATGCGATCGAACGGATGGTGATGGCCCGGGGTCGTCGGGATGTGTCGTCGTCGGCGTCGTCGGCGGGGCTCGTTTGGACGTGCGCCTGGTCATCGGGAACGGCCAGGAACGTCTGGGTGTCGTTCTCCGGATCGTGGGTGAAGCCGTCGGCGTCCGGCACGGCGGCGGACGCGGTCGACGAGATGTCACCATCGTCGATCACGTCCACGATGAGCACGGTGATGTTGTCTCGGCCCCCGTGCGCGTTCGCTTGCTCGACCAGCTGACGCGCCGCCTCGTCGGGGTCGTCGACCGTGCGGAGCACCTCGGCGATGTCGGCATCGGTGACCTCGTCGTTGAGGCCGTCGGAGCAGAGCAGGTAGCGGTCGCCCTGGTGCGGGAGGAGTTGGAAATCGTCGACATCGACCTGGTCGTCGATGCCCACGGCGCGGGTCACGATGTTCTTCTGCGGGTGTTCGCGGGCCTGCTCCCGAGTGATGCGACCGTCGCGCACCATCTCGCCCACCAGGCTGTGGTCGTCGCTGACCTGTTCGAGTTGGCCGTTCGTGAGGCGGTAGGCGCGCGAGTCGCCGACGTTCACGATGGCGAGGCGTTCCTCGCCGTCCTCGGAGACCACGGCGATCGCGACCAGCGTCGTTCCCATCCCTGACAGCGCGGGGTCCTCGCTGCTGCGGGTGTACACGCTGTCGTTGGCTTCCTGGACGCGGCTGACCAGTTCGTTCACGGTGACGGTCGCGAGATGCTCGCCGTGCTCGAACGCGTCGACAGCCATCGCCGACGCGACCTCGCCACCCTGATGTCCGCCCATGCCATCGGCGACGACATAGATGCGCGGGCCGAGGAGCAACGAGTCCTGGTTGATCGTCCGCAGCTGGCCGACGTCGCTCGCTCCGCCGGCGCGGAGGAGGATCGTCATGCGACTTCCATCACGGTCGAGCCGATCTGGATCTGGTCACCCCGACTCACGACCATGGGCGCGGCGACCTTGCGTCGGTTGAGGTAGGTGCCGTTGGTCGAGCCGAGATCTTCGACGTAGAGCTGGTCGTCGCGGGTGAAGATGCGCGCGTGGAGCTGTGACGCGTAGGTGTCGTCGAGCGTGATCTGGCAGCCAGCGGCCCGTCCGACCGTGAGTTCGTCGCCGAGCGCGAACACCTGCCCGGCCATCGATGCGGGTTCGATCACCTTGAGCTTGGGGGGCGTGCGCTCTCGTGATCTCGTGCGACGGGTGGTCCGCTTGGTGCTCGTCGGTGTCGCGGTGGTCGCCTTGGCGAGGTTGACCTCAGCCCACACGGCCCGCAGCACGCGGAAGAAGAAGAGGTACAGCAGGATCAACAGGCAGATCTTGAGGACGTTGAGGAGAGGCTCCGGCACCGGCCCGGACTCTAGGACCTCGGTGGTGGTTTCGAGTGACGGTCCAGCGCTCGGCGTGTCGCGCTACGAGCCATCGTCGAGTCGCACGCCATCGACCGAAACGACACATCTCTCGCTGTGGAACGCGATCATCCCTGCGATGGCCGACGCGTCGTGGAGCGGGGTGGGGTAGGACCAGCCGACGTCGTCGTACGTCTTGCGGTTGCACTCGACCGACACGTACTCGGCATGCCCCTTGTAGGGACACGAGGACCTGGTGTCGGAGGGTCGGATGACGTCGAGGCGCACATCGGTCTGCGGGAGGTAGATCCGGACGGGGTGGCCGGTCTCGAACACGAGGACCGATCGGGTCGAGTGTGCGATGGTCGTCTTCCCGAGGTCCACCCGTACGTCGCGGGATGAGTGGATGGTATCGACCCGGACGTAGGGACTGCGGGGGTGGACGATGACGACCTCGTCCTCCTCGAACCAGGTGTCGAGGGCATCCCAGTCGAATCGAATGCGATCTTCGAGCTCGTCGATGCCTTGGTAGGTCCACGCTGCGCCGGCCGCGCGATCGCCGTCGGGCGAGACCACGTCGTAACGCTGTGCCGTGCCGAGACCACCGGCGGGCTCGAACATCTCGGTCGGTTCGAGTCGGGCCGAGACGTCGCCCCTCGATATGTAGTACTGCGGGTGCGAGGAGTTCTCCCAGACCAACAGCACCGACGTCGAGTCGACGACCATGCGCCCATGGAGCACAGCACGTACGCGTCGGCCCGTCCTCTCCGCGTGAAGTTTCCGCCGCGCCATTCGTCGAAGCTAGCCAACCCGCGGCGAGGCCGAGCATCAGGTGTTCGGGATCAGTGGTTCAGCTGGCTTCGAAACGAAAGGTCGTCGACCCGAACGTCATCTCGTCGCCGTCCTGCAGCACGCGCTCGCTGACCTTGACGCCGTTGATCTTGGTGCCGTTCGTCGAACCGAGATCGGCGAGGACGAACGCGCCACCGGACGGACGGATCTCGGCGTGGTTGCGACTGACGTTCGGGTCCTCGAGCGTGAGGACGCTCTCCGGGATCCGGCCGATGGTGATGACGGTCTCGCCGAGCACGAAACGATCGCCGTTGGGGAGCACCAGGGAGCCCGCGCCTGCCCCGCCGTCGCCCTCTCGCAGCCGCGCCGTGAGCGAGAACGCCCCGACGTGCATCTTGGGGTCGACCTCGAAGTTGATGACGATGGGACCCATGAAGTCGTAGTGCTCGTCGCGGGCGTGTTCGCGAGCGAGTTCGGCGAGGTTGCGGCGCATCGAGTCGCCGACCTCGGCGAACTCGTCGGCATCCTGCTGTGACAGGTTCACCGTGAAGTCGTTGGCCACGACGGTGTTGCCGCGGACCCCGATGGAGCGGCTGTCGTCCATCTCGCGAGTGAGGCGCCGGCCGACCTCGACGGGACGCAAGCCCGAGCGGAAGACGCGGGCGAAGGCGCCCTCGACCATCTTCTCCAACCGCTTCTCGAAGTTCCGCAGTCCCATCGTGGCGCAGGCTAGCGAGGACCTGCGCTTCCGTACTCACTCCATGCGTGAGACCGTCCGGTGGCGACGTGTGGGCGGATCGGCCCAATTTGCGCGTTCTGGGCCCACACGACGTGGTTGCTGTGGAACGTGTGGGCTCAGACGACCGAGACCGGTCGTTTCCGCCCACACGTCGCGTGATCGGCCTGTGACCCTGCCCGGGACGCGCGCTACCGTGAGCGACTCCACTCGGGCGAGTGGCGGAATTGGCAGACGCGCAGGCTTCAGGTGCCTGTGTCCTTCGGGACGTGGGGGTTCAAGTCCCCCCTCGCCCACTCTGAAAGCCCTGGTCAGGGGCTTGCCGGAGGCGAAAAAGTGGGCGATCTCTACCGGATCTCTACCGGACGGATCGCCGAAGGAGGGTACGCATGCGATCGGAAACGAACGTCGTGGACCTCCGTCAGCGCCGCATCGAGCGCCTCGCCGTCGACCTTGCACGCGTGCTGGTGTCGACCACCTACGTCATCGAGGAGGTCGCCGACATCGACTCTGTCGACGAGTGGCGGGCCGCCGCCCGCCTTTCCGCTCGACAGCGCGGGTGGAAGGTGCGGACCGGGTTCGGCATGGGGAAGCAGCAGGTGTTCGCCGTGCGGGTCGACGAAGAGGCGGAGCAGGCCTGGTCCGAGCGGACCTGACAAGCCAGCCCGATCGTTGCGGGTCGCCTCGTTCGGCAGGTGATCGCAGAACATCGGCGATGGGTGAGTGTTCGCCCGCACCTCTCGGTTCGCTACGACTTGTCCTCGCTCGATGTTCCCGGGCCTAGTTCCGGAGGGAGGCCGCCCGATGAGTCCTCTGGAGCGACCTCCGGCGGTCGGGTGACACCGAGGCCTTCAGCGTAGGAAGCGATTCCGGCTCCGGCGTCGCCGAGCAGAATGGGTACAGCTTCAGCCAACAGGGCCTGTATTGAGAACAGTCCCGCAGTTGGAGCATTGGCGGTGTGCTC
>JBBSLH010000370.1:0-4074 GCA_038255425.1 Acidimicrobiales bacterium
CGCCTGTTGCTCCAGGTCGTGTTCGACCGGGCCGGGATCCTGGTCGACGGTCTCGCATCGAACGGACCCGAAGTACTCGAGATGTGGCGGGACATCGGGAGCGGAGACGACGTGGCCGTCGTCCTCCACCAGCGCATGCCTGGCCTCACTGGGCTCGAGGTCGCTGAGCAGATCATCACGGAGTCCCCGAACGCCACGATCGTGGTGTACAGCGGCTTCCTCGATGATGACCTGCTCGCTCGAAGTCACGAAGTGGGCGTGGCCGCTTGCGTCTCGAAATGGGACGCCATGGACCTCCCGAATCATCCAGTCTTTGCTGGAGCGGGGCACATTGGGAGCGATTCCGGAGATCGCCAGTCACATCTGATCTCGAGATGAGTGCACCGACTCGCTGAGTCCAGCAAGGCGATCAGGTGGGGGGTCAGCGACCTTCGGTCGACGTCGCGTCACCGTCGTAGCACGCGGCGTCCTTGCCTTCCCGCTTGGCCCGATAGGCCGCCTTGTCAGCGCGAGCGAGGAGTTCTCCGGCGGAGTCTCCGGGACGGGCGACGGCGATCCCGATGCTGGCGCCGACGGTCACCATCGGAGCGTCCGGTCCTCCGCCTGCGATCTCCGCCCGCACTGCGGATTGGATCCGCTCGACGATGACGGGCACGTCGGCGGCCGAACGCATCCTGCGGAGCACGACCACGAACTCGTCTCCCCCGTGTCGTGCGACGAGCGCGTCGTCGCGACACGAGTTCCGAAGACGCCGTGCCACCGCTCTGAGGACCTCGTCACCGACCTGGTGCCCGAACTGGTCATTGATCGGCTTGAAGTCATCGAGGTCGATGAAGAGGAGAACCGGGCGATCCGAGGAACGCCGCGAACGATCCGCCGTCTCGAGCTCGAGTTCCAGATGGTGCTCGAGGTACCGCCGATTGGGCAGGGCCGTCAGATGATCGTGAGTGGCCCAGTAGGTGAGGTCCGTCTCGTCGCCACCGACCTGGCGGAAGGACCGACGGCTGGTGATGTCGTCCACGTGGGCGACCAGGTTCTGCACCGATCCGTCTGGACCCCGGACGGGGGCCACGGTGAGCTCGACCCAGACCTCGTGGCCGGCAGCGTGGATGTAGCGCTTCTCCATCTGGTAATGCTGCCGGGTCCCGGCGAGCACCTCGTCGAGCAGGGCCTCATCCACGGCGAGATCGTCGGGGTGGGTGATGTCCTGGAACCGCATCCCGACCAGGCGCGCCACCGGGTAGCCGGTCACGATCGAGAACGAGTCGTTGGCGCGGACCAGTGTTCCGTCGAGCGCGACGAGCGCTGTGGCGACCGGAGAGCTGTGGAACAGCGCGTCGAACTGCTGCTCGGCTGCTTCACGGCCGACCTCGGCTGCGTGTTCCCGGGTCATGTCCTCGAGCGAGCACACGACCATCACGACATGACCTCGTTCGTGGAGCGTGGGCACCACTCGAAGCGACATCACACGACCATCGGCCTCGACGCGTTCAGCGAGCTCGTGACCGCCGTGCAGCCCTTCAGCCGCACGCTCTGCGACGTGCTCGCGCACCCCTTCGGACAAGAGCGTGAAACGTTCGTTCTCGAACGAGACGCGTCCACGCGCCGACACCACCTGGAGACCCACCGGGGCCGCCGCCGCCAGCGACGACAGTGACGTGGCGGTGTCGACATGGGGACTGACCACGCTGTCGGGAGCGATGAGCCACGCCTGCACCAGCATGCCGTGCTCGTAGATGTCGGTGATCCGACGGAACGACACCAGCATCGTCGTACCGGCGGCCTTCCCCCGCTCCGGGTCGATCCGTGCGAATGCCGACGAACTCTCCGCTCCGTTGACGACCGATGCGTACGCCTCCAGCACCGCTGGCAGATCGTCGGGGTGAACCCACTGGACCAATTCCTGATCGCCCGACACGTCCGGCAGTTCGAGCTGGCTGTGGTCCCGGTCGTACCACCGTTCAGCAGCTCGTCCCGTGCGCTCGTCGAGCACGAACACCGCGTCGGCGCTGCGCTCCAGTAGTCGATCGCTGAGGCGCAGCTCGGCATCGAACAGCGTCGTGTTCGCGTTCATCAGCCGACGCTCTCGAGCGGTTGGATCTCTGCCTTCTCGAACCGCTGGGGATCGAAGCGATACCCGGCACCACGCAGGGTCTGGATCCAGCTCCGGCCGCCGTCAGGTCCGTCGAGCTTCTGGCGCAACCGGTACACGTGCTCGGTGACCGTGTCCATGCTCTGCCACTCCGGCTTGGCATCCCAGACCAACTCGAGCAGTTCGACGCGCGTGAACACCTTGCCTGGCGACCGCGCGAACACGACCAGCAGATCGAACTCCTTGGCGGTGAGGCTGATCTCCTCCCGACCGAGGATGGCCAGACGGCAATAGACATCGATCGTGAGATCGCCGGCGGAGATCAGCACTTCGGAAGGCGCAGCCACCAACGGCTCGCGTTCACTCGTCGGTGCCACCTGGACGTGTTTCCGGTGGCGATCGATCGCCATGTCGACGCGCAGCGCCAGCTCACGCTCCACGATCGGCTTCGTACAGAATTCGTCAGCGCCAGACTCGAGGGCGATGACCGAGATGGCCGAGTCGTCGTGCGCGGTCAACAACAGGACCGGGACGTCACGGACCCGACGGATGTCCATCATCAGCGTGATGCCGCTGCCCTGCGGAAGGTCGACGTCGAGGATCACGGCGTCGTAGTCGGTCGACCGGACCATCGACAGGGCGGTGGATGGATCCGGAGCCTCGTCGACGTCGGTGTCGTGGAAGCTCAACGCAAGCGTCACGAAGTCGCGAGCGATGGGGTCGTCGTCGACGACCAAGAGGTGTCGACGTGAATTCGCTTCTTGGTTCATGGAATTCTCCAATCAGGACTGCCCGTCGTCCCAATGTGTGCGGCCCCAGCCACACAGTCGTTGTCGCGGATGGTGTACCCATCGCTTCGGCGAGGCAGCGGCGGGGCTGAAGAAGAAACTGTCACTGCGGGCGCCAACTCTGCGAGCGCTTCTGGTACGGACGAAATACACCCGTCGGACGCAGGTGACGTCGACGCGGATGGTCGACGAATGAGAAGTTCTGTCGGCTCGACGACCGACGAAGATCGCGAGCGCGCCAGCAGCGAGCCACCGAGAAGGCAGCGCTCCGGCCACCCACGTTACGTGGTGAGAGGGTTACGCTACGTCACATGGCCCCCGCTGAGGTTTCCCGTCGTGCCTTCGTTGGTGGAAGCGTCGCTGCCGCCTGCACGTTCGGCAGTTCCTTCTGGAGCAACGCCTTCGCCGCCGTGGCGGTGGACGGGCCCGGCCGCTTCGGACCCCTCGGACCGATGAACGCCGACGGCCTCCAACTGCCCGCCGGGTTCAGAAGCCGCATCGTCGCCGTCGCCGGCCACGAGGTTCTCCGGGGCAACGGCAAGGGCACCGGCTACACATGGCACGTCGACCCCGACGGGGGTGCCGTCTTCGACATGGCGGACGGCGGCTGGGTGTACGTCTCGAACTGCGAGGAGCACGTCGGCGGTGGCGTAGGCGCCATCCGCTTCGACCGCCGGGGCCGGGTCGACGACGCCTACCGGATCCTCGACGGCACCCGGAACAACTGCGCTGGCGGACCCACCCCCTGGGGCACCTGGCTGTCGTGCGAGGAGGCGTCCCTCGGCATCGTGTGGGAGTGCACCGTCGACGGACCCGGACAGGGCACGCCCCTGCCCGCGCTCGGCAAGTTCGTGCACGAAGCCGTCGCCGTCGATCCCGTCGGGCAGCGCTTGTACCTCACCGAAGACTCGGGCACGGGTCGCCTCTACCGGTTCACGCCGGCCGCCTACCCGGACCTCGGTACCGGAATGCTGGAAGCGGCATCGCTCGACACCTCCGTCCCGCTCGACCTCGAGGCGACCCGCTCCTGGGCCAGCCACGTGCGCTGGCTCCCGGTGTCGCCCGACGGGCCGGCGTCCGGTCAGGACACCGCTCCGCTCACCACCGTCTTCAATGGCGGCGAGGGCATCTGGTACGACGGCGACCACGTCTACTTCACCACGAAGGGCGACAACCGGGTGTGGGACCTCGACG
>JBBSLH010000371.1:0-4072 GCA_038255425.1 Acidimicrobiales bacterium
CACGACCAGCGTCGGTTCCACCTCGTCGAGATGAGCGACGATGCCGCTCAGGTCGGTTTCGGACGCGAGCCAGAGCTCGGCTGGCGTGGCGTCGAGCCGATCTGCCCGCCCGCGCACCTGGGCCGCGGATTCTTCGGCGGTGATGTAGAGCGTGCGTGCGCCGGACTGGGCCGCCCCGGCCACGGCTTGCAGGAGCAGCGTCGACTTGCCGATGCCGGGTTCACCACCGACGAGGGTGACGGAACCCCGGACGAGACCTCCGGAGAGCACGCGATCGAACTCTCCCACGCCCGTCGGCGTGGGCCGGACGTCGCGATCGGCGACGTCGGCGATCGGACGGGCGGGCGTTCGAGTCGCCGACGACGACTTGGTCGCCCGAGTGCGAGCCTCTTCGATGAGGGTGTTCCACTCGTCACAGCCAGGGCATCGGCCCGCCCACACCGGCGTGCCCGCTCCACAGGTGGAGCAACGGAATTCGGTTCTCGTTCTGGTCTTGGAGGTGTCCACCCAGGCATTGTCCTCAGCGGGGGTGACGAGAACTCCCGATCAGGATCCGGTCAAGACTCCGCCGACGTCACTTCGCTGGTTCGTCCCCGTCGCCACGACGCGAAGCGGATGGCGAGGAACAGCACCATGCCGAATCCGGCGACGACGGCGACGCCGAGCCAGATGTATCGGCTGGTGCGGGTGAGGGTGCCGGTGGCCGACAGGTCGACCGCTTCTCGCTCGAGGACCGATGGGCGCCAGAGTGCGCCGTTGGAGGCCTGGGTGGGGGCGTTGGAGTCGACGTCGCCGGGGAGCCGCACCGCCACCTGCACCTGGAGGACCTCGTCGAGTGCCTGTCCGATCTCCTCCTCGATGAGCACCGTGGGGTCCGCCTCGAGCGCCTCGGCCAGCTCTGGGTCGTCGGTCAGCCCGCTGATGCCGGACGAGAAGTCGACCACGCCGGAGAACGCATACGTCGTCGCCGCGAACCCGTCGTCGCGGGTCAGGGAGAAGTGACGGAACGGACCGGACTCGCCCGCGATCTCCTCCACCAGTGAGCCGACCTCGTCGGGCTGCGCGAAGTCGTGTCGGAGACGGACCCAGGTGAGGCCGTCGGCCTCCTTCTTCGGGTCGGTGGCCGTCCAGCCCGTTGCCAGGAGGTCGTCGAGCGCGAGATCGTCGAGCAGATCCGGCCGACGTTCGAGCGCGTCGTCGTCGACGCCTGCCCCGACCTCGACCGTGCCCGATCCGTCGTCAGCAACGTCGATGTTGATCTCTGTCCGCAGTTCGCAGCCGGCCAACGCCACCACGAGGGCGGCGGCCGCAGCCATCGCCCGCAACACCCGCAGCACTCAGGTCGTCCGGACGATGAGCATGCTCGTGGGGAGGTGGTGCGACAGCTTGTTGGGCACCGCGCCGATCTCGAGGAAACGGCGCACGCCGGTCATCCCCTTGTTCCCCACGACCACCAAGTCGTATCCGCCGCTCTTCGCAGTCTCGATCAGTGCCGAGACCGGGTCGGCGTCGACCACCAGCGTGTCGATCGTGGCGCTCGATCCCTGGTGGGCGGCCTTCGCAGCGTCGACGACGGTTTGCCCCTTCGAAGGCTTCGCCGCCGTCAGGATCGTCAGCGATGCGCCGGAGGTCTCGGCGATGTCGACAGCTCGCTGGACGGCCTTGGCCGCCGTTCTCGATCCGTCGGTCCCCACGATGATGCGCTGGTACACGGCGCGGAGCCTAGGGCAATGCGTGACCTGTCACGATTGGGGTATGGCCGTCGATCCCAAGCAAGCGATTCGAGACATCGCGCTGGGATTCCCCGAGGCGAGCGAACGCGAGACCTGGGGTCACCCGACCTTCCGGGTCCGCGACAAGATCTTCGTCAGCTACGGCGTCGACGACGAGGATCGGCCCCAGATCACGATGAAGGCGGCACCGGGCGAGCAGGAGAGCCTGTTGGCCGAAGGCGAGCCGTTCTTCATGCCCAGGTACGTCGGGTCGAAGGGTTGGATCGGCATCCACGTCGACGACGAGACCGACTGGCGCGAGATCGCCGAACTGGTCGTCGATTCGTATCGCGAGATCGCCCCGAAACGCTTGTCGGCGAGCATCGGTCTGCGTCCCGGACCGCCATCACCCGGCGCACGTGCGATCGTCGCCGTCGGTAACGTCATCGGCGAACTGATCGAGGGCAAGCCCCCGAAGGACGAGGCCGTCGCCGAGGAACAAGCCGACGACGACCTCCTCGACGGCGAGTTGGAACTCGAGTTCGGCCCCCTTGAAGGTCCGTTGGACAATTAGGGGACAGGGAGGCGTGTTTGGCCAACTCCCACAGCGGCCCCGGAGGGAGGCGCCAGCCGACCGGTCAAACGGACGCTGACCAACAGCTCCGTGCACACGTGGGCGTGCTCGCAGCGAGGCACGAGCGAGAACACGCCAGAGTTAGGCGCCGGCGGAGGCTTCGAGTTCTTCGACCGTGGGAGGCTCGAAGCCCTCCTCGGAACGGAAGACGATGACGTCCTGGTCGGTCTCGGGGTCGTGCTCGGTGTCGACGGTGACGATCTCGCCAGCGCGGAACTCCTTGTAGAGGAGCTTCTCCGACAGCGGATCCTCGACGAAGCGCTGGATGGCACGACGCAGCGGACGGGCGCCCAGCGTCGGGTCATAGCCCTTGTCGGCGACGTAGAGCTTGGCAGCGGTGGTGAGCTCGATGCCCATGCCCTGGCCCTCCATCTGGATGGCCAGCTTGGCGACGAAGTTGTCGACGATCTGGATGACCTCGTCCTTGGACAGCTCGTGGAACACGATCGTCTCGTCGATGCGGTTCAGGAACTCGGGACGGAAGTGGTCCTTCAGAGCGTCGTTGACCTTCTCCTTCATCTTCTCGTAGGAGACGGCCTCGTCGGCCTTGCCGAAGCCCACCGACTGCTTGCGCAGGTCGGCGGTGCCGAGGTTGGAGGTCATGATGAGGACGGTGTTGCGGAAGTCGACCGAGCGCCCCTGGGCGTCGGTGAGGCGACCCTCCTCGAGGATCTGCAGCATCGTGTTGAACACGTCGACGTGAGCCTTCTCGACCTCGTCGAAGAGCACGACCGAGAACGGCTTGCGGCGAACGGCCTCGGTGAGCTGGCCGCCTTCTTCGTATCCGACATAGCCGGGAGGCGAACCGACGAGACGCGAGACGGTGTGCTTCTCCATGTACTCGGACATGTCGAGGCTGATCATCGCCGACTCGTCGCCGAAGAGGAACTCGGCCAACGTGCGGGCGAGTTCGGTTTTGCCGACACCGGACGGGCCCAGGAAGATGAACGAACCGCTCGGGCGCTTGGGGTCCTTGAGACCGGCCCGGGTGCGGCGGATGGCCTGGCTGACGGCCTTGATGGCGTCTTCCTGGCCGATGACCCGCTTGTGCAGCTCGTCTTCCATGTTGAGGAGCTTCTGGGTCTCCTCTTCGGTGAGCTTGTAGACGGGGATGCCGGTCCACACCGAGAGCACCTCGGCGACGGCTTCTTCGTCGACCTCGTCGAACAGGTCGACGCCGGAGTCCTTGATCTCGACCTCCTTCGCCTCCTTCTGGGAGAGGAGTTCCTTCTCCTTGTCGCGCAGACGGCCAGCCTCTTCGAAGTCCTGGGACTCGACCGCGGACTTCTTCTGCTCGACCACACCGGCGAGCTCGTTCTCGAGCTCCTTGTAGTCGGGTGGGGTCTGCATGCGCTTGATGCGCAGACGTGATCCCGCCTCGTCGATGAGGTCGATGGCCTTGTCGGGGAGGAAACGGTCGGAGATGTAGCGGTCGGCCAGGTTCGCGGCAGCGACGAGAGCTTGGTCGGTGATCGTGACCCGGTGGTGCTGTTCGTAGCGGTCGCGCAGGCCCTTGAGGATCTCGATGGTGTGGGCCACGGACGGCTCCTCCACCACGATCTTCTGGAAGCGGCGCTCGAGCGCGGCGTCCTTCTCGAGGTGCTTGCGGTACTCGTCGAGCGTGGTGGCACCGATGGTCTGGAGCTCGCCGCGGGCCAGCATCGGCTTGAGGATGCTGGCGGCGTCGATCGCACCTTCGGCGGCACCGGCGCCCACGAGGGTGTGG
>JBBSLH010000372.1:0-4072 GCA_038255425.1 Acidimicrobiales bacterium
CTCGGACCGCTGGTCGACAAGCTCGGCCCCGAGTACATCACGCCGATCGCCGTGTACCTGGCGAGCGAAGGCTGCGAGGTGACCGGCGAGGTCTACACCTGTGGCGGCGGTCGCGTCGCACGCGTCTTCATCGGCGCCACGCAGGGATTCACCGACTCGGAACTCTCCGTCGAATCCGTCGCCGAGAACCTGGCACAGATCCGCGACGAAGAGGGATACGAGGTCCCCGCCAACCTGAACGAAGAAATGGGCATGACGCTCAAAGCCCTGTCGTAGGGGCGCGAGCCGGGCCCGATCCGAACAAACCCAGCGAGTCCGGATCGGGCCCTGCGCCCATCGAAAGACCTGGAGCGGCGAGGCTCCAGTCCCTCTGGTACTAGCTCGGAGCGAGCGAGCCTTCCGGCGACGCGAACGTCTCCGGCACGGGGTACTCACCGAGCACGAAGTCGAGGATCGCGATGCGCTGCCGGGTGATCGGCAGGATCGAGCCCGCGAGTTGGATCGCGGCCTCACTCTCGAGCTTGGGGATGACGTCGATGTAGGTCGACGCCGCCTGGTTCTCGAACTCGCGGGCGAACATCGCCAGCCCGGGCACGTCCGACACTTCGGCGAAACCTTCGTTCACGACCTTCTCGATGTCGGCCGGCACCTCGGGCGTGATGCCACCCGCGGCTTCTGCGAGCGCATCAGACGCGGCCTGATGCTGACTCTGAGCCGTGGTCGCGAATTCTGCGACCGCGGGTGGGATCTCACCGAGCGCACCGCTGCTCGCTGCCTCGAGGGCGGCGGCATAGGTGTTCGCTGCGAGGAGTTCGAGGCCGGCAGCGAACGTCGCTATGGCCACATCGTCGCCGCCACCACTTGCTTCCGTGGTGGTCGTGTCCTCCGGCGCATCCGTTGTCCCCGGCGAGGCGTCTCCGCTGTCGTCATCATCGCCACATGCGGCCAACAATGCTGCCGCGGCGACGGCTCCACCGACGGCGAAGAAACCGCGTCGGTTGGTGTGCTTCGGTTCGACGAGGGACTCGTCGGCAGTCGGTTCGGTGTCGATGTCAGTGGGATGCATCAAAGTGCCCCTTCCTCGGGCGGGCTGGCAAGATTCGGTTCCTCGAAGGGTTCCGGGAACGCAACCGAGCCCGCGGCCGCCGGCAGTGCGGCGACGTCGGTGGGAATCGCGATCAACTCGGGGGCGCCGCCCTCGAGCAAGGCGCCGACGGCACGCAGCACCGCGAGGTGCTGTGTCTCGACGGCCATGACGTTGGCCATGAGCTGGCGTTCTTCGCCCATGGGGAGCATCGAGAGGTTGGCCAGGTAGGTGTCCTGGGCGACCTCTTCGAGGGTCTTGGCCAGTTCGACCACGGCGGCGTAGTCCGTGAGACCGGGCGTCATGTCCTCGACGATCGGCGTGTACTTGGGGTTCGTTCCGTCCTGGGCCTCGCCGCCCAACGACGTGGCTTGGGCGTTGAACGCCTGGCTGTGCTCGTCATGCTGTTGCATGGTCTTCTCGGCGAAGGCCTGCACGACGGCGTTGTCACCGAAGAACGGGAGTCCCAGCGCAGCGCCGTAGGTGGCGACTGCGAGGTTCTCGAGCGAGGCAGCGGTCTGGAAGATCTGGATCGACACATCCTCACCCTGCGCGGCGACGGGACGGGCGACGATGCCCAACACGGCGGAACCGAACGCGGTTCCGATGAGGCCACGGGCGGCGAGAGCGCCCATGCCCATGCCACCGTTGCGGAGCAGGCTGCGACGGTCTTGGTTCCACTTGTCGATGAACGCGGGGTCGCTTGTCAACGCTGCATTCTCGCGGTGGACCTCGGCCAGATCGGGGGTGATCTGTCGAGCGGCACGCATTGCGTCGACTTGGAGGTCTTCGGATTCGGTGATCAAGTCACCGAGTTGCCGGTCATCAGTGCGCTGATTGGTGCGCATCGAGTTCCTTTCGATTGACGGGAAGGACACGAAGGCCGGAGGGTCCGGCCAGCGCACAGGGGATTTGGTTGTTCGATGTGCGGGGGCCGGGCACATCGATGTTGCGGGCGGAGCGGTCGTCACGACCGGGAGTTCACCAGCAACAGTGGCTTCAGTACCCACCGGCGGTTCGAGCGAGAACCGAAGAACCGAAATCTGACGATGCCGATCCGACTCTCGTCACGCAGGCTGGGGAGTGCAACCCGCACGACCCGCTGCTACTCGCCGTCCACAGGCCGGGTGTGACGCAGCGCCCAGAAGAACAATGGAATCTGCAGCGGGAGCCGGATGAGGCTGGCGATGCCGCGCGCATCGGTGGGCGGGTTCTGGATCGTGTCGTAGATGTTGCCGGGATACACGCCGACGAACACGGCGAACGACGCCCACGCGCCGAGCTTCTCGGTCTTGCGGTTGACCACCAGCGCGCCGGCGGCCAGTTCGGCGACACCCGAGGCGTAGACCCAGGCCCGGACCGAGCCCGGCAGCGCCTCGGGGACCAGCGGGTCGTAGAACTTCGGGTTGACGAAGTGCATGGTCCCGGTGCCCAGCATCACCGCTGCCAGGGCAAGGCGTGAGCGGCGCCGCTTCTTGTCTTCGGCTCGGGAACTGTTGTCGGGCATCGCGGCAGCGTAGGGGGCGGCCGATCGCTCACAACCGCGCGGGGAGCGTCACGTCGAGGAGCTCCAGATCCGAGCTCGGGTCCGACCACCGGTGATCGGACCCGGCAGGGATGGTGACGCAGTCGGCCGACTCGAGACGGTGCTCGACCCCGTCGATCGTCAGGCTGATGGCGCCGTCCAGCACGAAGGCGAACGCGAACTCGCCCGAGTGCGAGCCCGAACGGGGAGCGTTGGGTTCGGCACCCGGATCCGGACGCACGAACCGGACGCCGGCCAGACCGTCGGTGGCGGCTCCGATGCCCGCGTCGCGAGCCTCGAACCCTGGGCGACGCCACGGCGACCATTTCGCTCCAACGGCGACATGGCGGGCAAAACGTTGGCCACCGAAGTCGCGTTGGCTGTCAACTGCCGGCGTCGGAAGCGGGAGGTCATGATCGGCCACGGTGCGGTGCTCGGCCGGACACCCGATCTCGACGACCTCGAGCCCGTCGGACGCCCGGAGCACACGATGGCGGATCTCGGGCGGTTGGAGGACGCAGTCGCCGGCCTCCATCACGAACGGTGGGCCCTGGTCCTCGTAGACGACCTCGACCCAGCCACGGCGCACCACGATGAGCTGGAAGCGGATCTCGTGGAAGTGCACCCAGTCGGGCACGGGTCCGCCGTCGGGTATCCGGATGTGCGAGGCGATGAACCGTCCGCCCAGCCGGTCGGGGATCAGGTCGCGGTACTGCATACCGGCTCGGCCCGCGCCCCAGTCGTCGCCGGCCCGGGTGAGCGTGAACGAGGGGACGAGGTCGGGGAGGACCATCGAGTCCGATCCAAAGACGATGCGGGTGCCGTTCGGGGCGGTCTCGTCAGCGGCTGGGTCGGTCGCGACCAGTCGGATCACACCCGCATCGCTCACGACGTCGGGATCCAACCTGATGCGCGTTCCGTGACCGGAGAGAACGGCGACCCGGGGATCGTCGGCCGGGAACACCACCTCGATCCGGAACCCGAGCCGCTCGGTGAAGTACTGCATCGTCGGACCGAGGTCGGCACACGGCAGGACGACTTCTGCGGTGGCGGACTCGACTTCCATGACCGCCGTGTCTACCTCGGGCTCAGAGCGTCCGCACCCAGCGCTCGCCCTCCGTCAGACGTCGCGACAGCTGCTGAGCCGTGGCCTCGGTGATCTTGCGGACTCCGGACATGCGGTTCAGCTCGCCGTTGACCTCGCGGTGCGACTTGCCGGTGATCTGGACGAGATGGTCGACGAGTGACGCGTTGTCCTTCCGGAGCTTCGACTTCTGCTCGACCAGGCCGGGACCGCCGGCGCCCACCAACACGCCACCGCCGCGACGGCGAGGCAGCGGCGGGAGATCGACCTCGAGGGACTCGTCGGCGTCGTCCTCGTCCCAGACCAGTTCGTAGTCATCGATGTCATCGGGTGGCGCCTCGGACACGCCGGTGGCCACTGCCGACATCGCCTGGAAGAG
>JBBSLH010000373.1:0-4029 GCA_038255425.1 Acidimicrobiales bacterium
CACGCCGATATGAGCGACTCGTCGTTCGACCGATCGAAGCCAACGGTCGGGAGCCGAACGCTGGGGCGGTTCACCTGTTCGCCGCGGTCTGTGCCGCTCGCTCGATCTCGTCGTGGAGGCGGGCCCGCGCTGCCGGGTCGCCAACTCTGAGATTGTCGAATCCGTTCAGCAGGCCAGTCGATCCGTCGATCAACTCGCGGACGATGTCGGCGTGACCAGCATGGCGCTGTGTCTCACCGGTGAGGTGAACGACGACCCGTTCGATCGTCACCCGGTCATCGCCCCACCACGGGACACGGCCGCATGCGGCGCGGGGGAGCTCCATGACGGTTTCGTCCGCGAGCTGCCAACTCCGGCGATACGCGGCGACGATGGCGCCGGTCGACTCGTCGTGCTTGGCCCACATGTCGGACCCCGGCGTCACATCCGAGAGCCATCGGAGCGATGGATCCTGTGGTCGATCGAACACGTCACAGAAATACATCAGGTGCGAGCGGGCGCTGTGCTCGACCAGACCAAGCAGGTTCGTTCCAGTGGGCGTCATGGGACGGCGGACGTCGTACTCGTCGAGTCCGTCGAGCTTCCACAGCAGAGTTTCGCGAGCACCCTGCAAGTACGAGTACAGATCATCGTTCGTGTCCATGCCGGCCTCCGAGTCAGTCGAACAATGCCTACACGGCAGCTTCTGGAGATGCGCCGGTCTGTGTCCCGTGGGAGCGCCCCGGCGACGGAATTGGGTGGCACCGGTTCTGTGCGGTTGGAGTGTGTCGTTGGCGCTGACCGGCTGGCGCGGCTCTCGCGTGCACCTGCCGACGGCCAGCACGCGCGCAGCGGCGTACGCCCGCTACGCCCACCCGAAGGTCTTGAGGTGGCTGGCGACAGCCTCGTCGACTTCACGTCGCTGTGGTGTCGTCAACGGTTCGTGCGCGTGGTCGTTGTAGGCGTCGACGTAGGCAGCTCGAACGTTTTCGCTGGTCGGCCCCCAGTCCCGGTACTGCGTTGCGAGGAGTACCGCGGATTTCCCGATGTCCGCTGCTCGGCTCCCGTGCTTGATCTCCTCGAAGTCCAAGACGGCGCAGATCTCGTCTCCGTCGTGGAGCAGATTCGCGGACCGGAAGTCGTTGTGCACGAGTTGCGTTCCTTCCCGTCGTCCACGACCGCTGGGGCGTCCGGGATAGGCGGCGAGAGCTTCATGAAGTGTGGCGAGCATCCGGCCGGCGTCTTCAACCTGTCTGGGGTTCTCGACCGAGAGAAGCTCGCCGGAGACCACCGGGAGCACGCCAATGAGGAATCGGTTGCCCGGCAGTGGTAGCCGGGATCGCAGTGTTCCCTCTGCGGCCGTTGCTGAGCTCCACCAGCAGACTGCCGTCAGACGTTGGAATCGGGGCGGCGACCGGTATCCCGTTGGCATCGAGCCATGCCACCAATCGCGCCGCGCCCTTCAGGTGCGTGAAGCGGCGGGGAAGTGCTGACCACTTCACGACGAGACGCCGGCTGCCCTGTTCGATCCAGGCGACCACGTTGTGGCCGCTGATGGCGAGACGGACGCAGTGGGTTACCTCGAGGTCCCAGTACTGCTCGAGGACCTCGGCGATCCACTCGGCGGCGTTTGAAGCGTCGCGGAAGCCGAAGCGCTTCGTCAGCGCCTCGCGAGGGTCTGTGGATTCCCACAGCATTTCCACCGTTGACGACCGGGCATCCATGTCTGAATTGAACCACCGACTCGCCGCTGCCCCGAGTGACACTCGCTCGCCGATGCGCCGATCTCCCGCGCTTCGGAGACGCTCCCCGTCGGGATCATGCGGACGCCGATGTCCAGCGCCCTCCAGTGGAACTTGGGAACAGCGGCTTGCAGAAGGTCGACATCCTGGTTTCGAAATGCTCGGGGAGGGAGCGGCGGGTTCCGGTGTCGTGTGTCATCCGTCACGCCCGCCGGAACCGAACACAGAGGAGAAACAAGTCCGACATCAAGGAAGGTACTGACATGAAGCGCACCATCGCAGCAATCGTCATCGCCGGAGCAACACTCTTCGGAGGCGCCGCAACGGCCGGAGCGGCCCACCAGCACGTCGACAACCCGTCCGGCTGTCACGACACTGCCTCCCGCGCCGCCGCGAACTCGGGCGGGAAGGCGCAGTGGAACAGCAACGCCGGCAGCCAGGCCGACGAGAACAGCCCCGTCGTCTCGAGCGGCACCTGCTGACGTCAAGCAACCCGCTCCGCTTCTGAAGCATCCCGGGAAGTCGAGATCCCTCGCTTAGCGAGGGATCTCGGTCCCTCGGCGCAAGGGGGTCAGGCGGTTCGCGCCCGCCGCGAACTCAGTCCCCGAACATCGCCGTTCTCTTGGGCTTGGCCGGGCTACCGATCGGGTGATTCGACGAAATCTCCATCGTGACTACCGAGGAGTACATCGCCAGGCCGGTCCCGCAACGCCTCCAACGTGCGCTGGATACGCCTTCCGGGAGTCTCACATCGCATTCAGCGCACCGGACCGAGACGCCGTCGAGTCGTTCTTCCGTGCTGCATTGGCAGAAGGCGCCGAAGCGCTCCACGAGCCCCGGATCTGGCCGGAATACCACCCCAACTACGACGGCGCCTTCGTCCGAGATCCGGACGGGAACAACGTCGAAGCGGTCGGCCACACGCCCGGGTGACCCAGAACGCTCACGGTCGCTTGCCCCGATCGCCGGGTCCGGCACGCATCCAGAAGCGCCGATAAGGACTCGAGGCTCGCACTTCCGACTCGCGATTCGGAGCGTGCGATATCAGAGACAGCGGGTGGCTACTTCGAGGAACTCCATGCCTTCGTCGCCTTCGAACTCCCGAAGGTTGGCGAGCCCGGTTGAGACCCGCTCGACGAACCCCCACTGCCACACCGGTTCGGGATCGACTGCGCACATCAAGGCCAGCAACTCGGCACGCTCGCGAACCAGACGCATCGTGTCGCCCGCGAGTAGGGGTCGGTTGTACTCCCTCATCGCCACGCTGAGATCGTGCGCTGGCTCAGACCGCAACCCCTCGGGATCCACGAACTTGAACCGGCCTCCGCCGGCATCGAGGGTGTTCCACCCGTGGGCGTCGCCATGCACCAGTACAGCCTGCGACGGGTCGAACGCCGATGACCGCTCGTCGCAGAAGGCGACGGCCTGGTCGATCACCTCACGGCCGCAGGGCCGACCAAGCTGATCCCACGACGTCGTGATGTAGCTCGCAAGCCACAACGCCTTCTCGGGCCCTGTTGGCAGAATGCAGTCCGCAGGCACCGGCCCCCAGAACGACCGCAACGTTGTCGCGATCGTCTCCATGAGTTGCGGAAGGTCCATCCGTAGATCGTCGAGGTTCGGGCCGAGACGCTCGAGCAGCATCGCCGGGACCGATTCGTCGTGCTCGAACAGGAGTGCGCAGCCGCGACCGCCAGCGAGCTGGTGCACGAGGACGCTGCGACTGAACGCATCGATGCCGTCGATCTCGGTCGGCATCGCCACCTTCAGCACGCAGGCACGCCCCGACCGGTCGGTTGCTGCGGTCACGAACGAGGCGGTCCCGCCGCGGAACGGCGCGCCGAGTTCGAGTCCCCATCGGTCGGCCAGCGCAGCCACAAGCTCAGGTAGGTCGTCGAGCCATTGCTGGCCGGCGACCCCGTTCGCTCTCGCGCGCTGGCAGACGAGCTCAGGTACGTCGAGGGATGACGGCATAGCTCGGCTTCCTATCGCGGTCCCATCCGCCGAGGCGTGCTGTTTCGGCTCGACGCTCTCGCGGGGTCACGCCCTCGCGGGGTCACGCCGCCCCGGCCAACGCCGGGAGGAAGGCGCGCCCGAAGCGCCGATAGTGCGGACGTTGGGGACGAGATCGGGCGTGATTATGGGGCGATGATCTCCAGCGTCCTCAACCGAATCCTCTTTGAGTCAAGCCCCAGTTTCGACAGCCGTGCGGGCGCGTCGAAGCAGGCCTGTCGGCGTCGGGCGTAGGGTCGTGGGTGGGTCCGGGAAGTGACTTGTCCGAAGAGCCGGTCTGCAGGATGGAAACCGG
>JBBSLH010000374.1:0-4008 GCA_038255425.1 Acidimicrobiales bacterium
CTCGTAGCGGGTGGCGGTGTTGGTGCGGAAGAGGCCACGCACGGCCGACGTGATGGTCGTCGAGCCGGGCTTGCGCACACCGCGCATGGACATGCAGAGGTGCTCGGCCTCGACGACGACCAGGACGCCCTTCGGCTCGAGTACCCGGTCGAGCGCATCGGCGATCTGCACGGTCAAGCGTTCCTGCACCTGCGGGCGCTTGGCGAACACATCGGCGAGGCGGGCCAGCTTCGACAGCCCGGTGATGCGACCGTTGTCGTTCGGGATGTAGGCGATGTGGGCGTTGCCGATGAACGGGATGAGGTGGTGCTCGCACGCCGAGTAGATCGGGATGTCGCGCACCATGACCATCTCGTCGTGGTCCGCCTCGAAGGTCGTCTTCAGGTGCCGGTCCGGCGTGTCGTGCAGCCCGGAGAAGATCTCCGCGTACATCCGTGCGACACGCGCCGGCGTGTCGAGCAGCCCGTCGCGTTCGGGGTCCTCCCCGACGGCCGCGAGGATTTCGCGAACGGCGGCCTCGATGCGTGGCTGGTCGACTTCGGGCGCGAGCGTGGGGCGCTCGTCCTCGGGTGCGGTCACGTTCCGGAGGTTCCGGGACGAAGACGGAACCGCCGGCGCGAACGCCGCTGACGAACCGGCTCGGCGGCCGGTGCAGCGTCGGGTTGCGAACGCTCGGTCGCCACGACGGCAGGCACGTCGGCCTCGACGACCGGCGCGGGCAGGTCGGACTCGCCGGCCTCATCGACGTCGAGCGCCGACGGATCGGGGTCGACCCAGGTCTCGATGTCGCCGAAGATGCGATCGAGTTCGGTGTCGTCGAGCGTCTCCTTGTCGAGCATCTCGGTGGCCAACTTGTCGAGGGTCGAGCGGTAGGCGGTGAGGATCGCCTCGGCCCGATCATGCGCGTTGTTGACCAGCAGCCGGATCTCCTGGTCGATGGTCGCGGCCACCGAGTCGGAGTAGTTGGCCTCGTGGCCGTAGTCCTTGCCGAGGAAGATCTCGCCTTGCTTCGCGCCGAGGGCCAGCGGTCCGACGTTGTCGCTCATGCCGTAGGCGGTGACCATGGCCCGAGCGATCTCGGTGGCCTTCTCGATGTCGTCGGCTGCGCCCGTGGTGATCTCGCCGAAGACGACCTCCTCGGCGGTCCGGCCGCCCAGGAGCATGGCGAGGCGATCGACGAGTTCGGACTTGGTGTGGGTGTAGCGGTCCTCGACCGGCAGGGCGAGCGTCCAGCCCAGCGCCCGACCGCGAGCGACGATCGAGACCTTGTGGATCGGGTCGCAGTGCTCGAGGACGTGGCCGACCAGCGCATGCCCGCTCTCGTGATATGCGGTGACCCTGCGCTCCTTCTCGGACATGACCCGCGTCTTGCGCTCGGGACCGGCGAGCACCCGATCGATCGATGACTCGACGATCGCCATGTCGATCGTGTCGACGGAGTTCCGAGCGGCCAGGAGCGCCGCCTCGTTCATGAGGTTGGCGAGGTCTGCACCGGTGAAACCAGGCGTCCGACGGGCGATGACCGTGTTGTCGACGTCGTCGGCGAGCGGCTTGCCCTTCGAGTGCACGTCGAGGATCGCCTTGCGTCCCTCCAGGTCGGGACGGTCGACCACGATCTGGCGATCGAACCGGCCGGGCCGGAGGAGGGCAGGATCGAGGATGTCGGGTCGGTTCGTGGCCGCGATCAGGATCACACCGGTCTGGGCTTCGAAGCCGTCCATCTCGACGAGCATCTGGTTGAGCGTCTGCTCTCGCTCGTCGTGGCCGCCACCCATGCCGGCACCGCGGTGCCGGCCGACGGCGTCGATCTCGTCGATGAAGATGATGGCCGGCGCTTGGGCCTTGGCCTGTTCGAACAGGTCGCGCACGCGAGACGCGCCCACACCGACGAACATCTCGACGAAGTCCGAGCCGGAGATCGAGAAGAACGGTGCACCGGCCTCACCGGCCACGGCGCGAGCGAGAAGCGTCTTGCCGGTGCCCGGAGGTCCGACCAACAGCACGCCGCGCGGGATCTTGGCGCCGATGGCGTGGAACTTGGCCGGATCCTTGAGGAAGTCCTTGATCTCGCGGAGTTCTTCGACCGCTTCTTCTGCGCCGGCGACGTCGTCGAACGTGACCTGCGGCTGGTCCTTGTTGAACTGCTTGGCCTTGGCCTTCCCGAACTGCATGACGCGGCTGCCACCGCCCTGCATGGCGTTGATCACGAACAGGAAGAGACCGAAGAGGATCAGCAGCGGAAGAAGGCTGAACAACAGCGAGACCCAGATGGAGTCCTGCTGCTGGTCGGTCTCGATGTCGATCGACGGGCGAGCTTCAGAGAGCTCGGTCGTCAGTTCGTCGGCGAACTCAGCCGGGTACGACACCTTGTACTCGGTGCCGTCACCGAGCTCGCCGGTGACCTCATGGCTGCGATCCTTGATGGTCGCGGTCTCGATGTCACCGTCAGCGACCGCCTCGCGGAACGCGTTCAGGTCGAGATCTTCGACATCGGGGCCCTGGCGCAGGAAGGTGCCGCCGATGAACACGGCGGCCACGACGAGTGCGACCCAGAGGAATGTGGAGCGACGGAAGCGTTTCATGGGGATCCGGAGATGCTACCGGGATCCCGGCGCCATGGCCCTCGCGGGCCGGGTCACTCGGCGCCGAGATAGTTCCGGATGTCGGGGAGGTTGCGGTACCGCTCGGCCACGTCGAGGCCGTACCCGATGACGAACGCCGGAGGGATGCGAAAACCCACGTAGCGGAGGTCGACGTCGGCTTCCTGGTTGCCTTCACGCACGAAGAGCGCGCAGACCTCGAGCGACGCCGGTTGGCGCGCCCGGAGCGTTTTGCGGAGATATCGGAGCGTGAGGCCCGAATCGATGATGTCCTCGACGATGATCACGTGGCGATCGGCCAGGTCGATGTCGAGGTCCTTGACGATCCGGACCACGCCGGAAGATCTCGTACTCGCTCCGTACGACGACACCGCCATGAAGTCGACCTCGACGGGCACGTCGATCGACCGAGCCAGATCGGCCATGAAGATGAATGCACCCTTGAGGACCGCGACCAGCAACGGGGTCTTGCCCTCGTAGTCGGCAGCGATCTCCTTGCCGAGCTCGGTGATGCGGGCACGCAGCTCGTCTGCCGTGACGAGCACATCGCCGATCAGTTCGTCCGGGTGTTCGCTCACGCGCGCCGAACCTAGCCGCGTGCTCCGGTGGGCCAAGCCTCGAGCCGCTGGTTCGATCGCCGGATCTCGACCCCGCCCGTGACCTGTGCGGCGACGGCATGTCCCCGAGCGACATCGAGCACCCGTTCCACGGACGCGAGGTCCGGTGGATGCCCCTGCGGGTCGCAGCTGCGGAGCCATGACCGCACCGACCGGCGGGCGAGCGCCAGCGGCGCAGCGGCGAGCGCACGTGCATCGGTCGGGTCGATGAGCGAGGCAAGGGCGTCGAGGTGCTCGACATCGGCGGCCACGACCTCCGCCGACCGGGCCAGGAGCTGGCTGACGTCCCGTTCGGCGATCTCGTCGAGGAGCGGCAGGACCTCGTGCCGGACACGGTTCCGCCAGAAGCGGGGATCGTCGTTGCTCGGATCCCGTACGGGAACGAAACCCAGGTCGGCGCAGATGGCCTCGGTCTCCACTCGTCGCAGACGGAGGATCGGGTGGCGCTCCGGCGTCATGGCGCGGATGCCGTCGAGCCCGGCGCCGCGCAACAGTGCGAGCACGACCGTCTCGGCCTGGTCGTCGGCCGTGTGCCCGAACAGCGCGTCGTCGGGAAGGACGCCGTGGCGGGCGCGACGCGCCCGAGCCTCCAGGTCGCCGCCCGGTTCGACGGTGACGCGCTCGGCGCGGAAGCCGGCGCCGAGTCGATGCGCAGCAGCGGCGACCACGTCGGCTTCCCCCGCACTCTCCGGCCGGAGCCCGTGGTCGACGTGGACGGCCGTGACGTCGAGGTCCGCGTCGACGGCAAGGGCGAGGAGCGCCAGTGAGTCCGCTCCGCCCGACACCGCGCA
>JBBSLH010000375.1:0-3971 GCA_038255425.1 Acidimicrobiales bacterium
CATCGCGCATGCCATCAACATCGTGGCGTCGACGCCGGGGAGCGCGTGGTGGAGGAGGAGTCCGGCGGCGGCACCGACGAAGAACAGCGGGATGATGAAGCCACCTCGCCACCCGGTCGACACGCACACGGAGCTGGCGACGAGTTTGCAGATCAGTGCTGCGACCAGCGCCGACACCGTCACGCCGGGGAGCGCAAGGTCTGCGAGTTGATGTTCTCCGAACGTGAGGGCGCCGACAGACCACAAGCTCAGCAGGCCCACGACGAGGCCGCCGACGGCAGGCCGAAAGAACACCGGCAGGTGTACGACGAGTCGTCGCGTGGCTCGCACCAGAACGGTGAACGCAACCGCCAGCGCAGACCCGACGGTGGCGGCGACCGCCGCCCACCCGAGGTCGGAGACGGCACCGACATCGGAAGTCGGGAGTTGGAAGACGGGCCCGAACCCCGTCTGCTCCAATCCGAGATACACCGCGAAGCCGATGAGGGCACCGCCGAGTGCGGGCATCAGGGCTTCGTAGTATTCGAGGCCTCGTCGGTGGAGGATCTCGACCGCGAACACCGCCGAACCCAGTGGGGCGCCGAAGAGCACGGTGAACGCCGCCGCCATGCCTGTGATGGTCAGGATCCGGCGTTGGCCAGGATCCTGTCTGGCCCGATTGCCGATGACCGTCCCGACGGTTCCCGCCGTTTGCACCAACGGCGCCTCTGGCCCGAGCGCACCGCCAGCGGCGATGCCGAGCAACGACACCGGGATCAGCGATCGAAGCGCTCGGCTGTCGTCAGACCCGCCCGTCAGATGGATGTTGTCGACGAGCAACTCCACGTCGCCAGGGTCGCCCAGCCACCGGATCAGTACGGCGATTCCGAGCCCGGACGCGACGAGGACGCCGATCACGACGGCGTCGCTGTGTCCATCGGGTCCGATGAGGTGTTCGAGACCACGGAGCGCCGACACGTATGCAGCCCCGATGACGCCGCCGGCGACGCCGACCATGATGACAAGGCCTGACAGGGGTCGGAAGACCGGCATTCTCCGAAGCACCAGTAGATCGTAGTCCGATCTATCGGCGCCGATCACACGGGGACAGACCAGTCCTCGTCGATGAGCTTCCGGGACAGGACATGCGCGATCCGTGCCGCGTGGGTCTTGGCCCGTTCGGCGAAGGGCCCGGCCCATCGGGTGTCGATGCTGTCCACCCAGAGCAGGTACCACCGGTCGAACAGCCCTACGTGGAACGGGCTGAGATCGTGGACGGCCTGGTGCGGTCCGAGGATGTAGCCGTTGTAACCCCGCTCTCCCAACAACACCTGGCACCAATAGTCGATCAGGTTGGGGATGTGGACCGCCCAGTCGACCTCGGCGACCTCGCCGAACACCGGTGCGAGCAGATCGTCGACGACGACCTCGCGGTAGAAGTCCACCACGACGTCGTGAACCTTCGAGCGGGCGTCGAGGTCGCCGTCCAGGCCGTCTGCCATCGCCGTCATGAGACTCCTTGTAATTTTATCTAGTCGTTGCTAGTAATATAGCCACGGCAACCGATGGACAACGGAGGCAGTCAATGAGGACGACGAACGAGGGGCCCGTCGAGCATGCGGCCGGTCGAGGAATGCTCCAAGGCGCGGCCGCCGGTTTCGTCATCGTCGCCAGCGTCACCGTCGGCATCATGTTGAACGCTGGCGCCGGCCTCGTTCCTTCACTCGGCGTCGCCGCGTTCGCTGGCTTCTGGGGTGGACCGGGATTCGGCGGCATGCTCGGAGCAACGGTCGCGTCGATCCACGCCGAGGAGGCCACCCCTTCGATTCGATCCGTGCCGAAGCCGACGGAGAGCAGTCGAATCGACCACGATCCGGCGCACCGCACGGCAGCGTGAGCATGCTCGAGTCGCATTCCGCCTGAGCTCGCTCGGTGAGGCGCTGAAGGATGGACACACAGGACGACATCCGGCGCGAACGACGGACGTGGTCGGGCGTCGTCGCCTGTCTCCTGCTCTTCGTCGCGGCCTGCACGTCTTCGGACGAGCCCGAGGCCGTGGACGACACCGACACGTCGGAGCCCACCACCGACATCGTCGCGGAATCGCCGAGACCCGCGTCCAGGACGTCCGGGTCTATGGCCCTGTCCTGAGCGGGCAGACTCGCCCCGTGCGACCAAAGCCGGGGATCGGGACCAGACCATCGACACGCCGCGGAGCGATCGCGGCCGCGGCGATCGTGTTGGCGCTGCTCACCGCATTGGCACCACCGACCGCGGCCCAGTCCGACGAGCCGACGACGGTGACCGTCGACGTGACCTCCGACATCGGGACCGTCGGCACCGACCTGTCCGGCTTCAACTGGCGTGAGGGCGGGAGCGCTGTCGGTCCACTCGAGCCGGGCCTGGTGCGGATGTGGTCGGTCGACTTCTCGAAGATCACCACCGCGCCCGGCGTCTACGACTGGACGCTCCCCGACCGCCACGTCGCCGAGATCCGAGCGATCGGCGCCACCCCGTTGATCGTCCTCGTGGCACGGCCACCGTGGTCGCCGGGCGCAGGATCAGCCGGCTACGAAGCCGCGGTCAAAGCGGCGATGACCCGCTACGGCGTCGACCAACGTCCGACCGGTGCCCGTCCGACGTGGTTCGAGTCGGGCAACGAGCCCGAGTTCCCACCGACGTCGCACGGCCAACTCCTCCACGACGTCCCACTCGACGCGGCGGCGCAGGCTCGGGCCGTGCTGGCGATCGAAGCCGCCGGCGGACAGATCCACTGGGGCGGTCCCGGCGCGCTGTTCGCCGACCTGGTGACGATCGAGTCGTTCGCCGTCGCCGGCGAGGCGGCAGGCCGCACGCCGGACTATCTGTCGTGGCACTCGTACACGAACCAGCCGCTCCTCGGCCCCGACGGCTCGGAGTTCACCGACCCCGCCTCAGCCGCGGCCTACGAGGCGCTCAAGGGCACGAATCCGGTGGCGTCGCCACGCATCATCGGCCTGAGCTCCGAGCTGGTGCAGCTCATGGCCGCCCCGTTCACCGCCCCGGACGGTGAACCACCGGACGCCGTGCTGACCGAGTGGCACCTGTCGTCCGGCGGCCTCGACCTCCGGCACGACACCGCCGAAGGCGCGGCGCACACGGCCGGCGGCCTCATCGAAGCGCAGCGCTCGGGAACTGGTGCGGCGCAGTTCTTCGCCGCCGTCGACCGACACTGCGACCAGCCCGACGATGCACCCGACCCGATGTGCGGCGACTGGGGCACGGCGTCGGCCGACGGCGTACGCAAGCCCGTGTGGTGGCTGTTCGACTGGTGGGGCTCGATGGCCGGGACGACGGTGCTCGACCTGAGCGGCGACGACCCCGAGGGCGGGCTGTGGGCCCTCGCCGCTCGAGACGGCGACATCGTCCGTGTGCTGGTGACGTCGTTCTCGGTCGCCACCCCGACCGACCGCACGATCGCGCTCGACGTGGGAGCGCCGGTGGCTTCCGCGACGGTGTCGAGACTGTCGACGTCGGGGCCAGACGCGCCGACGACGGCCGCGCTCGAGGCGCTCACCTTCGACCTGCCCGCCAACCGGCCGGTCCTGATCGAAGTCGAGCTCGCGTCGGAGGCGGCTGGTTCCAGCAGTCCCTCGGCCGGCGTGGCGGACGGGCCAACCGCGCCGGAGTCAGTTCGGCCGGCGATGCCACCGCTGCCCGCCACCGGACACGATCAACGATGGCCACTCCTGGCCGCCGGCGCTGTGGCGCTCGGAACGCTCGCGATCCGACAGCGGGTGCGTCGGGGCGTGCGAGGACCGCTCTAGCCGAGGCGGACAGCGGCGAAGACGAGCCCGACGAGTGTGGCGTTGCTGGCGACCATCCCGAAGAACAGCTTGATGAGCAGACCGGCCTTCGCTTCGTGGATCTCGGCGCGGATCACCGCAACCCGAGTATCGAGGTCACGGGTGGTGACGACGTCGCCCCATCCGACTGGCGGCAGCAGGTCCATC
>JBBSLH010000376.1:0-3943 GCA_038255425.1 Acidimicrobiales bacterium
CCCCATCTGCGCGTGGAGACGACGGATCGCCGACCGGAACAACTCCGGGGCATCGAGGGGAGCTCCCGCGCCCCAGGCTGCGTCGATCAGGACATCGGACGAGACTGCGTCGGGCGCTCGCAGCGCGAGTACCGAGACGATGGCTCGTTCCTTGGGCGCCTGGAGCTGAATCTCCTCGTCGTCGATGTGGAGTCGGAGAGGACCGAGGACAGCAGCCCGCATGATCGAGACCGTAACAGGCACGCCATCTGCCACTGCCGACCGGATCGATGTCAGTTCGGCGTTCGCCAGGAGAGGTCGTCGGCGGCGAGGCGCTCATGCCACCAGGCAGGTGCTGCGGCCATGAGACCGCCCATGTCGCTGTAGTCACGCCACTCGACGATCACGCCGTCGACCACTCGTTGATGGGTGGCGAACTGCAGGGTGTACTGGTGCTCGTCGTCCCACGTCCACGACTCGGAGTGGATGGACACGACGTGTTCACCCTCGACGATCGTGTGCTCCGGGTGATTCGTGTACGCCGCCAGTGGAGCGAGCCCGAGCTGGAGTCGTTTGACGATGTTCGCTGGCCCGGTCGCGCCGTTCTCCCGTCCGATCGGGACGTCCCAGTACTCGCTGGTGTCGTCGAGGAAGGTGGCCAGCCGGTCCCAGTCGCGATCCGCCAACGTCGCCCAGAACGCTTCCACGACACTGCGCCGTTCGTCATCGATCATCTGGGCAACGTAGTTGCCCGACTCCGTCACTCGGTGACGTATCCCTGGCGTCTGTCGTTCTCGTCCGCATCTGCAGCCCGCTCGGCCGGGTCACCGAATCCCCCGCCGCCGGGCAGCTCGAGCACCAGTCGGCGGCCAGCGGGAACGACCTGCTTCCCCTTGCCCTCGAACGGCGTCCCGTCGTCGAGGTACACGCGACCGGGAGCGCCGTCACCACCGCCCCGACGACCACGCGCTGGATGGTCGATACGGTCGAACATGGCGGAGAAGTCGAACTGGTAGCCGTCGGTGGGTCCGAGCTCGATGACCTGGCCGAGGCCACCTCGCTGACGACCCGCTCCGCCGCTGTCCGGACGGATCTCCTTGCGCCAGATGACGATCGGGCCCACCTGCTCGGTCGCCTCGACCGACATCGTGCGCACACCGGAGGGGAAGGCGGTGGAGGTAAGGCCGTCGAGCGCTGGCCGGGCGCCGGTTCCGCCACTGTTGAACATGAGCAATTCCATCGGCGGCCGAGGCGCGTCGGGATCGGCAGAGCGAGCGCTCGCCTGGAAGTTCCAGAGCGCACCGGAACCCTCCGCCGGAATCCTGTCCGGGAGCGCCGACTCGAGGGCGCCGAGGCACAGGTCGGTGACGAAGTGTCCGAGTACGTGGCGTACGGAGACTGGGGCCGGGTGCTTGGCGTTCAGGATCACATGCTCCGGCGCGCTCACTGTGAACCTCGACAGCGAGGCGAAGTTGTTCGGCAGTTCGGAGCCGATCGCCACGAGCATCCCGTAGGTGAAGTACGCGTGGGCATAGCCGAGCGGGACGTTGATCCCGAGCCCACACACCGGCGATGTGCCGGTGAAGTCTGCGTGGATCGAGTCGTCGTTGACCGTGAGCGCGGTGACGAGCGTGACCGGCTCTCCGTAGCCGTCGACCACCATCTCGTTTCGATAGGTGCCGTTCGGGACGCCGTTGATGGCGTCGAGCGTGGCCCGGGTGGTGCTCTCGAACACGAAGTCGGCGATCTCGCCGAGGTCGTCGAGTTCGAACTCGTCGAGCATGTCGAGGAGGCGCCTGCGACCGGTCTCGTTCGACGCCGCGAGGCCGTGGATGTCGCCGATCACCTGATCGGACTCACGCACGTTGTTTCGCACGATGGTCACGAGGTCCGTGTTCAAGCGGCCGCGGTCGGCCCACTTCATGATCGGGATGCGGAGTCCCTCCTCGTAGACCTCTTTCCCGTCGGGCCCGTAGCCCCGACCGCCGATGTCGACCACGTGCGCAGTCGAGGCGAAGAAGCCGATCAACGGTTCCTCGCCGTCGACACGACGGAACACCGGCGTCGTCACGGTGATGTCGTGGAGGTGACCGGTGCCCTTCCACGGATCGTTGGTGATGTAGACGTCGCCCGGGAGAATCCGGTCGCGACCGATGTCGGCGATGAAGTGCGGCACGGCCGCAGCCATGGTGTTGACGTGCCCGGGCGTACCGGTCACGGCCTGGGCGATCATCCGACCGTCCGGATCGAACACTCCTGCGGACAGGTCGCCGGCCTCGCGCACCGATGTGCTGAACGCCGTCCTGACGAGCGTCAGTGCCTGCTCCTCGACGACGGAGATGAGCCGGTTCCACATGACCTGGAACAGCAACGCACGACGCTGGGCCGCGAGGTCCGCTGCCTGATCCTCTTCCATGATGGCCATGACGGTCAGCCTCTCTCCTGGATGCGGGTGATCAGCAACGCGCCGTCCGCCTGCACCGTGCAGGTGTGGTTCGAGCCGAGCACCGTGGTGGTCTGCGACTCGGCGATGATCGCCGGGCCGGCGATCGACGAGCCGACCGGCAGGTCCCCCCGGTCGAGGACCGCGGTGTCGACGCGAACACCGGCGACCGAGTCGTACGCACTTCGCGTGACGGGTTGAACGTTGATCGGCGTGCCGCTCCGGTGGAGCTCGACTCGGTGCGGGGGTGGCACCACCGACGACACTCGGACCGACCAGCTGACCGCTTCGATGGGCAGGTCGTCGATCGCCCGACCGAAGAACGCCTCGTAGGCCTTGGTGAACTCCGCGGTGAGCAGGGCAGCTGCGAGCTCGTCGAACGTGGCGTGCTCGTCGAGGGTGACCGGGATCTCCCACCCTTGCCCGACATAGCGCATCGACACCTGACGCTCGACCACGACGTCGAACGAGTCGCCGTCAGCAACTCCTTGGCGGACGAACGACATGGCCTCCTCGGTCAACTCTCGCAAGACCGTGTTCGATCCGTCGATGTCGAAGTCGGAGGTCGTCGTGTAGAAGCTGCGGATCGCCTCGTAGGAGAACGGCGCCACCAGGAATCCGATCGCCGAGCCCACGCCCGCGCCGGGCGGCACGACGAGCTCGTCGAGGCCGAGCTTGTCCATGAGTCGGCCTGCATGGAGAGGAGCGCCGCCACCGAACGCGATCATCGTGAACCCCGACAGGTCCTTCCCGCGCTCCACCGCATGCGCTCGTGCCGCGTTGGCCATGTTCTCGTCGACCACCTCGGCGATGCCGACGGCGGCGGCCGTCGGTCCGAGCCCGAGCGGCTCGCCCACCGACCGGCTGATCGCCGCGCCGGCGAGGTCCGGCGAGAGATCGATGTCCGTCGCACCGAACGTGTCTGGGTGGAGCCGTCCGAGCTCCAGGTTGGCGTCGGTGACGGTTGCGTGCTCGCCTCCGAGCGCATAGGCAGCCGGGCCGGGCTCTGAGCCGGCGCTGTGCGGGCCGATCCGGATCTGACCGAGGCGGTCGACACTGGCGATCGATCCACCGCCCGCGCCGATCTCGATCATGTCGATCACGGGGATCGAGATCGGCATGCCGCTGCCCTTCTTGAAGCGAGCGGTGCGGTCGACCTCGAAGGTCTTGGCGGTCTGAGGTCGGTGGTCCTCGATCAACGAGATCTTCGCCGTGGTGCCGCCCATGTCATATGACAGGACACGATCGCGGCCGTAGCGCGCGGCGAGGTCGGCGGCGAAGATCGCGCCGCCTGCCGGGCCGGATTCGACGAGACGTACTGGGAACGACGCGGCGGACTCGACGCTCATCAGCCCACCCCCGGAATGGACCAGGTAGAGCGGACAGGCCATCGACCGAGCTCGCAGCTGATCGCGGAGCCGCACGAGATACGACGCCATCAGTGGCTGCACGTAGGCGTTCGCACACACCGTGTTGAACCGCTCGTACTCCCGCATCTGCGGCGAGACCTCGCAGCTGATC
>JBBSLH010000377.1:0-3913 GCA_038255425.1 Acidimicrobiales bacterium
AGGTCTGGCACGACGGCTGGACCGCGGTGACGATCGACCGAAAGCGCACGGCGCAGTTCGAGCACACGCTCCTGGTCACCGATGATGGCGTCGAGGTGCTGACGGCCTGGCCCGACGCCTGAGTCGCGAGCGCCGCTCAGGTGCCGGCGTTCACCGCACTGAGCGCGACCGACAGGTCGCCACCACCGACGATGTGTACGTCGTCGAGACCGAGCCACGACGCCATCGTCTGCAGTTCGGCGGACAGTCGTTCGGCCACCTCGACCTCGTCCGTGCCCCGTCGATCGAGGTCGGGTTCGGCGTGTGCCGATTGGACCAACAAGCGCTTGCCGGCACGGTCGGCCTTGAGGTCCACCCGAGCCACATACGTGTCGCCGAGAAGGAACGGGAGCACGTAGTAGCCGTAGACGCGCTTGGGCTTCGGCACATAGATCTCGATCCGATACCGGAAGTCGAACAGTCGCTCCACCCGGTCTCGTTCCCACATCACCGAATCGAACGGCGACACCAGCGCGCAGGCAGCCGTGCGACGGGGAAGCGTGACGTCGGGTGACAGGTACGCCTGGTCTCGCCAACCCTCGACGTCGACGACCTCGAGCTGGCCTTCGGCCGCAAGATCGTCGAGATGTCGCCGAGCGAGACGGATCGGTTGTCGCCACACGTCTGCGAGGTCGCGCGCGGTGCCGACGCCGTGCATCCGTGCGGCGTGCAGAAGCAGCGAGCGATGGGCGATGGCGGCGTCCGGCGCCGGGAGCTCGAGCACCGACGAGGGGACGGCGTGCGCTGGTGCGCAGTAGACGCGCTCGAAGTTGCCGCGGCGGAGTGCCCCGACCCGTCCGCTCCAGAACAGGTATTCGAGCGCACGCTTGGTGTCTCCCCATCCCCACCACGGGCCCTTTCGTTGGCCGGACTCGTCGAGATCACCTGCACTCCACGGCCCGCTGGCGTGGATCTCGGCTTCGAGCGCTTTCACCAGCTCCGGGTACTCCTCGCCGACTCTGGCGAGGCTTCCCCAGTCGTGGTCGTCCTTCATCCGCCAACGAAGGTGGGGATGGAACCGGGTGGCGACGAGCGAGGCGACGTGACCCCAGTACTCGAACATCTCGTTGTCGACGTACGCCATCTCGTCGAACAGGGCCGTGTCGTACGGGCCGATACGCGAGAACATCGTCAGGTATTGCGTACGAGCCAGGACGTTGACGGAGTCGATCTGGATCAGTCCCAGCTGGTCGATCACGCCTCGGAGGTGACGACGATCGACTCGCCCCGTCGGCCGTCCCCGATCGAGCCCTTGCGCGCGCAAGACGAGCCGGCGGGCCTGCGCAGCGGAGAGCGATCTGGGCCTCGGCATGGGTCGGAGCCTGCCATGGGACAGGCGGTACGCTTCGGACAACTTGACGCGAACGAAGGGTTGCTGCGAGATGGGTTACAAGGTGGTCGTCGATTTCGATCTGTGCGAGTCCAATGCGATCTGCATGGGTGTCGCTCCCGAGGTCTTCGAAGTTCGTGACGACGACTTCCTGTACATCCTGCAGGAGGAGCCCGGCCCGGAGCTGCGCGACAAGGTCGAGGAAGCGGTTCGCCGCTGTCCCAAGCAGGCGATCTCGATCGCCGACGATTGATCGGGCGCGTGACGGGAGGGCGGCCGGCGCGTGCATGACGTCGTGGTCGTCGGCGGCTCGATCGCCGGCTTCATGGCCGCATCAGAACTACGGGTCGCAGGGTTCGACGGACGGATTCGGATCGTCGGCGACGAGCCGGTTCGCACCTACCAACGGCCGCCACTCTCGAAGGGCGTGTTGTCCGGAGACGACGCCGAGACCACCGCGTGGGCGGCGGCGCTCGACGACGATCTCGAGATCGACTGGCTGCTCGGTGAGCGAGCAACGTCGGTGGACCTGTCCAGCAATGTCCTCGGCTTGCGTGGCGACGACTCGATCTCGTTCGACGGACTCGTCATCGCGTCCGGCGCCACGCCCCGCAGACTCTCGGGCCAACCGGATCTCGCGGGAGTCCATGTCGTCCGTTCTCTCGACGATTCGTTGGGCTTGCGGGCCGATCTCGACGCCGGACCCGATCGCGTCGTCGTGATCGGCGCCGGCTTCATCGGAGCGGAGGTGGCAGCGACCTGTCGCCGACGCGGGCACGCGGTGACGATCGTCGAGCCGCTCGAGCAACCCCTCGTGCGGGTGTTGGGCCAGGAGATCGGTCGTGCGATCGCGTCGGTGCACCGCGCCGAGGGCGTCGACGTCCGTCTGGGCATCGGCGTCGACGCCCTCGATGGCACGGATCGGGTCGAGACGGTTCTCCTGTCTGACGGGTCGCGTCTCGATGCCGACATCGTGGTCGTCGGGATCGGCGTCGAGCCCAACACCGCCTGGTTGGAGCGTTCCGGCGTGCCGGTCGACAACGGGGTCGTCGCCGACTCGACCTGCCTCGTGGCTCCGGGCGTCGTGGCCTGCGGCGACGTCGCTCGCTGGGACAGCCCGCGCTACGGGCCGGTTCGGATCGAGCACTGGGACCATGCGGTGGACATGGGCCGTGCGGCCGGCCGCCGGCTTCTTGCCGACGACGGCGAGGCGGTCGACTTCGACCCCGTGCCGTGGTTCTGGTCCGATCAGTACGACGTCCGGCTGCAACTCGCCGGTCGGGCGGACGGTGAGATGGCCGTCGTGCACGGGTCGATCGACGAGGGAAAGTTCGTGGCGTTGTACGGACGCGACGGCATGGTGACCGGCGCACTCGGCTGGAACTGGCCAGCCAAGACGGTCCGCTATCGCATGGCGCTCGAGGACGGACTCTCCTGGGACGAGGCGGTCGGATGACGACGTTGGCGGGCGCCCTGCTCGCCACGACGCTCGTGGTCGCCGCACTCGACTGGTTCGCCGTCGCACGCGATGAGCGACGTCTCGAATACGTGATGAAGCCGCTCACCATGGTGGTGCTCATCGGGGCCGCCCTGGCCCTCGACGACGTCGATGGCACCGCTCGGACATGGTTCGTCGTGGCGCTCGCGTTCTCGCTCGCTGGTGACGTCTTCCTCATGCTCCCGAGCGATCTCTTCATCCCCGGGCTCGCGTCGTTCCTCGTCGGACACGTGGCGTACATCGTGGGACTGCAGTCGTACGACAGCTCGACGGCCGGCCTGGTCGTGGGACTCGTGGTGGTGCTGGTCGCCATCCCGATCCTTGGACTGCGGATCGGGATGGCCGTGCGAGCCGGCGACGAACCCGAACTGCTCGCGCCGGTGATCGCCTACATGGCGGTGATCTCCGCGATGGTGGTGTCCGCGTCGGCGACCGGGAACGTCGTCGCCATCGCAGGTGCGGTGTCGTTCTACGCGAGCGACGCGCTGATCGCCTGGACCCGGTTCATCGAGGACTACCCATGGGGACGGGTGGCGGTCATGGTGACGTACCACCTCGCGCAGGTGGGCCTGGTCCTTTCGTTGGTGTGAACACTCGGCGTGTGTACGACGGTCACGTTCGATGCTCGGCCAGGATGCGACTCATGTCGCGCACGGCTCGCAGCGTCCCCTGCACCGTGCCGGTGACCTTCGATCGGCCCTCTCGTTCGACGTACGGGACGTCGACCTCAGCGATCCGCCAGCCAGCGGCCTGTGCCCGCACGACCATCTCGAGCGGCCACCCGAACCGTCGATCGGTCATACCCAGGTCGAGCAACGCCGTCCGCCGCATCGCACGCATCGGTCCGATGTCGCGGAGGGACGACCCGCTGCGTCGATTCAGCTCGGCCGACAGCACCCGGTTGGCGAGCCGCGCATGCGCAGGCCATGCCCCACGAGCGGCGATGCGGCGACCCATCACGAGGTCCTCGGAATCGTCGGCGACCGCATCGACGACGAGCGGCAGGTCCGCAGGGTCGAGCGAGCCGTCGCCGTCCATGAAGCAGA
>JBBSLH010000378.1:0-3899 GCA_038255425.1 Acidimicrobiales bacterium
GAGAAGAAGTCGGCCATGCGCTCCGGCGCCTCGAGGAAGTCGATCGCATTGCGCGTGGGCGGCGTGTCGACGATCACCAGGTCGTAGCGACCGGACGCGTGGATCTCGTAGAGGCGTTCCATCGCGATGTAGTCGTGGCTCTGGACGAAGCGGCCGGTGATGTTCGTGTAGAGCGGGTTCGCAAGGATCGCGTCACGGGTGGCGGCGTCCGGCGCGTGCCGACGGACGAGGTCGTCCCATGACTGCTTGGTGTCGAGCATCGCCGCCCAGAGCTCACCCTGGGGCTCGACGCCGGCCGCGGTGAACGCTTCCGGAGGGACCTGCGTCTCGACGTTGCCGAACGATTCGAGACCGAGCGCATTGGCCAGACGCCGGGCAGGGTCGACGGTCACCACCAGGACCTTGCCGCCGAGGTGGGTCGCCGCCATCGCTCCGAGTGCCGCCGCGGTCGTCGTCTTGCCGACGCCGCCGGAGCCGCAGCAGATGACGATCTCCTTGGCCGCGAGCAGCTGCTCGAGCGTTCCCGACGGCGAGGGCTTCTTCGGACGCCGAGCCATCAGTAACCCAGTTCCTCGCCGAGGTAGCCGGCGATCATCTTCGTCGCGCGGACGCCGTGCGTCCGCTGGAAGAGATAGGGCACATACAGCAAAGGGAGCTCGTCAGGGAGTTCCTCACGCAGGCGGGTCAGGTGACCCGCACGCGAGCGGCGGAGGGTGACGGCGAGGTCTGCGGCATCGAGCACTGGGCGAGCAGGGCCGCCGGTGACCTCGGTCAGCTGCTCGACGATCGGGTCCTCGCGGAGCTGCTCGAAGAGCGCTTCCTCTGCCCGGTTGAACAGCTCGGGCAGGACCCGGTTGACGACGACGGCGGCGAGGTCGACGACGGTCTCCTCCTGGAGCCGAGCGGCCAGTTCGATCGTCTCCTGCACCGGCATCTCCTCCGGGGCGGCCACGATCACGACGCCGGTCTGCGCCGGATCGCCGAGGATGTCCATCATCCAACCGGTCTGGTCGCGGACCAGGCCCACCTGGACCAGTTCCTTGATCGCATCCGGCGCTGCCAACTGACCGACGATGTGGCCGCTGGCCGAGGCGTCCACCACGACGAGGTCGTAGTTGCGCTCGCGGACCTCGAAGGCCAGCTTGCCGACGGTCAGGATCTCCTTCACGCCGGGCGCCGCGTTGGCCACGAAGTCGAACGTCCGTGCCAGCGGCCCGATGCGGGCGACGAGCGGCAGCTTGAGTTGGAGGCTGAGGTATTCCTTGAGGGACTCCTCGGTGTTCATCGACATCGCGAAGACGTTCTTCGAGACCTCGGTGGGCGAGAATCCGGTCTTCGCGGCTTCGAAGAAGTCAGCGAGGTTGCCCTTCGCGTCGACCTCACAGACGAGCGTGCGCTTGCCCCGGTCGGCCGCCAACGCCGCGATGGCCGCGGCGACGGTGGACTTGCCCACGCCCCCCTTGCCGGTGACGAAGAGCAGCTTGCGATCGAGGAGCGGGGTCAACTCAGGTGGCGAAGCCGATGCGGCGCTCTGCGTCGGGACTGCCGATCTCGACGTAGGCGAGCTTGTCGGTGGGGATCCCGAGCCGACGGCCCTTCTTGTCCGTCACCCACAGCACCGGGGTCGAACCGCCCATGGCAGCGTCCACGTCGGCCTGCAGCGCATCGGCGTCGGCGTCGTCGCCGAGGTCGATGTCGAGTTCCTTGCCGGTGTAGGTCACACCGATGCGTACGTCCACGTCTTCTCACACCTCTTGTCGGCAGCGGGGGACGCCAACCTATCCGTCGTCCGACGTGCCGGCCCGGTCGGTGATCGACTCCCACCAGCGCGGCCGGGCCTCGGCTTCGTCACGTCGGACCCAACCGGTCCACATGCTCTTCACCGCGCCCGGCGTGATGATCGCCTTGATGATGTGCGCTGGGATGAGGAACCACAGGCCGAACGAGACCCAGTCGTGCACGAACGTCGCGCCGGAGCGCCACTCGAGCGGGAACGGGCCGAACCACTTCATGATCGTCCCGGTCATGACCATGACGGCGAGCGCCGACGACATGAGCACCGCGTTCAGCTTCTGGCCGCCGTTGAACTTCCCGGTCTCCGAGCCGTGCCGGGTCTTGCGCCGCAGGAACCGGACGTCGTCGTCGTGCCAGAGGGAGAACCGCTGGACGTCTCGTTGCAGGCTGGCGCGCCAGGGACCGGACATGACGACCAAGAACGGCACGACTCCCGCGAACCCCGAGATCACGTGGAGGTTCTTCACGAGTTCCCGGCGCCCGATGGCGACGGCGAGCGGTTCGACGTAGAGGATCGCACCGGTCGCCACCGCGACGAGCACCGCAGTCGCACTCACCCAGTGCACGATGCGTTCGGAACGAGCGAAGCGGACGACGAACCCACCCTCGGCCCGGTCGTTCTCGCCGTGGGCATGCGGGCGTGGCGGATGGTCGAGTGATCGCTGTCGATCAGACCAGCGCGTCGTGGCGGTCACGTGGGGTCGTCCGCCCGGCCGTTCGACTCACCGACCCAGGCGTCGGTGTCGTACCCACGGACCTCCCAGAACCCCGGAGGCTCGACCGAGTCGGTGACCTCGAAGCCAGCCAGCCACTTGAGTGACTTGTAGCCGTACATCGGCGCGACGAACAGCCGCACTGGACCCCCGTGCTCACGCCGCACGTCGTCGCCGAGCATCTGCGTAGCGACCAGGACATCGTCGCGCCGGGCCTGTTCCATGGTGAGCGTCGTCGTGTAGATGCCGTCGTAGCTGAAGAACCTGAGGTGGGTCGCTCCATCGGCGACGCCGGCTTCGTCCAGCAGGTCGGAGACCTTGACACCGGCCCATTCCACGTCGGGAACCCGCCAACCGGTGACGCACTGGAAGTCGCGCGTGATGCCGACCATCGGCCGATCGAGCAGGTCGCCATACGACAACTCGAGCGGGGTCTCGACCATCCCGGTCACACCGAGCCGGTACTCCGACGGGGCGATGTCCGGGTTGAACCCGGCCACGCTGTAGAAGCGGAACTTCGAGGTGGTGGGGAGCAGGTTGGTCAGGCCGGTGCCGTCCGCGTCGGCGAGGGGCCGGAAGGCGGACTCGATGGCCGTCTGGATCGGGGAACCGATGACGATGCCGGTCGCGCCGAGCCCCAAGGCGCCCAGGAACGCCCGTCTTCCCAGAGGCCGATACGCTTGTTGGTCCACGGCAACGAGCGTACGGTGCGTTCTCAGGACAGTCGCCTGCGCCCTCAGGTGATTCATCGAACGGTAAGACCCCAACTCATGACCTCCCCCCGGACGGAAGCCACGGACCTGATTCGGCGCCGCGTCATCAACGTCGTGGGCCATGAGCTGCGTACGCCGATCACGACCGTGCGCGGGTTGGCAGAACTGCTCGTCGACGCAGACGGGGACGAGGCACGCGATGTCATCATCCCTGCGTTGATCCGCAACGCTCGTCGTTCCGAGGAACTGCTCGACGACCTGCTCATCGTCAGCGAGATCAAGACCGCGCATCCCGTCGACGAGCCGACGTCACTCGACCTGGGCGAGATCGCCCGGTCGGTCACCCGCCACACCATCGTCCGGGTCGATGGCGAACCCGACGGACTCGCGCACGGCCACCACGACCTGGTGTCACGTGCGCTTCAGCACTTGGTGTCCAACGCTGTGAAGTACCACGAACAGGAACCGTGGATCGCGTTCGAATCCGACGCAGACACGGTGTCAGCCGTCGTGGTCACACCCGTCGAGGGCGAGGTCTCCAATCTGGAACTGAGCTTCGAGGTCTTCTTCCGGGGCGAGAGCGCCGTGACCCGGACCGCCGGACTCGGCATCGGACTCCCTGCGGCCCGAGCGCTTGCACGAGTCGACGATGGCGATGTGCTCATCGAGTCGACCGCGA
>JBBSLH010000379.1:0-3891 GCA_038255425.1 Acidimicrobiales bacterium
ACGATCCGCCACGCCGGCAGGGTGTCGGTCAGCTTCGAGTGCATGCCCCGGAACTGCCTGCGAGCGGCGGCATTGGCCGTCACGGTCGCGCGTAGGTCTTGCGGCGTCCCGTCCAACACCTCGGCGTCCCACTCGGGCGTCCGCCCGAGCTGGCGATACAGCTGTTGCAGCTCGAACGCTGCCTGCTGGATCTCGCCCGGCGGCGTCGCCGGGTCGCGGGTGGCCCGTTCTGCGGCAGCGACTCGGTTGGCGAGTTCCGCAGGGTCGGTCGCATCGTCCACCCCTGACGGGCCCTCCGGTGGCGGCGACGTCGTCGTTGTCGTCGTCGGTGCCGTGGTGGTCGGCGAGTCAGTCGTGGTGGTCACGACCTCGTCCGCACGTTCGGGCGACGAGGGTTCCGCGTCGGAGCCGCAGGCTGCGGTGAACAGGGCGGCGCCGAGCGCGGCCGAGACGATTCGGCGGTTCAGCACGAGAACATCGTAGAGATCGAGACCGGTTGGGAATAGTCGACCCAGCAGGTCAGGTTTAAGGTGTCGTGATGCAACCGAAGCCCATCGACCCCCGAGCCCCACGTTTCAACCAGGCAGTGCTGACGATCGCTCTCCTTGTCGGCTTCCTCGCCGATGCGCGATTCGTAGCTCCGGTCTTCGCCGGTGTGCTGTTCCTCGGCGCCGCGTTTGGGCCCAGGTACGGGCCGTTCCTCCGCGTCTACGCTGTGCTCATCAAGCCGCGGCTGGCGCCGCCCGCTTTCCTCGAAGATCCCCGTCCGCCCCGGTTCGCCGCCACTGTCGGTGTCAGCTTCCTGTCCGTTGCGACACTCGCGTTCGTGGCTGGTGAACCGGGGCTTGCGTGGGGACTCGCCTTGATCGTCGCCGCTCTCGCGGGACTCGCTGCCTCCACCGGCATCTGTGTCGGCTGCGAGGTCTGGCTCTTCTTTGCCCGTCGTCGTGGTGTCGAGGTGGTCGTGTGATGCGGATCGTCGTGGTCCTCGCCCTGGTCGCAGCGTTCGTGGTGGCGAAGTTCTGGTATGACCGGCGAACAGCATCGCTGGCCGATCGGTCGTCGCTGGACCAGCCCTCCGTTCCGGACCGGCTCCGTGGTCCCGGCCGGACCTGGATCGTGTTCTCGACCGAGTTCTGCGCGACGTGTGGACCGGTGACGGAGCGGATCCGAGCACTGCACCCGGCCGACACCGTGCACAAGGTCATGGTCGAGAAGGAGTCGACGCTGGCAGATGCGTTCACCGTGCGCACCGCTCCGACGTTGCTCGAGGTCGACAGCGTCGGGAGGGTCACGCATTCGGTCGCAGGCGCCGAAGCCGTGCTGCGCCACGTCGACGCCCTCGGATCCGCGTCGACGAGCGCGTAGACACCATTGCGTTCCCCGACTTCCAGGCGAAGAGCTGCTCGGGCCGCGGATCGAGGCGCTCTACCGAACTCAGGAGGAGCGGGATGCCAACGCAGCCCGCCGGGACCAGGACCTCAACGCAACCCTGCACACGATCTACCGCTCGTACGGCGACGTTCGCTCGACCGACGACATCGTCGAGCTGATCGAGATGGAACAGCGCGCTCCTCGCTCGCCTTGAGCCGCCCGAGATCGTCAAGACGGTCACCCCGGAAACCTCGCCACGACGAGATCTGGCGAGGATTGTTGTGCAGGGGTCGCCACAACTCTCGCGAGATTCGGTCACCTTCCATCAGGTGGTGTCTGTGGGGACTTCGCTGGGGCGATACGGTCGACTGCCATGGCCGAGACCGGGTGGCGCCACGACGTGGTCGCGTTCAACACCGCGACCGAGTCGACGAATCGGATGCACGACGACACGGTCGCTTCCACCTACGGATTCCGTGGCGGCCTCGTGCCGGGCGTCGATGTCTGGGCCTACATGACTCGGCCGTGCGTCGACCGCTGGGGCATCGAATTCCTCGAACGCGGTGCGATGAACGCCCGGTTCCGTCTGCCGGTCTACGACGGCGAGGTGGTCACGGCTGAGCTCACCGACGCGGGAGCGCTCACCGTCACCGGGCCTGACGGCGCCGTCCGAGCTGATGGAACGGCGAGCCTCACCGGCGAACTGCCAGTGCTGATGGCGATCGAGACCGCAGACCTGCCCGACCCGGTTCCACCGGCCGAGCCCGACCTGCTCGTTGCTGGCACGACCCTCGGCACCCTGCGCTTCAACCATCGCCAGGAGCCGGCCGGCGAGTACCTCGCCGACATCAGGGAGACGAGCGACGTCTACGAGAACGGCCTCATCGGCCATCCCGGTCTCCTGGCGAGACAGGCCAACTACGTGCTGTCGAACTCCGTGCGCCTCGGACCATGGATCCATGTCAGCACCGAGGCTCAGCACCGCGGCGTGGTGCACGACGGCGATGCAGTCGAGGTCCGCGGCGTGGTGGTCGACGAGCGAGAGCACAAGGGTCACCGGTTCGTCGACCTCGACGTCGAGATCACGGCCAACCAACGACCCGTCTGGAGTGCTCGGCACACGGCCATCTGGCGGCCGCGCACCCGTTAGGCGGGCTCGATCCGGAAGACCTCGCCGGTCTGGGACAGGACCAGGAGTTCGCCGTCGGGATCGACGCCGAACGAGATCGGTGTTCCGACGTCCACGTCGAACGTCCGCTGATCCACGAGATCCCGACCATCGGCGCGCAATGCTCGGATGGTCGTGTCGCACAGGTCGGCGAAGACATATGCGCCCTGGAGTGACGTGATCGCGTCGCCGCGGTACACGAAACCTCCGGTGATGGAACAGCCCTCGTCGCGGGTGTACTCGAAGACGGGAAGGGTCGATCCCGCCGGCGCCGGGCCGTCGAACTCATGCGTTCCCTCGAGTTGGCTCCAGCCGAGGTTGGCTCCCCGGCCCGCGCCCTCCGATGCAGGGAGGACCGTGACCTCCTCCCATTCGTTCTGTCCGACGTCGGCCACCCAGAGATCGTCGGTGGCCGTGTCGAAGGCGATGCGCCACGGATTGCGGACGCCGTAGAGGTAGATCTCGGGCGCCCCGCCACCGTCGGCGAACGGGTTGTCGGCAGGGATCCCGTAGGCCTTTCCGTCGCTGGGAGCCGTCGGGTCGATGCGCAGGATCGACCCGAGCAGGGTGGTGGGGTCTTGGCCGTTGCCTTCCGGATCGCCGCCGCTACCACCGTCGCCGAGCGCGATGTAGAGGAAGCCGTCGGGGCCGAGATGGACGTCGCCGCCGTTGTGGTTGCCGAAGGGCTGACTCACCTGGAGGAGCGTTCGCTCGGACGACGTGTCTGCTTGCCCGCCGGCGAACGCGTACTCGGCGATCATCGTGTCGCCGTCGACGTCGGAATAGGACGCGTAGAGGAAGTCGCCCGACTCGTCGAATGCGAAGCCGAGGAACCCCTTCTCGCCGTCGTCGTCGACGAGGTCGGTGACGTCGAGCGCGACGTCGCCTGTCGCCACGTCGAGGATCCGTCCCGCCTTCTCTGCGATGAAGGCGGTGCCGTCCGGGTGGACACGATACGAGATCGGGACGTCGAAACTGCCGACGGACCGAACCATGAGGTCGACCTCGTCGAGCGTGCCCGGCTCGCTCGATGACGATCCGGAGTTGTCCGACCCGTCATCAGGCACCGACGTCGTCGTCCCGTCCACCGTCGTGTCTGCAGAACTGTCGTCGTCACCCGAGCACGCTGCGATGAGCAGCAGACCCGCGGCGAGGACGCTGCCGATTCGACGGTTCATCGTGTGCGCATGCGGCGGATCAGACCTTCTTGGACGACGGAGATCAACAGGTTCCCGTCAGCGTCCCACATCAATCCGCGAGCGAGACCGCGGCCGCCGGATGCCGACGGCGTGTCCTGGTCGTAGAGGATCCAGTCGTCGGCCCGGAACGGTCGGTGGAACCACATGGCG
>JBBSLH010000380.1:0-3888 GCA_038255425.1 Acidimicrobiales bacterium
CGATCGCCGAGCCGCTGCGGGTCCACCGCGGCCTGTCCACCAAGGACGCCCACCACCGGGTGCAGGAGCTGCTGCAACTGGTCGGGCTCTCGCCCGAGCACGCCAACCGCTTCCCCCACGAGTTCTCGGGCGGCCAGCGCCAGCGTGTCGGTATCGCCAGGGCGCTCGCCCTCGAGCCAGTCGTACTGGTCCTCGACGAGCCGGTTTCGGCGCTCGACGTGTCGATCCAGGCCGGCGTCGTCAACCTGCTCGAAGAGATCCAGGACCGCATGGGCCTGGCCTATGTCTTCATCGCCCACGACCTGTCGGTGGTGAAGCACATCTCCGACGAGGTGGCCGTCATGTACCTCGGCAAGATCGTCGAGCGCGGGACGCGCGAAAAGATCTACAACGCGCCGACCCACCCGTATACGCAGGCGTTGCTGTCTGCGGTGCCGCTGGCCGACCCACGTCGCGAACGATCGCGGAACCGCATCGTCGTCCAGGGCGATGTGCCGAGTCCGATCGATCCGCCTTCTGGCTGTCGGTTCCGTACCCGTTGCTGGAAGGCGACCGACAAGTGCGCAGCCGAGGAACCGGCGCTGGTCGACCGAGGCTACGGTCACCCGTCCGCATGCCACTACGCCGAGGTCCAGGCCGTCATCTGACGATGCCCGTTCGTCCGTTCGCCCGATGGCGACGGATCTCATCGCTGTTCCTGGTGGTCGCGCTCGTCGCAACCGCTTGCACCGACGATGGCTCGGATGCCGCGAACGCGACGTCGACCACCATCCCTCGTCCCAACACGGTGATGCGGGTCGGCGTCGAGGAATGGCCGTCCTGCGTCAATCCCCTCACCTGCAACGACAACGCGCTGCACGAGCAGATCCTCCAGCATGTCCTCCCGGTCGCGTTCGAGTTCGACGCCGACGACGACTATCGCCCGTCGAGCCTGCTGGCCCGGACCCCAGCGCTCTCCGACGTCGAGGATGGTGCGGCGATCCGCTACGAGATCGCACCGGATGCGCGATGGGCCGACGGACGACCGATCACGAGCAGCGACTTCGTCGGGACGTGGCAGGCGATCATGTCGACACCCGGGGCCGATCGCACGCGCTACGAGCGCATCACCGAGATCGACGACACCGATCCTGCGGTTGCCGTGGTGCGCCTCGACACGCTTCTCGTCGACTGGCAGGAACTGTTCGGCGGATCGTCGGGCTACCTGCTCCAAGCGGACGCATTCGGTCCGAGTACCGATCTCACCGGTCAGTTCGTCGACGAGCTGCCCTTCGCCGCCGGCCCATACCTCCTTTCGAGTTGGAGCGACAACGGGGCAGTGCTGTCAGCGATCGAGCCGTGGGACGGGTCGGACGGTCCGGGCATCGACCAGGTTCGGCTCGACCGCGTGGAGATCGCCACCCTCGACGACCCGATGACCTTCGACATGTTGATCCCGGCGACCGCGTCCGACGTGGTGGCGCCTGAGGGGTTCGACGTGCGGTCGACCGACACCACGACCGTCCTGGGGCTGTGGTTCGACCAACGTGAGCCAGCGCTCCAGCCGGTCGAGCAGCGGCGAGCATTCGAATCGATCTTCGACCGATCGGCGCTTGCGACCGAAGCCGGGCTGGGCGACGTCGTGACCTGTGCGGGTTGGGTGCCCGGCGTCGGGACGTGGTGCGACGCTGCCTCGGTCGAGCCCGCCGAGGCCAGCCCGATCGCGGCATCGTCGCAGCTGGACGCGCTCGGCTGGGTGCTGGGCGGGTTCGGTCGGCTCCGTGACACCGACCGCCTGGTGCTGCCAGTCACCGCGGATCCCGACGTCCCTGGCTCCTCTGCCGTGGCGGCATCGGTGAGCGCATCACTCCTCAGCATCGGTGTGGACTCCGGTGTCACCGACAGAACGACCGCAGAGTGGCTCGACGAGAGTCGACCGCTCAGTGCATCGACCGGACTCGGGGTGTTCGCGATCGATCTCGGCATGTCGCCGCTGGTCGACGATCTCTACGGCTGTCCGTCCGGCCAGGAATCGAGTGTCGTGGCCTCGTGTCCTGCCGAGATCACCGGCCCGGCACGAGAGCTCGCCACGGAGAAGGCGGAGGAGGCGCTGTCCACCGTCGAGTTCCTCGGTGTCGCAGCCGACTTCCTCGTCCTCTGGCTCCCGCTCGCGGTCGTACCCGAGCACTCGTTCATCCGGCGAGGTCGAGTCGTCGTCGCAGAGGCGAGCAACGCCGCCGGCGGGCCGATGGCCGGGCTCGAGCGATTCGAGGCCGACTCGTGATCCGCCGGCAACTCGTCGGTCTCGGCTGGGATCGCTTCACGGCCGCTGGTACCGTTGCATCGTTCTGTTGCCGAGCCCTGTCGGACCGATGCTGAAGATCATCGTCACCACATTCCACGTCTCCCAAGCGCTCGCGCTGATCGGACTCGTGTTGCTCCACTCCGGTAAGGGAGGCGGGCTGTCCGACATGTTCGGCGGCGGCGTCGGTGCCGCAGCAGGCGGCTCGACCGTCATGGAGAAGAACCTCGACCGGATCACCATCGTGGTGGCCATCGGCTTCGTCTTCACGACCATCGGTCTCGCGCTCATCCTCGACTCCGCGTGACCCGACGGCGGTCCCCTCGGGGCCCGCTCGTCGCCTGTGTGCTGGGGCTGCTGGCCCTTGCCTGCAGCGGTTCGGACGGTTCGGCGGAACGATCCGAGACGGACCCGGATCTGCCGACGTCGGCGTCGACCGACGGCGAGTCGCCCGCACCCAGCGATGACGACTCGCCGATCGAGTTGCGTCTCGGACTCGTCGGCATCGAGTCGTTCGACCCGGTCGCGGTGTCGCCGGCGTCGGTGCCACAACTGGTGCTCGCCGACCTTCTCTACGACACGCTCTCGGTGATCGATGATGCCGGCGCAGCGCAGCCCGGACTCGCCACGTTCTCCGCCAATGTCGACCTCACGGTCTGGCGGTTCGAGATCGATCCAGACGCGACATTCGCCGACGGCAGCCCAATCACGTCCGACGATGTCCTCTTCTCGCTCGATCGGGTCCTGGCCGGCGGTCGGAGCTCGCTCGCCGCGGTTCGACTCGACCGGATCGCAGACGTGACCCCCGCTGGCGCCGGCACTGTCGACATCACCTTGTCCGAGCCCTCCGCGGTCCTGCCCGAGCTGCTGGCATCACCGGTGTACGGCATCACCTCGCGAGCGACGATCGAGCGAGCGAGCGCTGGCGAGGGTCTTGCCCCCAACGGCTCCGGTGACTACACGGCGAGGTTCGACGGAACCGATCGGGTCACGCTCGCCCGGCGGTCCGGCGGAGGACCTGAGGCCGTCCTCGTCGATCTGTTCCCCGACGAGAACGCTGCGCTCGAGGCCTTCCTCGATGGCGATCTCGACTGGACCACGGCGCCGCCGGATCGGTTGGGCGAGGCAGCCGAGTTCGCCGGCTCGTCCGGTCTCGTCCCGTTCCAGGGCGGCCTCATGCTCGGTATCGATGCTGGTGTGGCGCCGCTCGGCGATGCTGGCCTCCGCCGAGCCATCGCGCTGGCGATCGACCGACAAGGGATCGTCGACACAGTGTTCGGTCCGACCGCGCAGCCTGCGCTCGGCGTGATCCCGGCCGGAGTCCCCGGCGGCGGGGGAGAGGAGTGTCGGGGGGTGTGCGGTCCCGCTCGTGACGAGGCGACGCCGCTGGCGGCCGCGGCGTTCCCGGACGGGCAGGAACTACCGCTCCGATTGTTGGTGGACGACAGCGAGTCACTCCGGGGAGTCGGATCGGAGCTCGAGCGCCAGTTGGAAGGCGTCGGCATCGACGTCGAGCTCGTGTCGCTCCCCGTGCCCACCTACGAGGAACTCATCGCCACCGGGCAGCAGCAGTTGTTCGTGTTCGGCTGGTTGGGCGTGGCTCGATC
>JBBSLH010000381.1:0-3887 GCA_038255425.1 Acidimicrobiales bacterium
GCCGACATCGTCGTCGGGGCGGTCCTCGTCCTCGCAGTGCTGGCGACCCGGTCGCTCGACGCGGCGAGCGGCGCGCTCGCACTGACCGGGCTCGTCGCTGGCGTCCACGCCTTGCGACCCAGCCGCCGTCCGCTCGTGGGTGTCGCCATCGCCGCGACGGTCGTCCTCACCTGGATGCGCCTCGCCGCGGCCGACGTCACCTTGCTCGAGGCCTACACGCTGCCCCTCGCCGGGGCGCTCCTCCTCGCCGGTGCGCTCGTGCGGCCAGCACGGCATTCATCGTGGGTGCGAAGCGGTGCCGGGCTGTTCGCTGCCCTCGGGCCGACGGCGCTGCTCGCCGTGAGCGAGACCGACGTGACCAGGACGCTGGCCGTCGTGCTCGGCGGTGCGGCAGCTGTCGTATGGGGAGCGGTGGAGCGCGAACAGGCGCCCTTGGCGATCGGCGGCGCGGCGCTCACGGCGGTGGCGCTGCGACACCTGGGGCCGGTCGCGAACGAACTTCCTCGCTACGTGGTGTTCGCGGTCGCTGGCGTCAGCCTGCTGGCCGCCGGAGCGACATTCGAACAGCGCCGTCGTGATCTGCGACGAGTCCGCGAGGTCTTCGGCCAACTCGGTTGAACTGGGTGGCCGACCGGACAGTGATCGACCGTGATTCAGGCGTCGGCGGCCTGCTCCTTGGCCCAGCGGTAGTCGGCCTTGCCTGCGGGGGAGCGGACGACGGCTTGGACGAACACGAAGGCTTTGGGCAGCTTGTAGCGGGCGATGTGGGTCGACGCCTCGGCGACCAGCGAATCCTCGTCCGGCGTCACGCCGTCGCGACACTGCACGATGGCGACCACCTCGTTGCCCCACTTCTCCGACGGCCGACCAGCAACCACCACGTCGAACACGTCCGGGTGGTGGGCGAGTGCTTGTTCGACCTCCTCGGCGAAGATCTTCTCGCCACCCGAGTTGATCGTCACCGAGTCGCGCCCGAAGAGCTCGATGTCGCCATCGGCGGTCAGGCGGGCCCGGTCGCCCGGCACGGCATAGCGCACGTCGTCGATCACGGGGAACGTCCGGGCGGTCTTGTCGGCATCGCCGAGGTACCCGAGCGGAACTCGGCCCTGCTGTGCGAGCCAACCGTTGCCGTCGTGACCTGCGGCGAGCACCTCGTCCATCTCGGCCGACACGACGACGGCGCCGGGGCCGGGCGTAAACGTGCCGGTCGAGGCCTTCGCTCCAGCAGCGGACACGTGGCTCATCTGCGAGCCGGTCTCCGACGCGCCCACGGCGTCCATGATCATCGCCGTCGGCAACTGCGTCAGGAAGCGGTCCTTGATCGTCGAGTTCAGCGGCGCGCCACCCGACACGACGGCCAGCAGCGACGAGGCGTCGTACGAGCCGTTCTCGAGCGCATCGACCAGCGGCCGACCGAAAGCATCGCCCACGATGAGCAGGATGTTCACCCCCTCGCGCTCCACCAGGGTCCACATCTCGTCGGGCTCGAGGCGGGTGACCTCGTCCTGGATCACGATCGTGTTGCCGGAGTTGAAGGCGTTGAACGCCATCCAGTGGCCAGCGCCGTGCATGAACGGAGGGGCGGGGAGCATCTTGGCGCCACCGCCGTTCGTCGCGCTTGCGACGACGGCGTCGAGCGAGTCGAACTCCTCGCCCGACGCGAGGTCACGGCCGCCCATCGACCCCATGTAGATGTCGGCCTGGCGCCACAACACGCCCTTGGGCATGCCGGTGGTGCCGCCGGTGCAGAGGATGTAGAGGTCGTCGGGGGAGCGTTCCACGTCGGGACGCTCGGGCGAGGCGGCGGCGAGCGCGTCCTCGTACGCAATCGCTCCGTCGAGCATCGGTTCGTCTCCGACCTGGATGAGCGTCGTCAGATGCGGGAGATCGGGGAGGACCGCGGCCAGCGTCTCGGCGAACCGGCCGTCGAAGACGATGGCGCTCGCCTTGCAGTTGTCGAGCAGATAGCGGAGTTCTTCCTCGACATAGCGATAGTTCACGTTGAAGGGCGCGACCCGACTCTTGAATCCCGCGAGCATCGCCTCGAGGTACTCGTTGCCGTTGTAGAGGTAGACGGCGAGATGGTCCTGGTGGGTCTCGTGCCCGCCGAGCCCGTCTCGGGACGAGTGTGCGCCGAGCCCGGCGTCGTGCAGCACATTGGCGAGGCGATTCGCCCGCTCGTCGAAGTCGCCGTAGGTGAGGCGCATCTCGCCCCAGACGATCGCCTCACGGTCGGGGACCGCAGCAGCGACCCCTTCGAACACGTCGGCCAGATTGAATTCCACCGGTCTCTTTCCCCCTGGGATCTTTGGTACAAAGCGACGCTACGACCGGAGAGCGAGCGTCACCCAATCGGACCTGACGGTGTGTCAGATTCGACTGACCAGATCAGGAGAACCAGATGCGCTGGTGCTCGCGGCTCTGTTCGTGGAGCAACAGGGCGACCAGCAGGATCTCGAACATCAATGACAGGATTCCGATCCCCAGGACGCCGTCCAGACCGCCGCCGATGAAGCGCAACACGAAGGGAGCGAAGGCCATGACGAGACCCAGCTTGTATCCGACCTTCCGTTCGTTCGCGATGAGATACCCGGCTGCGACCTTGCCGGCGACGATGACGATCCCGAACACGAAGAAGATCGCGCCGAACAGTGCGTCGAAGGCGGCGCTCACGTACAGCAACATCACGGCGTTGCCGAGGGTCTGGGGCAGCGAGTGATTGATCCACCGGCGAGTTTCCATGGGTGACAGTCTCGCAGGCGTCGCGCTCGGCGCCGGATCGGGCCAACGGATGCGGCCGCTGACCATCGATCGCCCCAAGGTCCTGTGCCCGGTCGACGGGGTCCCGCTCATCGACCACGCGCTCCGAAGATTGCGCACAGTCGATGCCGACGTCGCGGTGAACGTCCACGAGTCGCAGCCATCGCTGCGGGAACACGTCGATGGCCGCACCCACGTCTCGGTCGAAGCGGGGGCACAGTTGGGTACCGCCGGTGCGCTCGGTCGGCTCCGCTCGTGGATCGACGGCAGGCCGACCGTCGTGGTGAACGGCGACACCTGGTGCCCCGGTGGGGTCGAGGCCCTGGTCGACGGCTGGGATGGAACGCGCATCCGGATCCTCGTCGGTGGCGACGAACCGTTCGGTCCGACGTCACGCATCGCTGGAGCGCTCATGCCCTGGGCCGATGTCGCCGGCCTCGACGCCGTGCCCAGCGGGCTGTGGGAGGTCTCATGGCGAGCGGCGCTCGCCGATGGCCGAGTCGAGACGGTGGCGCACCACGGTCCGTTCGTGGACTGCGCGACTCCCGCCGACTACCTCGCCGCCAACCTCGAGGCCGCAGGTGGGTCGTCGGTCGGGGCCGGCGCCCTGGTCAACGGGATCATCGAGAACTGCGTCATCTGGGACGGCGCCGTGGTCCGGGCGGAGGAGCACCTGCGCCATGCGATCCGAACCGACACGGGCAGGACGGTGCTCATCCGTCGCTAGACGCGACTCTCGTCCATCGGTGAGGCACGTGGCTCACCGATCAACGACATTTTCGGTTTCAGGGGCGGCGGCGGCGACGGGGTCGATCGACCGGCGTGGCCTCGTGGTTGGCGCGGAGTTGTCCGCAGGCGGCGTCGATCTCGGTGCCCCGGTTCTGTCGGATCGTGGCGTTGACGCCCGCAGCTCGGAGCCCGTCGCGGAACTCGCGGACTCGCTCCGGCGGGGTGCCACGGACGGCGTAGCCGGGGGTCGGGTTGAGCGGGATCAGGTTGACGTGGGCGCGGACTGTCCGAGCGGCGTCGGCGAGTTGGGACACGTCGAGATCGCGATCGTTGACGCCGTCGATCATCGCCCATTCGAACGAGAGACGGCGGTGCGTGGCGTCCACGTAGGCAGCACA
>JBBSLH010000382.1:0-3887 GCA_038255425.1 Acidimicrobiales bacterium
AGTGCCAGTCCAGTCGTGGCGACGCAGACGGCAGCGAGAGAGAGGCTGGCCAGGACCAGGATCATCCCGGCGAGGAACAGGGCGACAGCGTCGGGGTCCGAGCCGCCGGGGCCGCCGTCGGCGGCAAACGACGTGAGGACCACCGCGCCCGAGATCAGATAGGTCCAGTAGGCCGCGGCAGCCGCTCGCGGGAACGCCACCGTCGGCGATCCGATCTGGGCGGGGATCACGGCGATGGCCAGGCCCAGAAGCAGCGGCACGAGGAAGAGGAACACGCCGGCGACGGCATGGAGGCTGAAGATCTCGGCCACGGAGTCGGTGTTCAGGACGCTGATGTCGCTGGTGTCGATCTTCTCGGCGCCGAGCAGGGCGCCGGCCACGCCGGACGCCAGCAGGAACAGGAACGACGTCCCGATGAAGAGTCGGCCGATCTTGCGGTGGTCGCCGGTGCTGATCAGGGCCGCGAATCCCGGCGCCGGGCGGGGTGGTGCCAGGGCGGGAGCGTCGGTCGTCACTGCGGACGGCGCATCGGTTTCAGTGACGGTCATCGAAGAAGTTCTCCTGCGGCCAATCGAGGTCCAGGCCGTCGCGATCCAGCGAGATCAGGGTGCAGTGTCGGTCGGACATTACTCATCGTCCACAGACGGGTCAGAATCGGTCGTTCAGGCACGGGATCGGGCGTTGGCGGGGGTCATGTCGGCAGCAACTGGTCGAGGGCCATGGCCCCGAACAGCAGCGTCACGTAGGTGATCGACCACCCGAACACCCGCATGGCACGGGCGGGCGAGGGGTCGACGAACAGGCGGACGGTCTGGAAGAGGAAGATGGCGCCGAGCACGATCGCCGATCCCAGGTAGGTGAGTCCCATGTCGGCGACCGGGGCGAAGAGGATCGTGGTCGCCCACAGCGCCAACGTGTAGGCGATGATCCGTCGGCACGTGACCTTGTCGTCGACCATCACCGGGAGCATCGGCACATCGGCCGCTGCGTAGTCGTCGCGGTAGCGGATCGCCAACGGCCAGTAGTGCGGTGGCGTCCAGATGAAGATGACGGCGAAGAGGACGACGGGTGCCCAGGCCAGCGAGTTGGTGACGCTCGACCAGCCGATCAGGACCGGGACAGCGCCTGCAGCCCCGCCGATGACGATGTTGTGGGTCGAGGTCCGCTTCAGCCACAGCGTGTAGACGAACACATAGAAGAGGCAGGCCGAGACGGCCAGAGCAGCCGAGAGCAGATTGACGGTTCCCCAGAGGAACAGGAACGCCACGATCTCGAGGGTGATGGCGAAGACGAGGGCGTTACGGGGCTCGATGGCGCCGGTGGCGAGCGGCCGGTTCTGGGTGCGAGTCATCAACTTGTCGATGTCGCGGTCGACGTACATGTTGATGGCGTTGGCGCCGCCGGCGGCAAGCGTGCCACCGGCCACGGTGGCGACGATGAGCCACAACGGCGGCATGCCGCGTTGGGCCACGATCTGCGTCGGCACCGTGGTCACGAGCAGCAGTTCGATGATGCGCGGCTTGGTCAGGGAGACATAGGCCCCAACGGTCGAGCGCACCTGCTGGGATCGAGAGGGGGTGACGGCCGCGAGCATGACGAACGCAGACTAGGCGTCGCCCAGTACAGGGGACCAAGAGGGCGCAGATGGTGCGATGCCGTTCGCATTCCGCCTTCCGAAACGGCCACGCTGGAGGAGTGCGGCGCTTCCTTCTTTCACCCCGTGCATACCGCCGGATCACGCTCGTCGCGCTCATGGCGCTCGGAGTGATCGTGGTGAGTGGCGCCGCGGTCCGACTCACCGGATCGGGCCTGGGTTGCTCGACGTGGCCCAACTGCGAACCGGGCAGCCTCGTCCCGCACGAGGAGTCCGGTCCGCACGGGCTGATCGAGTTCGTGAACCGCCTCTTCACAGGCGTCGTCTCCGTGTCGGTCGCCCTCGCCGTCCTCGGTTCGCTCCGGCGGGACCCGCAGCGGCGCGACCTGACCTGGTGGTCATGGTCCCTGGTGGCCGGCGTGATCGCGCAGATCGTGCTCGGTGGGCTCACGGTGATCTTCGAACTCTCGCCGCCGTTCGTCATGGGCCACTTCCTGCTGTCCGCCGTCCTGGTTGGTTGCGCCACGGTGCTCCATCACCGCGCCGGCGAGGTCGACAAGGGGCATCGTCGTCCGGTCGCCACCGACCAGATCCGCTTGCTGTCGAAGGTCCTGATCGTGGCGTCGTCGATCGTGTTGTTCACCGGCACCGTGGTCACCGGCTCCGGACCGCACGGCGGCGACGAAGAAGTCGCCCGACTCGACTTCTTCGTGCCCGACGTCGCTCGCCTCCACTCCATCGCGGTCTGGATCCTGCTGGCCGGGACGGTGTGGACGTATCTCCTCGCTCGCAAGGGCGGCGCATCGCCGGTCGTCGATCGAGCGCTCCAGGTGCTGATCGGCCTGGTCGTCGCCCAGGGTGCGCTGGGCTACACCCAGTACTTCACGGGCGTGCCCGTGGGTCTCGTCGCCGCCCACGTCCTCGGGTCGATGCTGGTGTGGGTGGCGACGCTGCGCGTGCTGCTGGTCACCACGGTCGTCGAGGCATCGACCAAGGCGCAGCGACCGGAACCGGTGACGGCATGAGTTCGCCCGAGGTGATGGATCCCGATCTCGACGCGGACGAGTTCGTCGAGGAGGACCGCCCGTGGGTGGTGCTGGTCTGGAATGACCCGATCAACCTGATGTCGTACGTGAGCTTCGTGTTCCGGAAGCTGTTCGGGTACAGCCAGGCCAAGGCCGACGAACTCATGCTCGACGTGCACGAGAAAGGCCGGGCCGCGGTGTCCAACGGGCCGCGTGAGAAGGCCGAGATGGACGTGTTCCGCCTCCACGAACACGGCCTCTGGGCCACGATGGAGAAGCAGTAGTGGGGCTCTTCACGCGACGCGTCAAGCGGATCGCCTCCGGCCGTTATCGGATCTCGCTTCCCGAGCACGAGGCCGAACTGCTCCGGACGTTGCTCCCGCAGCTCCGAGGGCTGTTGACGACCGGGCTCTCGGACAACGACCCCTCGCTCACACGGCTCTTCCCGACGGCGTATGCCAACGATCCCGAGCTCGACGCCGGCTACCAGGCGCTCGTGCGCGACGAGTTGCTCGAGAAGCGGTTCGCCTCGATCGACGTGATCGAATCGCTGCTGGCCGAGGCCGGCGCCGGGCCCATGACGAGTGAGGTCGACGAAGAAGAACTGTCGGCATGGATGCGGGCGATCAACGACCTACGTCTCGTGCTCGGCACCCGACTCGACGTGGGCGAGGACGACGACCCCGCCGACATCGACCCGGACGACCCCGACGCGCAGGGGTGGGCGATCTACCACTACCTGGCGATGTTGGTGTCCGTGATCGTCGACGCGCTGACCGAGGACCTGTAGGTGCCCACTCCTGGCCCGGTCCTCGACTTCGTGCGGACACTCGACGCGCTCGACCAGTCGCGGCCCTTCGCGAAGGGTGTCCACCAGACCCGGCTGCTGGCCCAGACCACGAAGGCCATGGCGCTGCCCGACGGCGTCTCGGCGTTGTACGAGCATGCCGCCCGTTTCGACGACGCCGGGGTGTTCGCCGGTAGCGACTGGGAACATGCCGCCAACCTCCAACCGTCGCTGGTCCGCGGTGCGCTCACCGGCGGCGGCGCCACGGCGTCTCTCGATGCCCTGAGCCAACTCCGCATGCTCGCCGTGGCCGTCGGTGACGCCGAACGCGACGACCTCACTGCGGCGGCGGCTCGCTCGTTCCTCGACGACACCGTCGCCCGGAACATCGACCTCCTGTTCCCCGAATCGACCGAGGCGCGTCGCGAGTCCGGCGGACCGGCGCTCGACCGGGCACAGCGACTGTTCGAGTTCGTCGCCG
>JBBSLH010000383.1:0-3869 GCA_038255425.1 Acidimicrobiales bacterium
ACCTCCATCCAGTAGTGGAGGAGTACGTAGTAGAGCGGCGGATGTCCGTCGTGCCGCAGCGCATCGAAGATGTCGCCGACCGGGAGTTCGGCGATGTTGACGCTGAGGGCCTCGTCGAGCCAGAGGGGTGACGAGGTGGCGAAGCGGAGGACCACCCCGACGACTACGACGGCCGCCACTGCGAAATGATCGATCATCGGCGGGGCCTGCTGGCCCGGGCCCACCTCGATGCCGGTATCGATGTCGATGTCGATGTCGGTCATCGCGCCCACTCGATCCACACACCGACGGTCTGTTGCACGAAACGCTGGTGCAGCTCCAACCACCGATCGACATCGGTCTCGTGCTCGGCCGAGACGAGGAGTCCGCGGTCGAATGCCACCCCGACGAAGTCCGCTCCGACGACAGCGAACGGCTCGGACTCGTGTGCGATCGCCTCCTCGAGATCCGGGATCAGCGCGTCACCGATGGCGATGTGGCCGATGTCCGTGATTTCGAACGAGCCTCGGTCGAACCAGTCGGCGATCTCCTCGGTCCGACGTCGATACTCGAGATCCTCTGCGGGCGACAGTCCGGAGACGAACGCCACGCGTTCGGCGCCGGGTCGGCCCGTCTCGGCGAGTTCGGCCTGCCACACGAAGAGACGACCGCGCTCTGATCCGTCGGCAGCACGTGACGGTCCGAACTGACGGATGAGGCCCGGGTCTTCCACGGTGACATCGACGCCACGCTGTTCGAGTTCCAATATCACCGGAACACTGTACGGCTCGAACACTCGAGTTCCCCCGATGTCGAACACCAGTGGACCCCTGTCCCGCAGGTCGTCGAGTTGGGGCGCGAGCTCCCGTATGACCGGCCCCGCGTACGCATCGGCGGTCGGTCCGATCTCCGGCTCGGTGGGCACCGCGGCGAGCACGGACATGACCACCGTCGCTCCCACGACGGCCACGACGCCGACACGGCTGCGCAGCGTCGCGGCAACGAGGACGGTGGTGAGCGTGACGGCCACCGGCCACAGCCAGCGAACGTGGTGCGCGGGCAGGCCGTACAAGCTCAAGGGCAAGGTGATCACGGACACCACGGCTCCGACGGACGCGAGCGCCGCCACGGACCCCAGAGCCACGAGCGATCCACTTCCACGTCGACGGGCCCAGAACACGATCGCCCCGAGCACCGCCAACGCCGTGACGATCGAGGTCCTGGCACGGAGCGACGACGTCTGGTCCTCGAACCGAGGAGGCATCGCCTTGCGGTACGGGACGGGGCGGAAGTCCGCCTCGAAGCTCGGCGGGATCCACTCCGGAACCGGAGAGATGAGCCCGCCCGCCACATCGATCCCGAGGTCGGGCCCGACGGACTCGCCCCGCTCGGCACCGGCGACGTCGACAAGGCGGGAGACGTTGCCGCGATCGTCGCCACTGAACTGTTCGACCGCCGTCTGGCACCACAGCACCACCACGAGGAGGACGACCCCTCCCCCGACGCGCAACGCATGGCGACGTCGGTCGGGGTCGCGCACGGCTCGCACCGTGACGGCCGTCAGCGCCACCAGCGCGAACATCGCGACGAGTGGCGCGTAGCTCAAGTGCGTCCCCACCACGAGCGAGCCGAACGCCGTCACCGCGAGCAACGACCCGTCAGAACCTGCGCACGTCGCCACCGTGACGCCGATGAGCGCGAGGAAGGGGAACAGGAGCGAGTGGGGCTGCCAAGGGTCGATGAGCAGCTCCGGACCGAGCGCCCACGCCAGTCCGGCAGAGGCGAACATCGCCGTCACGACGCCCCGGCGACCCGCCACGCGGAACGCGCATGCTCCCAGGGTGGCGACCGATCCGAGCACCAGCAACGCCACACCGATCGGGACCAGCGTGGGATCGATCTTGGCGCCCACGGCGAGGACGTCGAAGAGCAGCGGGGCCGGATTGTTGAAGTCGAAACCCACCGTCAGCGAGGCCGAGGTCCAGGTGCCGAGGAGGGGGTGGTGCTCCGTGAACACGTCCTGGCTCCGCAGCGCGAAGTAGGCGTTGTCGCCGACGGGATACCAACTCCCCGCGATGGCCCGGGCGACGGCGGCGGCCACGGTCGCCACGACTGCGCCCACCGCCACAGCGACGCCGATCCGGAGTTCTCTGGTGTCGTGCGTCGTGGTCGAGTCATCCGCGCCGTGAGTGGCCGTCACCCGGGTGCGCCAGGGGGGAGCAGGAAGACGGCGGTCGGTGCTCCGATCGCCAGCATCTCGTCGGCTTGGCGACGAATCGCCTCGGGCAGTCGGGGGTCGATGGCGACGGCGAAGAGGTTGTCGTCGACGGCGGCTTGCAGGTCAGAGAGCCCACGGGCCTCGAGGGTCCCGAGCAGGTCAGCACGCAGCGCGTCGAAACGTTCGACGGCGGCGCGATCTCGAGGGTCGGAGAACGCGACCTCGACCGCGTCGCCTCGTGCTCGGTACTGGTCGACGAAGACGCCGTTGACCACCACCAATTGTGCGGTCGAGTCCGGTGAGTCGATCACCCGCTGATCGGTCGCAGGGACGTGGAACAGCGGGGCCATCCCGACGTCGAAACCGGCGCGGTCGAGCTCGTTCACCAGCCCGAACGCCTGCGATCCGATGTGGAAGCTGTCCCGCCAGGTGACGTGATACCGGCCGGCACGCCCGGTGGCCGGTCCGACACCGGCGTCGAGCGCGGCCAGCGTTTCCGGCACGAGGGCGGTGAGAACGGCGGAGATCTCGGCATCTGACTGCTCAGCGCCCACGGCGTCCGCCGCCGTGGTGTGTGCGGTGACGAGCGCCGCCACCGCGGCCAGACCGATTGCGAGCGGGCGGATCGGGAGCGGGGCGGTGCGGGTCCTGGCGACGACACGCCACAGGGTCCAGACGACGGACATCGCCAACAAGGCGGCGACCGCCCACATCCAGAGCATGAGGTAGTACCAGGTCAGCCCGAAGATGCGCGTGATCGAGACCGCGCCGAGTACGAGCGCTCCCCCGACCATCGCGTGCAACGCCAGGAGGCGCCGTTCGCGGTGCACCGGCATCGCGGCGACCACCGCAGACACGACCCAGAGCAGCAGGACGACACCACCACGGCCGGCGCTCGGGCTCCGCTCGAGGGAGGTGTTGGTCAACAGTGCGGGATCGGTGAGCGCGTGCGATCCGAGGTGCCACAGATCGAGGCGGGCCAGCGCTTCGTCGGCGCCGGCGGCGAAGCCGATCGGTTCCTCGCCGTCCGGGGGCGTCGTGAAGTGGTCGACGAGTTTCGTGTAGTTGCCCGGCTCCTGCGTGAACTCGTCGACGGTCGGCGGGAGCCAGAGCAGCACGCCGAGCAGACCGGCGAGCGCCAACGATCGGGTGGCACGCGCCCGATCCGACGAGTCGGACGGTGCGGTGACCGCGGCGCGCACCACCCACGCGGCGGCGGCCACACCGAGCCCGACCGAGAGGCTGAGATAGGGCACATGGGTCTGGGCACAGAACGATCCGGCCAGCACCACCACCGGCAGGACCGCGAGGTCGTCGTCCAGCACCGACCAGACGCCCAGCAGCACGACCACCCACCACAGGAGCGGGAGGTAGGGGTTCCAGGGCTCAGTCAGCGCGCCGGACCCGAACCCGGCGATGAGCACGGCCAGCGCGACCGCCACCGACGCGAACACCGCAGGCCCTCCCCGCCGACGAGCCAGTGCGAGCGCGACGGTGATGGCCACGATGTGGACCAGCGCGGCCCCGACCTGCAACGCCCAGGCACTGCCTCCGAGCACGCGGTACGTCGGAGTGAGTGCATAGAAGCTCAGGGGCCCCGGGTGGCTCCCCTGCTCCTCGAGCGACTCTCCGATCCGCCCGGGCAGACCGATCAACGGCGTGTCGCCCGTCC
>JBBSLH010000384.1:0-3858 GCA_038255425.1 Acidimicrobiales bacterium
AAGAGCTTCATGGACCGTCACAGCTCCGAGCTCCACCACAGCAACTGGCGGATGGGCAAGGTCCTGCGCGACAACGACGTGAAGGTCTTCCAGATCGAGACCACGCTCAACAACGACACGTTCGGGACCGACGCCCTCGACACCCAGAGCCCGATGTCGATGCTCGCCAAGCGCGAGTGGGAGTGGACGGCCAAGGACCGCGCCATGTTCATGGGCATGCAGGCCGGCCTCAAGCGGATGCCTGCTCGTGCGAAGCGGGCGGCGTTCATGTCGTGGAAGGCGCCCTACGCGGTCACGAGCGTCCAGGCCGGCGAGGTCGAGGCCGTCCACGAGAAGACGCTCGAGCACTGCTTCGAACAACACATCGTCCCGGTCGAGGGCCAGACCGACGTGTTGACGATGGGGCTCCCCTACATCTGCCCCTACAACGTCAACTCGGTCATGAACCCGATCCTGGTCATGTGCCTCGGGCTCGGCTACTTCTTCAACATGTACCGGGGCAAGCCGCTGGTGAAGGAGGGTGGCGTCCTGATCATGACCCACCCGACGCCGTGGGAGTTCCACCCGGTCCATCACCCGAGCTACATCGACTTCTTCGAACAGGTCCTCTCCGAGACGACCGATCCGATCGAGGTCGAGAAGTACGAGAAGGACTTCGCCGAGGACGAGTGGTACCGCCACCTCTACCGGACGAGCTACGCCTACCACGGCGTCCACCCGTTCTACATGTGGTACTGGGGCAGCCACGCCCTGCAGCACCTCGGCAAGGTCATCATCGTCGGCGGCGATCCCAAGGCCGTGCGCCGCCTCGGTTTCGCACCAGCGAGCACGATGCAGGACGCGCTCGAACTCGCCTCCGACGTCGTCGGCCCCAAGCCCACGATCACGCACGTCCACAACCCGCCGATCCTCATGGCGGATGTGACGTGAAGCTCAAGGTGCCCCTCCCCCAGGGGTTCCCGCTTCGCGCGCCCGACACGCCCAAGGGCGTCGCCCCGCTCGTGCCCAAGCGTCAGACCGGCGCCGACTACGACACCGAATGGGCGCGCACCTTTCCCGCTCGGTGGGCCCGCAACGTCCTGCTCGAAGGACTCCTGCGTCCGACCATCGCGGGGATCGCCCGACCGAAGGTGAAGGGCATCGACCGTCTCGCCGATCTGCGCGACGGCGACTTCGAGCCCGTCATCTTCTGCGCCAACCACCACAGCCACGTCGACACGCCGCTCGTGCTCACGAGCCTGCCCGAGCCGTGGCGCTACCAGGTGTTCGTCGGTGCGGCCGCCGACTACTTCTTCCGCACCAAGGCCACCAGCGCGGTTGCGAGCCTGGCGCTCAACGCCATCCCGATCGAGCGGGCGACGGTCACCCGCAAGTCGGCCAACCTCGCCACCGAACTCATCGAGGACGGCTGGTCGATGCTGATCTTCCCCGAGGGCGGACGTTCGCCCGACGGTTGGGGTCAGGACTTCCGCGGCGGCGCCGCGTATCTCGCACGACGCACCGGCGCAGCGGTGGTCCCCATCCACCTCGCCGGCACAGGACGCATCCTGCGCAAGGGCTCGAAGAAACTCCGCCCATCGCCGACCGTGGTCACGTTCGGTCACCCGATCCGGGCCGAGGAGGGCGAGGACACCCGACGCCTCGGCGCCCGCATCGAGGCCGCCGTGGCCGGGCTCGGCGACGAGACCGTCACCGACTGGTACGCCGCACGCAAGCGGTCACACGCGGCGGCCACTCCGACGTTGTCGGGACCGGAATCCCCCAGCTGGCGCCGCGCCTGGGCGCTCGGCGACCGGGGTCCCCGACGTCGACGCAAGTCGTCCTGGCCAGAGCGCTAGCGGCAGAGATCCATCACCGCGCGTCCGATCGGGCTCGTGGCGGGAACGACGACCGGGCCCTCGAAGCCGCGCTCGGCCAGCGCCGTGCCGACACGTCGCACCGCCTGCTCAGGCGTCGTGGCCGCGTCGCCGACGACCGCGATGACGATGTCGTCGCCCCGATGCGCGGCCACCACCTCGACGACACCGAGTGAATCCAGCACGTCGCGCAGGCCGTCCAGCACGCCGACGATGGCCGGATGCCTCGCCGGGCGGAGATCGAACTGACCTTCGGGCATCACCAATCCGGGCGCATGCGGGAGACAACGGACCTCGATCTCCTCGAGCACGCACCCCGACACCCATCCCGGGTTGACCGCCACGCCATGACCGGCCGGGCACAGCATCGACAGTTCGTGGCCATCGACCTCGATCGTCGGGACCTCGTCGACACCCACGGCCGCAGCATGCTCGGCGAGTCGCTCCTCGGAAGTGAACACCGAGACCATCGGCATGCCGCGCACGAAGACCGGCAGGAACTGCAGAGACAACGACCGGTCCTCGACCCCCAGATCCAGCACGGGAACGACCAGTGATCCGGCGTACAACGCCCGTCGCAACTCGCCGCGTGCACCAGGATCGGCGACCTGCGCGGCCATCGCCACCTCGATGACCGACGTCGGGTCCGGCGTCGAGTCGAGTGCCCGTTCGTACCCGCCCGCACCGTCGGGCAGCACGGCGAGCGCACCGAGAAACCGGATCAGGGGCTCGACGGCGGCGACACCTGCCGTCGCCGCGACGTGGCGCACCAGCACCTCGGCCGTCACCCGGGCGCTGGTTCGGTCGACGATGCCACTGCGCACATCGCGTAGGAGCACGAACACCCCGACCCCGAGATCCTCGCCCAACGCGGCGAGGTGGGTCTCGAGCGACTCGAGCGCCCCGGCCATGGCGTCGTCGACGCGAGCGAGCTCTGCTCGCGACGGAATGGATGCGTCGCCGTCCGCCTCGAAGAACACGTCGGCGATGAGCCCCGCCAACTCCCGGGTGACGTCGGCGACGGTCATCGTCCCTCCTCTGCTGCGGCGACGCCAGCGACGTCGAGGCCGACGCTCACCATGCCGCCGAGATCGTTCACGACCGAGAGCCCGAGCACACCGACCATGGCGTTCTGCGTCTCCGGTGAGAGTGCCGGCACACCGACCAGGAGTCCGTCGATGATCGCCAGTTGGCCGGTGACACCGCCGGTGACGAGCGAGTCGAATCGACGCTGCAACCTGTCGGTGCGGGGCAATGCACCGAGTCCACGCACACGAAACGCCGCAACTGACCGGGCCGAGCCGAGACCACCGGTCGCCAGCGCCAGCACGATGTCCGGCACGCGATGCCCGAGCCAACGGGCCACCCCGTCTTCCCGCCACGTGTCGAGGTCGACCATGGCCTTGCCGACCTCCATCGCGAACTCGCCGGGGTGGTCCCAGGCATAGCGGAGGACGGTCATGATCTGCTCACGGTTCTGCCACGCGTCGTGCCACTTGAACGGCCCGGTCAGCGGGTTGACCCACAGCGCGAGCTCGGCAGCGAAGGTGGCCATGTCCCACGTCGCCTCGACGACGCCGACCCCGAAGCTCCAGACATGACCGGCAGCACCGCGGACGCGCTCCCAGTTGGACGGCGGCGGCGTGGCGAACGTCGGCTTGTCGTCGAGCCAGTCGAACAGGTCGGTGACGCTCTGCAACGACGCACGATGGTCGTCCCACGCACGCTCGGCGTCCCATTGGATGCGCTGCACCTCGGGCACCAACTCGTCGGGGACCTGGCCGCCGTCGATGGCGAGCGCCGCCAGCCGAGCGCGGCACCAGCGGATGGTCTCGGTGTTGGCCTCGAACCGCTCGGCGTACCAGTCGAGCCGGTCGGCCGCCTGGGTCATGTGGTTCTCCGCCCGGTCGAGGGCGAGCCGCAGCGGCTGGCGCTCGATCACTCTCGCGAAGGCGTCGAATGCTTCGCCGCGCCAGTGCGCGCCGCCGGTGATGTCCTCGAT
>JBBSLH010000385.1:0-3830 GCA_038255425.1 Acidimicrobiales bacterium
CGCACCCGCCACCAGCGGGAACAGCACCCAGGCCGGCCACCAGGTGAAGCCCGCGATGAGCACCAGCGGTCCGGTCAGGAATGCGAGTCGGATCACCCTCCACGCCTGTTGGCGCAGGAGCGATCCGATCTCGTGGGTGTCATCGTCGATCCGGTCCAGCATCTCGCCGACCGCCTGCTCCGACAGTGTGGACAGCGGCTGGTGCATCACGGCGCCGAGCAGGTCCGAACGCAGTGGCCCCTCCGCGCGGTCCACCGCTCCGGCCCACGCCACACGACCGAACGTGTCGAGCACGGCGGCACCCACCAGGCACGTCGCAAGGAGGAACACCCCGGCGCTGTCCGGACGCTCCGCCACCCGTCCGATCACGAGCGTGCCCAGCGCCTGACTCACGGCGCCGAACGCAGCGGCCGTCAACGCAATGCGAGTCGCACGACCCCGCAGCCGTTCGCGACCGATGGTACGACTCGGGTCGGGTGCCATGGGTCGCGCCGGTTCTTCCGGCGAGGCGGCGCGCGCGTCACTCGGATCATTCGGCGTGGGCATGTCACGACGCTAGATCGCCACCGCTGCGACTCCCGTCTGGGTTTCGCAGCGGTCGCCAACGCCTTCACGGGGTTCAGATGGTGGGCAGACGGAAACCGACGTCGGCACCGCCAGCGGGGGACTCCGATGCCCACACCTCGCCGCCGTGCAGGTCGACGATCTGGGCGACGATCGACAGACCCAGCCCGGAGCCGGGCATCGAACGCGTGCTCTCGCTGCGGTGGAAGCGTCCGAACACGAGCGAGCGCTCGTTCGCCGCGATCCCCGGTCCCGCGTCGCGGACGCTGACAACTCCGTCACGAGCAACGATGTCGACCGGCTCACCCGGCGGGCTGAACTTGTCGGCATTGCTCACCAGATTGTTCACGGCCCGTTCGAGCATGGCCGGGTCACCGGCGACGATCGACGTGGACGAGTCCACCGCGATCGCTCGATCACTTCGTCGTTCCCAGCGAGCTGCGACCGAACGCACCACATCGTCGAGGTCGACCGGAACCGGACGGAAGTCGGCGTCTCGCTGATCGGTCGCGAGGTCGATCATCTCGTCGAACAGGTCGCCGAGCTCGACGAGCTCCGATCGGATCGCACCGAGGATCTCGTTGCGCTGATCGGCGGGCAGGTCCGATGCCCGCTCGAGCATCTCGACGTTCATCCGCAGGCTCGTCAACGGCGTGCGCAACTCGTGACCGGCGTCGTGGATCAGGCGGTGCTGCTGCGCCCTGCTGGCGTCGAGTCGCTGCAACATCGAACGGAACCCCGATGCGAGCTGGCCGATCTCGTCGGCACGGTCGGCGTCGGCATCGGCCACACCCGAATCGACGCCGCCACCAGCCGCCGCCACCCCGGTCCCCGCGACTCCGGTCGCCACTGCGGTGAGGCGCCGCAGAGGAGCCGTCGCGCGCGAGGCGATCAACCACCCGAGCAACGCGGCGATCAGGGCCACGAAGGAGGTGATCAGGGCGAAGCGGCCGACGAGTGCGGCCCGAACTGCGTCGACCTCGGACGTCGAGCGCGCCACTTGGATCACCGCGCCACCGGCGGAGGCCCGCGACGCCATCCGGTGAGGCTCTCCGTCGAGCACGATGTCCTCGATCAGCAGGCGGCGTTCGGGCATCTCGGCGAGCGACGCGAGCCCGTCAGGAACGGGCAGTTCGACCGCGCTCGAACGCACCGATTCGGATCCGCGGGTGACCTGGATGATCGCGTCGTCATCGGCGATCGGGCGCCCTTCGACGAATCGTCGTTGTCCTCCAGGGCCTGGTCGACGCGAGCTCCCACCGCTCTCGAAGCTGCCGCCCTCGTCGCGAAGTGACTGTGCCGTTTCGGCGACACGCGTGACGAGGAAGCGGTCGATCGAGGCTGAGAGCTCCCTCGTGGTCGTCCGATAGGTGAACGCGCCGACCGTGGCGCTTGCGACGAGCGCGACCGATCCGAACAGGATCGCAAGCCGGGTGCGCAGGCTCATGGTCGATTCGCCGGGACACGAACGCGACGAAAAGGCCTGACGCCGCACCTCACGCCGGTGATGCCGGTCGCATGACGTAGCCGATACCGCGCACGGTGTGGAGGAGCCGCGATTCACCGTCGTGCTCGAGTTTGCGGCGCAGGTAGCCCACGTGGACATCGAGCGACTTCGACGACGATTCGAAGTCGTATCCCCAGATGTCCTCGTAGATCTGGCTGCGCGAGAGCACGATCTCTGCGTTCCGGGCGAGCAACTCGAGGACGTCGAACTCCGTCTTGGTGAGTTGGATCGGACGGTCGCCGCGTCGGACGGTGCGCTTGGCCGTGTCGATCACGAGGTCGGCGACGCAGTGGGTTGCGACGCCCGTCCCGGTGTCGGCGCGGCGAAGCAGCGCCCGCACACGCGCCAGGAGTTCGTCGAGTTCGAACGGCTTGGCGAGGTAGTCATCGGCTCCCGCATCGAGCCCATCGACGCGGTCGGCGGTCGCCGTGCGAGCGGTGAGCAACAACACCGGAATGCGATTGCCCCGGCCACGCAGGCGACGGGTGATGCTCATTCCGTCGACGAAGGGCATGTTCACATCGAGGATCGCAATGTCCGGCTCGTGCTCGACGAATGCTTCGAGGGCAGCAGCGCCGTCATTGACCACGATGGTGTCGTACTGCTCGAAGCGCAGAATTCGGTCGAGTGCCTCACGGATCTGCTTGTCGTCTTCAGCGATGAGGATGGTCGGCATGGGCTGGCTCGAATCTAGATGACGGGCGTCGTACCGCAGCGGGAAGGCGCGTGACCGACCGAGCGGGGGTCGCTCGGCCGGTCACGATCCGGTCAGCCCTCGGCGTCGGCACCGGCACCGTGATGACCACGACCGCCGCGCCGGCCTTCGCCGTCACCGCGCTCCGGGCGGCCCTCTTCGACGCGGGTCTGTACCCGCTCGTCGAGCTCGGCGATCTTCTCGGCGGCTTCTTCAGCCGTGATCCGACCATCCTCGACGGCCCCGTCGATGCGCTCGGTCAGCTGCTGGACGATCAGATCGACCACGTCGGACGTGGCGACGCCCTGGGCTGCTGCGACGTCGGCGAGCGTTGCTCCGGCGTGCAGTTGCTCATGGAGTTCTGCGACGTCGAGGCCGAGCAGGTCGGCAACGGCCTGGCGATCAGCCTGACGCACTGCTCGACGCTCGTTGCGACGATCCTGGCGCTCGTCGGCAGTCAAGGTGTCACCATCGTTGCTGGGTCCGCCGGTTGCTTCGAACGTGACGGGGGATTCCCCGTCGGTGGCGGCATCGACGACGCCGGTCAGATCGGCGACTCCGAGAATGGCGCCTCCGGCGATTGCCGCGGTCACGATGGTGTTTCGGATCTTGTTCATGGAGTGCTCCTTGTGAGGTGGGACGTGAGCCCCGCTGGTTGATGAAGCACATCGAACGCCCTCAGGGTGAGGTGCAAGATCGCGAAACCGAAAGATTCGGTAAGGACCGCCAGCTCGCCGGCGCGGTTCGGACCGTGACCGCTGTCCTGCAGCTCGATCGTGTGAATCCGCGCGTTTGCAGGCACCGTGGGGGTGTGGAGAAAATCGACATCGCTGTGATCGGGGGCGGACCCGCCGGTGCCGCCACCGCGATACGTGCCGCGCGCCTCGGCGCCAAGGTCGTCGTGTTCGAGAAGGGTCCTCACGGACGCGACAAGGTGTGCGGCGACGGGCTGACGCCTCGAGCCGTCGGCGCGCTCCAGGAACTGGACATCGAGATGTCCGATGCGCACCGCATCCGCGGACTGCGGATGATCGCCGGCACGACGACGCGCGAGTTGGACTGGCC
>JBBSLH010000386.1:0-3819 GCA_038255425.1 Acidimicrobiales bacterium
AGTTTCCCCCTTGGGTTCACGTCACCGAGCGCTTCTCGGTTCCGGCGGACAACAGGATGCCCTGGGACGACGCTCATTCCGTGACGGAGGTCACGTCGTGTTGCGGCGACCGTAAGTCGCTTGTTGGCAGAGTGTCAATAGCAACGAGTGACGATGTGATGTCGATCATCACGCTCTGGCACCCAGCTTCGACGCTCTGATTCTGAGACATCACCGCAGGCCGATGCTGGCACAACGTCGACCTTCTCGCTCGCCGCGTGAGAAGTCATCGCATCGGTGAACGGGCATTCCGGACAAGCCCGACATGACGACCGCGGACAGTCCCCGAGGGAGTACGGAACGTCTCGGGAAAGGTGACCCCGGTCACGGTGGGTCGTTCGACTCGTTGCGTTCATCCCGATCCCGTCCCGCGACGAAGAAGGGGGTGTGGACGTCGACGACTTCGAAATGTGGCTGCGGAACAGGGATCGTGCCGACATCGAGTGGCTGATCGACGCCCTCGCAGCCAGCACCGACACGACCGATGGGGAGGTGGAGCGGCTTCGGGCGACGAGGGAGGTGGTCCGACTGCTGCACCGGTCCGGTCGCAGCCGCCAAGCGCATGAGGCGCAGCACAGGGTGCGCCTCTGCGCGCTGGCGGTCTGCGAGTCCACCGGCGTCCTGGACCGAGACCGGGCCGGGACGATCCAGGTGGCGCGGGCAGCCGGCGACGCAGCGAACGCGCTCGTCGCCGGCGCCGACGCTCCGTGCAGCGAGGTGTTGATCCGGCCGTTCCTCGGAGCGCCGCTCCACCGGGCCTCCTGACCGGGCCTCCTGACTGGGCTACCTCACTGGGGACACGGATCGCCGACGCGCGGCAGACTGGCGTACATGAGTGACCGCGTACAGATCGACATCACCGACGGGGTGGCCGACGTGCGCCTCGACCGCCCGGACAAGATGAACGCGCTCGACACCGCGATGTTCGTCGCCATCGCCGAGGCAGGCGAGCGTGTCGGCGCCGATCCGTCGGTGCGGGCCGTGGTGCTCTCCGGCGAGGGGCGGGCGTTCTGTTCTGGTCTCGACTTCTCGAGCTTCCAGGCGATGGCCGATGGCGGGAAGCAGGAACGCACCCCTGACCGTGATGACGAGGGTGACGCCGTCGCCATCAGCGACATGGGCGACCGGATCACCCACCTCGGCCAGCAGGTCGCCCACGTGTGGCAGGAGGTGCCGGTCCCGGTCGTCGCTGCCGTCCACGGCGTGGCGCTCGGTGGCGGTTGTCAGATCGCCCTCGGTGCCGACCTGCGGATCTGTGCACCGGATGCCCGCTTCAGTGTCCTCGAGATCAAGTGGGGGCTCATCCCGGACATGACCGGCACGTGGATGTTGCCGCGACTGGTCGGTCTCGACGTGGCCAAGGAGCTCACGTTCACCGGTCGGATGGTCGAAGGGACAGAGGCCGTGCAGCTCGGTCTGGCCACACGCGTCGCCGACGACCCGAAGGCGGCGGCCATGGAACTCGCTCGAGAAATCGCCGGCAAGAGCCCCGACGCGATCCGGGCGGCGAAACGGCTTCTCAACGCCTCTGGCTCGGTGCCCATCGCCGAGCAGTTCGCCGACGAACGGGCCGAGATCGGTGCGCTGATCGGCAGCCCCAACCAGGTCGAGGCAGTCATGGCCGGCTTCGAGAAACGCGACCCGCAGTTCCGCTGACGCACCTCACCAGGTGGCAGTGGCCCCGGTGAGGGCCCGCGGATCGTGCGCTCCGGCCAGCGTTCCGTCCTCGGCGCGCTCGATCACGTGGGCGTGCCCGTAGCCCGAGTTCCATGCGGGCTCGACCCGCACGTCGTGACCCCGATTGCGTAGACCGCCGGGCCAGGCGTCCGGTGCGTTCTCCTCGACGCCGACGTGGCCTGGACCGTTGCGCTCCCAGGAATCGAACCCGCCGTCCCCGAGGCGCCAGCGAGGTGCACCGACGCAGGCAGCGGGCGCGTGTCCGGCGACCAGCAGTCGGGCCAGCAACTGGAGGACGACCTGCGGCTGGGTGTCGCCGCCCATCGTGCCGAGCACCGCTCGCAAACCACCGTCGGGGCGCTGCACGAGCGCCGGGGCAAGCGTGTGCGGCGGCCGCCGACCGGGTCGGTACTCCGCCGGGTGCCCGTCCTCGAGCGAGAATCCCTGCCCGCGGTTGTGCAGGAAGATGCCGACCTCGGGGACGGCGAGGTGCACGCCCCAACCCCTGGCGTTCGACTGGATGAGGCTCACCGCCATCCCGTCACCGTCGGCCGTGCACAGGTGGATCGTGCCGCCGTCGGCGCTCGGCGCCGACCAGTCGCCTCGACGCGACGGGTCGAACGTCGCCGCCCTGGGGTCGAGGCGCGATCGAGAGACGAGTGCTTCGCCGTCGGCACCGTCGTGGAGCACGTCCGGACGGTCGTGGCCTGCGAGGCGTGCCGACTCGACCAGGAGATGGGCCCACTCCGCCGAATCGGGATGGAGATCGAGCCCGACGCCCAAGCCCACGGACTCAGCGATCCGGGCGGCGGCGAGCGACAGATAGCCCTGACTCGCGGGTGGCACCGTCCAGACGAGGTGATCCCAGACTTCGATCCCCAGCGGGGCGACCCAGTCGGCCTGGACGGTCGAGAGGTCGGTGTCGGAGAAGAGGCCGTCGCCGAGACGGCGTAGACCGGCACCGAACTCGCCTTCGTAGAACGCTGCTCGGCCGCCGTCGACGATCGCTGAGAGCGTTCGGGCGACACCCGGCCGACGGATGACCGTGCCGGTGTCGACCGTCGCGGCGGTGTAGTCGTCGGCCCCGTCGACATGCGTGATGAGCGGGACCATGAACGCGAGCAGCGGCGACGCGGGGAAGCCGTCGGTCGCGTAGGCGATGGCGGGCGCCAACACTTCAGCCAGCGGGAGTCTTCCGTGGCGTTCATGCAGCGCGATCCAGCCGTCGACGCAGCCGGGCACCGTGACCGCCCGGATGTCTTCATCGCGCGGCATCCGCGTGAGCCCTTCCGACCGCATCGATTCGGCGTCGGCTCCCGAGCCAGCGCGGCCGCTCGCGTCGAGGCAGTCCGGGGGCGTCCCGTCGTCATGGTGCACGAGCGCGAACAGGTCACCGCCCATGCCGCACATGTGCTGGGTGGTGACCGCGAGTACCGCGCTCGTGGCGATCGCTGCGTCGACCGCGTTTCCCCCGACACGGAGCACGTGGACCCCGGCGTTGGAGGCCAGATGGTCGACCGAGCACACCATTCCTCTCGATGCTCGGAGCGTGTGGAACGGAGCGTGTGGTGTCATCGACGGCGACCGTAGGTCCTGGAGCGCCACACTGGTTTTGATGGGTGTGACCGACCGGTTGATCGATGAGTTGCGCGACATCGTGGGATCGGGTCACGTCCTGACCGAAGGTGGGCTGCGAGCGCAGTATGAGACCGACTGGACCAGACGGTTCTCGGGTTCGACCCCTGCCGTGGTCCGCCCGGGTTCGACCGAGGAGGTGCGCGCCGTCGTCGATGCGTGTCGCCGCAATGGGACACCGCTGGTGCCGCAGGGTGGGAACACCGGGTTGGTCGGAGGCTCCGTGCCGCTGGCGGGGGAGATCGTCCTGTCGTCCGAGCGCATGCGAGCGATCACCGACGTCGATCTCGACAGCGGCCAGCTCACTGCCGGCGCCGGAGCGACGCTCGCCGAGGTGCAGTCGGCTGCCAGCGCGGTCGGCTGGCGCTATGGCGTGGACTTCGCAGCGCGCGACAGCGCAACCGTCGGTGGCATGGTCGCGACCAACGCCGGCGGAGTTCGAGTGTTCCGGCACGGCTCCACACGGCG
>JBBSLH010000387.1:0-3810 GCA_038255425.1 Acidimicrobiales bacterium
AGACCGCACTGGAGCGCCTCGAAGGCGTGTCGGGTCCACTTGGGGAGATGATCGATGCGACGATCTTCCATTCCGCCGCCCAGTTCGTCGGCCACGACGTCGGTTCGTTCCATCACCAGTGGCGCAGCGACGCGACCCGGGTCGCGGCCATTCGTTGTCAGTTGGGCGATGACGCGCACCGCTGGCTTCACGGTCTAGGTGACGATCCCGCCGAAGTGATCGTGGCGGCGTTCGCCGTGACCGGCGTCGATTCTGACCGGCAGGTCGCCGAGATGCGCGGGCATCTCGGGCGCATGTCGGGTTGGGCCGGCCACGCGAAGTGGCGCACCGACTGGGCGCATTCGGACGAGCAGCGTCGCAGCCCGAAACTGATCGATCTCGTCGCCGCCCGGTCGGCGCTCGAGGCAGCGTGCCTGCTCGGATACGTGACTCCCGAACGCTCGCCATCCGTCTCCCAGTGTGGCGACGAGCTGCGCGAATCCCGTGTCGACGCCATCGTTGCGGCGGGTTTCCCACGCGCCGATGCCAGCGAACGCGACGAGATCGGGCGCGTCGTGGCGCACGTCGAACCGATTGCCCGCAATGCCGTGTGGCTGCGTGCGCAGGAACGCAACATCGAGCGGCGACTGCTGTCCCAACTCGACCGACTCGACCCCGGGACACCGGTGCGAACACCGGAGGCGCAGCTTGTGCTCTGCATCGACGTTCGTTCGGAAGGACTGCGTCGACACCTCGAGGCGACCGGTTCGTACGACACGATCGGCTTCGCCGGATTCTTCGGTGTCGCGATGTCGGTGCGCCGTCTCGAATGGACGCGCCCAGAGCCCCGCTGTCCGGTACTGGTCAAGCCATCGGTGGGAGCCGTCGAGCGGCCGATCGGGGGCCATGGCGTGCAGGCCGCCGTCGAGGTGATGCTCGCCCGTGACCGATTGCGAGCAGCGGCGACCGCCGTGCACACGTCGACGAAGCGCGGTCTGGGTGCCCCGTTCGTCATGGCCGAGGCAACCGGCTGGATCGCCGGCCCCATCGCAGCGTGGCGGACGCTCACGCCGCGTCGTCGGTCGGAATCGGCTCGGCCTCCAACGGTGATGGAACTCGAGAGCGAAGCCGACGGAGGCCTCGATCTGGATCAACGTGTGTTCACTGCCGAGGCAGTGCTCAAGACCATGGGCCTCACGAGAGGGTTCGCGCCGCTCATCGTGTTGTGCGGACATGCGAGCGACAATGTGAACAATCCTCACGCCACTGCTCTGGACTGCGGCGCATGCGCCGGAGCCTCGGGTCAGGACAACGCCAGGGCCGTTGCCCGACTCTTGAACGATGTCGACGTGCGCGCCGACTTGCGTGAACGTCAGATCGACATCCCCGACGCGACCCACTTCGCTGCGGCCCTGCACGACACTGTCAGCGACCGGGTGCGCATCCTCGACACCGGCGAGATCCCGGCCGCCCATCACGACGCGCTCTCACAACTCGTTGCGGATCTGGACGTGGCGGCTCGACGCCAGTCGGCCCAACGTGCACGACACCTTCCTGGACCGCCTGCAAAGGTGCAGGCCCGGGGCGGCGACTGGGCACAGGTCCGCTCCGAATGGGGCCTCGCCCGGAACAGCTCGTTCATCATCGGACCTCGCTCGATGACCGCTGGCCTCGACCTCGACGGACGCTCGTTCCTCCACACCTACGATGCCGACCAGGATCCCGATGGCAGGGTCCTGGAAACGATCATGACCGCACCGCTCGTCGTGGCCCACTGGATCTCGGCGCAGTACTACTTCTCCACCGTCGACCCCGACACCTTCGGAGCAGGCGACAAACTCATCCACAACATCGCAGCCGACACCGGGGTCATCTCGGGCGAACACGGCGACCTGCGCGTCGGCCTCCCTTTGCAGAGCACCCACATCGGAAGTCAGCGGCATCATCAACCGGTGCGCCTCCTTGCAGTCATCCAGGCGCCGCTCGAACGGATCGAACGCATCATCGAGGACAACGCGATCCTCACCACGCTCGTGGGGGGATCCTGGATCCGCGTCGCCGGCCGCTCCAATCCGCATGAGCGCTGGTCGCTCCGTACGCCGTCCGGAACGTGGAGCGCGGAACCACGACCCATCGACACCACCAACACACTGGAGACCCCATGAACACCTGGACCGGATTCACCACGATGGCCCGCATCGAAGTCGTCATCGACGGCGAACACGTCCCCACCGTGCGCGACCTCCTCCTGGGGGCCGGAGCCAAGGGCTACACCACCATTGAAGGCGTGTCCGGTTTCGGGCACTCCGGGGCGCATGAGGGACGTCTGCTGTTCAACGACCGCAACAGTCTCTCGTTGCTCATCAGCGTCGTTCCGATGGACCGTGCCGAAGCCATCGTCGCCGGCATCCGTCAACTCCTCGATGACCACCACGGGGTCGTCCTCATCAGCGAAACCCAGGTCAGCCGCGCCGACTACTTCTGACCGAACGCGACACCCAGACCTCGAGTTCCACGGATACAGCCACGACAGAGAGCACGACCATGACAACACAACTCCTCGCCCACAAGAAGTTCCTCATCACCGGTGTCGTCAACACCGACTCGATTGCCTATGCGACCGCTGTGGCAGCCACGGGTGCGGGCGCCGACGTCGTGCTGTCCGGGCTGCAACGCGACATCGAACACACTCGACACGCCGCCACAACGTTGGACGGTGACGTCGACGTCATCGAAGCGGACCTCACCGAGCCGGCAGACGTCGAGTTCCTCACCGGGCGGTTGCGGCAGAAGTGGGGCCACCTCGACGGTGCCCTCCACGCAGTCGCCTTCGCCCCGCGCGAAGCACTGTCCGAGAGCTTCATCGACGCTTCGATCGATCCGGTGGCGAGAGCGTTCCACACCAGCGTCCACACGTATGCCACGATCGCTCGACTCCTGCGTGACCTGGCGCCACCGACCGGTGGGTCGCTCGTCGGCCTGGACTTCGATGCCTCGCGTGCCTGGCCGGTCTACAACTGGATGGGTGTCTGCAAGTCGGCACTCGAGTCCGCGAACCGGTACCTCGCCCGCGACCTCGGTCCTGCAGCGATCCGTACGAATCTCATTGCGGCCGGCCCGCTGCACACCCGCGCCGCCGGGGCGATCGGCTCGTTCGAACGCCTGCTCGACGCATGGGAACACCAGTCCCCGATGACATGGAATCCCCACGACGCGACACCGGTTGCGGACACCGCCGTCTTCCTCCTGTCGGATCTTGCCCGGATGATCAGCGGAGAGATCATCCACGTCGACGGCGGCTTCCATGCCATGGCCGCTCACCTCGACTGAATGGCCTCGCTCCGGTGTCGACGGTACTGGTCCTCGATGCAACGACCGCTCGCTGAGCGCGACCCGAGGTCTCGGCGTCTCATGCAGTAGACCCGTCGCATGGATCAACGCAATGGACCGACCACCGAACGACGGCTCGGTGGCGCACTCGAGCCCGTGATCGGCCAGGTCTACTTTTCCCCCGAGGCGCACCGTGAGTACGTCGAGATCGGCTTCGAGAATTCGGCGCGTGAGGCCAACGGCGTGGCGCTCCCCGATGGCCCCGCCTACTTCACCAGCCGCGGGTCACTGCTCGGCCAGGTGCGCGGTGAGGTCGTGGCGTCGGCGTTCGCCGTCTTCAATCCCGCGGTCGTGGTTCCGTCGGTCGACTTCGGCTGGTCGATCACCGATGCGTCCACGATCTGCGACGCTCGCGACCGCGGTGCGCTGGGCCAGCTCGAACGGATCATCGGCACCGACCCGCCCGGACGTGATCGTGTCGAGGAACTCGTGGTGCGAGCA
>JBBSLH010000388.1:0-3809 GCA_038255425.1 Acidimicrobiales bacterium
GCCATCTGCTCGTGGGTGCTCACCGGCGACGAGGACTTCTTCGCCGGTCACTTCCCCGGTCGGCCGACGCTGCCCGGTGTCCTGATGCTCGAAGCATTGGCACAGTGCGGCGCGATCGCCGCGCTCCAGGACGAGCGATTCGCGGGCAAGCTCCTGCTGTTCGGTGGCGTCGACAAGGCCCGCTTCCGCCGTCAGGTACTCCCCGGCGACACGCTCACCCTCGAGATGACGATGGGCCGGATGTCAGCTCGCGCCGGCAAGGGCCACGGATTGGCATCAGTGGACGGCGAGAAGGCCTGCGAAGCCGATCTCCTCTTCGTCGTCGCTGACCACCCCTGAAAATCGCTGTGGATCGCGTTCGGAAACCGAACGCGATCCACAACGAAATTCTTCAGGCGGGGGCGATGATGAGGCAGCCGTTGTGGCCGCCGAACCCGAAGCTGTTGGAAAGGACAGGGCCGGGTTCCCAGTCGCGAGGCGCGTCCATGACCAAGTCGATCTGAGGGAGTTCCGGGTCGACGGCCTTCGTGCCCATCGTCGGCGGGACCTGACGGTTCTTGATCGAGGCGATTGCGGCAACGGCTTCGAGTGCGCCTGCGGCTCCGAGCGCGTGACCGGTCACACCTTTCGTCGACGTGACAGGCGGTCCGTCGGTACCGAACACCTCGGCGATCGCGTGGGCCTCAGCCGCGTCGTTCAGCGGCGTCGACGTGCCGTGCGCGTTGATCTGCTTGATGTCTGCAGGCTCGAGGCCCGCGTCCTCGAGCGCCAGACGCATGCAGGTGATCGCACCCACGCCGCCGGGGGAGGGGGCGGTGATGTGGTGCGCGTCGGCGGTCGAGGCGCCGCCGAGGAACTCACCGAGGATGGTTGCCCCCCGCTCGACGGCCATGTCCCACGCCTCGAGGAGCAGGACACCGCAACCCTCGGAGATCACGAAGCCGTTCCGATCTTCGGAGAACGGCCGGGACACGCCGTCGTTCGACAGGGCGGTCATGTTCTGGAAACCCTGGAGACCGGTCGGCGTCAACGACGACTCCGACCCTCCGGTGACCATGGCGTCGCACCGTCCCCACGCGATGAGGTCGGCGGCTCGTGTGATGGCGTGGGTGCCGGCCGCGCAGGCGGTGACGGTGGTCTCGCATGGACCCTGCCAGCCGTACTTCATCGAGACGGATGCGCCACCGGCGTTGGGCATCATCATGGGCACGAGGAACGGTGACACCCGCCGCGGGCCCTTCTTGTCGTGCACGAGGATCTGCTCCTCGAGCGTCTCGATCCCGCCGATGCCCGTCCCGAGAAAGACTCCACAACGTGCCGGATCGTACGGCGGGGTGCCGTCGACGATCCCTGCCTGCTCGAATGCCAACTGCGCCGCGGCCAATGCGAACTGCGCGAACCGATCGGTCCGTCGCGCTTCCTTCGGATTGTCGAAGTAGAGCGTCGGATCGAAGTCCTCGATCTGGCGCATCCCGTCCTCCGGGGTGGCGCACAGCCCGTCCCAGAACGCGTCCATACCAGTGCCCGCCTTGGCGACGACGCCGGTCGCAGTGATCGCGACCCGTCGACGATGGCGCGTGGTTCGGTCCTGAGCCATGGCCCGTCCTCCTCGAGAAAATCGGTCTAGAGCTTGCCCTTGACCAGGTCGAACGCGCCGCCGACGGTGTCGATGCCCTCGAGTTCTTCTTCCTCGACGGTCACGTCGAACTCTTCTTCGAGCGCCATCACGAGCTCGACGAGGTCGAGGCTGTCGGCGTCGAGATCGTCGGCGAACGAAGCTTCCTTCGTCACCTGGGCTTCTTCGACGCCGAGAACTTCGACGGCGCACTTCTGGAATCGGGCGAATTCGTCACTCACTGGTCTGCTGTCTCCTGATTGATGGTGTTGGACTGGGAAGCGGGCTCAGTTGCCCATGGCCAGGCCGCCGTCGACCGGGAGCACAGCGCCCGTGACGAAGCCGGCATGGTCGGAGGCGAGGAACCGTACGGCGGCGGCCACCTCGTCGGGTGCGCCGAGCCGCCCCAACGGGACGACGGCGGTCATCTCGTCGCGCCGGGACTCGTCGACAGCTGCGAGCATGTCGGTCTCGATCGGGCCCGGGGCGACCACGTTGACGGTGATGTTGCGAGGGGCCAACTCGCGAGCCATGGACCGGGCGAGGCCAATGAGGCCGGCCTTGGATGCGGCGTAGTTGGCCTGCCCGCCAGCACCCATGTAGGCGCCGACCGAGGACATGAAGACGATTCGACCGAACCGTGCTCGCATCATCTTCTTCGTGACGGCCCTGGCGAAACGGAAGGATCCGGTCAGGTTCGTGTCGAGCACCGAGGTGAAGTCGTCGTCGGACATGCGGACCATCAGCCCGTCCTTGGTCACGCCGGCGTTGGCGATCAGGATCTCGACCGGGCCGAGTTCGTCCTCGACGGCGGCGACTGCGGCGTCGACGGCATCGCGGTCGCTGACGTCGCAGGCCAAGGCGAACGCGCCGTCGACCTCACCACCCGAGCGAGAGACGGTGGCGACGCGATGGCCTGCCTCGACGAACGACTGCGTGCACGCGAGACCGATCCCACGGTTGCCGCCCGTGACCAGCACGGTGCGCGTCGGTTCGTCGCTCATGGCTGAACCACGCATGGCTGGGTCGCCCTCATACCGGGGCATCCTTGCGCATCGCTGGGTCGGACCAGCGCAACACGGCCGATGCCCAGGTCATCCCGGCGCCGAACCCGACGAGGAGCACCAGATCGCCTTCTTTCGCCCGGCCGTGGTCGAGTGCGTCGGCCAACGCCAGCGGGATCGATGCGGCCGAGGTGTTGCCGGTGCTGGGGAGCACGATCGCTGTCTGGTCGAGCGTGAAGCCGAGCTTCTGCCACGCCGACTCGATGATGCGGATGTTGGCCTGATGGGGCACGACGAGCGTGATGTCGTCGGCAGTGACCCCCGCTCTCTCCATCGCCTTCTTGGCTGACGCGACCATGACCCGGACGGCGCGACGGAACACCTCGCGTCCGTCCATCTGCATGTAGCCGCCGACCTCGGAGTACAGGATGTGCTCGAGGCTGCCGTCGGATCCGACGTCCCAACCGAGCAGCTGGGCTGGCTCTCCGTCCGGGATCGCATCGACCACGGCGGCCCCGCCGCCGTTGCCGAAGAGGATCACGGTGTTGCGGTCGTCCGGGTCGGTCATGCGGTCGAGCGTCTCGGCGCCGATGAGCAGGACCCGCTTCGATCCCATGGCGATGTAGCCGTTGGCTGCGGCCAATCCATAGACGAAGCCCGAACATGCGGCGTTGAGGTCGAATGCGCCGCAATCGAGACCGAGCATCTCCTGCACCCGAGAGGCGGAAGCAGGGAGGGATCGGTCGGGGCTGGTGGTGCACAGGATGAGCAGATCGATGGTGGACGGGTCGACGCCGGCGTGATCGATGGCCGCCTGACCCGCCTCGGCGGCGAGCCCCGCGGTCGTGCCGCCCTGTCGCCGTGCTTGGATCCCGGTTCGTTCCTTGATCCACTCGTCGGTGGTGTCGAGGCGGGCCTCGAGGTCGGCGTTGGTGAGGATGCCGTCGGGGAGCGCGGTGCCCCAGCCGATGATGCGACCGGTCCGTGCGCCGTTCATGCGTGGCCTTCCGAGGCGCCGGCTTCCAGAGCAGTGGCGACATCGTCGACCTGTTCGGGTGTCATCGCCGAGTGTCGAGTGCTCGAACGATCGATGCGCTTGATGGTTCCGGTCAGGACCGCCCCCGGTCCGATCTCGACGAATGTCGTTGCTCCGTGGTCGACGAGGGTCTGCACCGACGCCGCCCAACGAA
>JBBSLH010000389.1:0-3799 GCA_038255425.1 Acidimicrobiales bacterium
CGGAGTTGGTGAGCGATCGCTTCAGCCGCCTCGAGGTTGTTCTTGTAGACGGTGTCCTCGAGGTTCGACTTGCCGACGTTCTTGCCGGTGTTCACGTCGATGACCGTGAGCGCCTCGGTGTGCTCGATGATGAGCGAGCCACCCGAGGGAAGCCAGACCTTGCGATCGAGGGCCTTGTGGAGCTGCTCGTGGATGTGGTGGCGCTCGAACAGCGGCAGCTTCTCGTTCGAGGTGTCGTAGTACTGCACGCGGTCTGCGAGCGCCGGCGTGATGCCAGAGACGTAGTCGAGGGCGTCGTCGTACAGCTCCTTGTCGTCGATGACGACCGAGCGGTAGTCCTTCGAGAACTCCTCCCGGATCACGCGGACGGCGACGTCGGGCTCGCGGTAGAGCAGCGTCGGGGCCTGCGACTTCTTCGCAAGCGTCTCGATCTCGTTCCAGAGCGACACGAGCCGCTTCACGTCGTTGGCGATCTCCTCGCTGGTGACGTTCTCGGCCGCCGTGCGCACGATCACGCCGTGTTGCTTCGGCTTGGCACCGTCGAGGATCTTGCGCAGACGCTTGCGTTCGTTGTCGGGCAGGCGCTTGGAGATGCCGTAGGTGCCGGAGTTGGGAACCAGGACCACGAAACGACCGGGCAGGCTCACCTCCTGGGTGAGTCGAGCGCCCTTGACGCCGATCGGATTCTTCGTGACCTGGGTGATGATCGTCTGCTTGGCCTTGAGGACGTCCTCGATGCGGGGCTTGCCACCGCCTTCGATGTCGTCTCGGTCGTAGGAGACGTCGCTGCGGTAGAGCACGGCGTTCTTGGGGGTGCCGATGTCGACGAACGCCGCTTCCATGCCCGGCAGCACGTTGGCGACCTTGGAGAGGTAGATGTTCCCGTGGATCTGGCTGATGTCGTCGGCCGGACGCGAGACGTAGTGCTCGATGAGGTTGCGGCCCTCGAGGACGGCGATCTGCGTGGCCTTGGGCGTCTTGTGCACGGCCATCGTGTAGCGGCCGACCGGCTTGCCGTCGCGGTGCTTGCCCTTCCGTGCCTCGAGCTGGTCTGCGTCGAGTTCGACCGCGTCGATGTCGGTCGCCGGTTCGACCGGCTTGCCGCCGCCGCCCTGACCCCGGCCCTTGCCACGACGCCGACGCCGGGAGCGGCTCTTGTTGCCCCCGCCGTCGTCGTTGAACTCCTGTCGGGAGCCCTGGTCGCCTGACGGCGCCTTCTGCTTGCTCTGCCCGCCACGTCCGCGAGATCGGTTCTTCTGTCGCCCGTCGCCCTCGGCCTCGTCGTCGCTCTTCGGCGTGGGTGGCGCGGCGCGTGTGTCGCCGATCTTGGGCTTGCTCGGGTTCTCTGGCGGAGTTTCCTTGTGTGCGGGCGCGCTGCCCGCCGCTTCAGTCGTGGCGCCGTCGGGGCGCTCGTTCGGAGTGGCCGACCCAGCTTGGGTGTCGGTCATGGTGTATTTCCCTTCTCATGACGCACGCGCCGTTGCGTGCGTGGTCGCCAGCGGGGCGAGCGTCTCGTCGAGGTCGCGACCCATGTGGGTCACCTCGAGGGGCTCGCGCCGGTCGCCGTCGACCGTCGTCCATTGGTGGAGCCGGACCACTCGGCCCTCCGGGGGTGCTCCGTCGAACGCTGCGAGGAGCTCGGCCGGACGACACGCACGAGGCTGTGTCGCCAATTCGGCCCGGAGCAGGACGCCGGCCGGCTGCAACTGCGCAGCGGGCGGGCACTCGTCGGGTTCGGCGATGCGGAGGGAGAACAGGGATGGGCGGATGTCGTCGGTGACTTCCTTGCCCTTCCGTGTCCGGGTGACCGGGAGTACTTGTGCCGCCAGCACGTGCTCGATGAGTTCTGGAGCCCTGGCCGCGTCGAGGTCAGGGACCTCGACGAGCCAGGAACACGAGCTGACGCTTTCTTGCAAACTCGGTGAGCCAGGGGCGACATGGGCCGCTCCCTGGACGTACATACCGGGAGGCAGCGTCGGATTGACGAGGCTCCCGAAGGATTCGAGGTCGATGTCGGTGCCGGGCACCAGGTCGACGTCGAGATATTCACCGCACGACTCGTGAGCCGTGGCGAGGGCGAGACCGAAGCGGAGCCGCGGCCGTGGGGAGAATCCCTCGCTGTAGGAGACCGGGAGTCGGGTCCGGCGGAGGCTGCGCTCCCAGACCCGGGCCAGATCCCGATGTGATGTGAACCGGACCCGACCGAACTTGCTGAAGCGGATCCGGATGCGTTCCTTCTGCGGGGGTGTCATGTGGCCGCCCCCACCTTGCGGGGCGTCAACTCGACCGGGACGGTGTGTCCCTGAGTCAGGTCGACGCCGGTGCCCTGGCTGCCACCCGCCGGTGGCGTGGCCGAGGCGACGATGTGTTCGATCGAGTAGCCGGTGCAGGCACCGCAGTCGTAGCAGGGCGTCCAGCGACAGTCGGCCAGGCCGACCTCCTTGAGTGCGTCCTGCCAGTCCATCCAGAGGAAGTCCTTGTGCAGTCCCGCGCTGAGGTGGTCCCACGGAAGCACCTCGTGTTCGGTGCGATGGCGGTGGATGTACCAGTCGGGGTCGAGGCCGCACTCGGCCATTGCCTCGAGCCACAGGTCCATGTCGAAGTGCTCGGACCATTCCTGGAACGTGCCGCCGCGCTGCCAGACCAGTTCGAGCACGCGGCCGAGTCGCCGGTCGCCACGAGACAGCAAGCCCTCGATCACCGACGCTCGCGAGTCGTGCCACTTGAGGTTGACGCCGTGGCTCTTCCGAGTGGCGTCACGCAGCAGGTAGATCTTGCGACGCAGCTCTTCCTCGGTGTTCTGTCCGAACCACTGGAACGGCGTGAACGGCTTGGGCACGAAGCCGCCGACACTCACGGTGACGCTCGGGTTCTTGTGGTGTTCCTTGCCGAGCTCGACGCAGTTCTTCGCCAGTTCGGCGATGCCGAGCGTGTCCTCGTCGGTCTCCGACGGGAGGCCCGTGAGGAAGTACAGCTTCATCCGTCGCCAGCCCTGCGAGTACGCCGAGCCGACCGCCCCGTAGAGGTCTTCCTCGCGGATGAGTTTGTTGATGATCTGGCGCATCCGCCACGTGCCGGCCTCTGGGGCGAAGGTGAGGCCGGTGCGGCGGGCGTTCTGGATCTTGTTGGCGAGGCCGACGGTGAAGGCGTCGACCCGGAGCGACGGGAGGCCGAGCGTGATCGGCTGGTCGCAGCCGGTGTCGAGGTTCATCACGTCAGACACGGTCTGTTCGATGCCCGAGAAGTCGGCCGTCGACAGGCTGGTGAGGGTGACCTCGTCGTAACCGGTGCGCTTGAGACCCTCGTCGATCATGGTCCGCACCTGGTCGGCCGGACGCTCACGCACGGGACGAGTGATCATCCCCGCCTGACAGAAGCGGCAACCACGGGTGCAGCCACGGAAGACCTCGACGTTGAGGCGGTCGTGGACGACCTCGGTGAGAGGCACGAGCTGCTGCTTGGGGTAGGGCCACTCGGCCAGGTCGGCCACGGTGCGCTTCTCGACCCGCTCGGGCACGTCGGGGTACCGGGGAGTGACCTCAGCGATGAACTCGCCGTCGTATGACACGTCGTAGAGCGACGGCACGTAGATGCCCTCGATCTGCGTCAGCGCACGGAGCACGTTCTCGCGTGACCCGGCCGACTTGCCCTCGCGCTTCCACTCGGCGATGACGGTGGTCATCTCGCCGATGACCTCGTCCCCGTCGCCCAGCACCACGACGTCGACGAAGTCGGCGATGGGCTCGGGGTTGTAGGTGCAATGGCCTCCGATGATGACGAGCGGATCGTCGTCGGCCCG
>JBBSLH010000390.1:0-3782 GCA_038255425.1 Acidimicrobiales bacterium
GACTCGGTCACCTCGAACAGGCCGTGGATGCAGTTGAGGCGGGCTTGGCGCCAGAGGCTGGGGTTCACGGTGTCGGGCGCGTCATCCGATTCGCGGACGAAGTCGTGTCGATGGATGTCCCACACCACATGGCCGTCACCGATGGTGCCCGTGGCGTGCTGCGCGATGAGACCCCGCGACGCTCGCTCGAAGTCGGCCTGGTCGTCGATGGGCAGCGTCGACGCCAGAGCCGCGTTGCGTCGGCGGGTGTGCTCCGAAGCGTCGGCGGGAGTCGAAGGGCTGGTGCTGTCGTCCATGTGCGCAGCATGGCACTCTGTGCCCCCATGACGGACCGGAAGTGGCGCTCCGGATGAGCGGCAACGAGTGGACGACGCTGGTCGTCCTCGTGGCGATGCTGGGCATCCTGGTCGTCGATCGGTTTCCGCCTGCCGGCGTCGTCTTCGGGGCGACGTTCACGCTGTTGCTCACCGATGTCATCGACTCGGATGTGGCCTTCTCCGGATTCTCCAACTCGGCGCCGCTCACCGTTGCGGCGCTCTACGTGCTGGCGCGTGGCGCGCAGAAGACGGGGATGCTCACGTCGATGACCTCGCGCCTGTTGGGCGACGGCTCCGGTCAACGGGCGATGACTCGCTTCCTCGTCCCGACGGCGACCGCATCGGCCTTCTTCCCCAACACGCCCCTCGTCGCCATGCTGATCCCCGACGTCCTGGGCTGGTGTCGCCGTCAGGGCCTGTCGCCGTCGAAGTTCTTGATGCCCTTGTCCTTCGCAGCGCTGCTGGGCGGGGTGGTGACGCTGCTGGGCACGTCGACCAACCTGGTGATCTCCGGTCTGCTCGACGCCGAGCCCGACAGCGCGCCGCTCTCGGTCTTCGAGATGACACCCGTCGGATTGCCGGTCGCGATCGTCGGCACCGTGCTCCTCCTGCTCGTGGGCAACCGGCTGGTCCCGGCGCGGCTCACGCCTCCCGAGTCGGCCGAGGCCCAGTCGCGCGAGTTCTCCATGACGATGCAGGTGGTGGAGGGCGGGCCGATGGACGGTGCGACCGTCGCCGCGGCCGGTCTTCGCGACCTGCAAGGCGTCTTCCTCGTCCAGATCGAGCGAGGCGATGCCATCGTCGGCCCGGTCGCTCCCGATCGTCGGATCGACGGCGGCGACGTCCTCACCTTCGTCGGCAACGTCGACGAGATCCTCGACCTCCAGCGTCGCAAGGGCCTGCGGTCGACCGAGGAGGAACACGTCCTCGCCGTCGATTCACCCGCGACTCGGTTCTTCGAAGTCGTGATCGGTCGATCGTCACCGCTCGTGGGGATGACCATCCGCGATGCCGGATTCCGGGGCACCTATCAGGCGGCGGTCATCGCACTGCACCGTTCGGGCCATCGGGTCGCCGGCAAGCTCGGATCCATCCGCCTGCGTCACGGCGACACGCTGTTGTTGCTGGCCAAGCCCGACTTCCGACGGAACTGGAACGACAAGCGCGACTTCCTCGTCGTCGCGCCCGTCGGTGGTGAATCGCCGACTGCGACTGCGAAAGCGCCGATCGTCGCCCTCGTGACCGCTGGGGTGATCCTGCTGAGTGCGACCAATGTCCTTCCGCTGCTCCAGGGCGCGATCCTCGGTGCGGCAGCCCTCGTCGTGACCCGGACGCTCACCTTCGTCGAGGCCCGCGAGGCGATCGACCTCGACGTCATCATCCTGATCGCCTCGGCGTTCGGACTCGGGGGAGCGATGCAGTCGACTGGCCTCGCGACGCGGATCGCCGACGGACTCACCGGTGCTCTCGACGGCTTCGGTCCCGCCGGAGTCATCTTCGGTGTCGTCCTCGCCACCGCCTTCCTGACGGAGTTGGTGACGAACAACGCTGCTGCGATCGTGATGTTCCCGATCGCCATCGCGTCGGCTGGTGCTGCCGACGTCGATCCGCGCGCCATGGCGATCGCCGTGGCCGTCGCGGCATCGGCCAGTTTCCTGACGCCCATCGGCTACCAGACCAACACGATGGTCTACGGGCCGGGTGGCTATCGGTTCCTCGACTATGCGCGGGTGGGTGCACCGCTGACCGCCACCGTTCTCGTCGGGACCACGGTGATGACGGTGATCACCGGCTGATCGGGCTGGATCAGAACTAGAACACGTTCCAGTTCTCTGACACACTGGACGGATGCAGACTCCCATCGCGCAGCGTCTCGACATCGAGTTCCCGATCTTCGCCTTCACGCACTGTCGCGACGTGGTCGCGGCGGTCTGCAACACCGGGGCGATGGGCGTCCTGGGCGCTGTGGGGTTCACTGTCGAGCAACTGAAGGCCGAACTCGACTGGCTCGACGAGCACGTCGAAGGGACCTACGGCGTCGACATCGTGATCCCCGGCAAGTACGAGGGCATGGACGAGATGGACCCGGATGCGCTCGAGGACATGCTCAAGGGCATGATCCCCGACGGGGTACGCGAGTTCGCTCGCAGCATCTTCGACGACGCAGGCGTTCCGCCGCTGACCGAGGAGGAGAAGCCCCACGAACTGCTCGGCTTCGGCATGGCGACGGCGATGCCCTTGTTGGAAGAAGCTCTGTCGCGGCCCAAGTGCTCGCTGATCGCCAATGCCCTCGGCACGCCTCCCGACGACGTGATCGCCCATGTGCAGTCCAGCGGTCGTCTGATCGGTGCGCTGTGTGGTTCCGTGAAGCATGCCAAGGCGCACGAGGCTGCCGGACTCGACTTCGTCGTCTGTCAGGGCGGCGAGGGTGGCGGCCACACCGGCGACGTCGGTTCGGTCGTGTTGTGGCCCGAGGTGATCGAGGCCGTCGACATCCCCGTGCTCGCCGCCGGCGGTGTCGGCTCGGGCAGACAGATGGCTGCGGCAATGGTGATGGGCGCCCAGGGCGTGTGGACCGGATCGCTCTGGCTCACGGTCGAGGAGGCCGACATCCCGCCCGGTCAGATGGAGACCTACATGGCCGCGTCGAGCCGCGACACGATCCGCTCGCGCTCGTGGACCGGCAAGCCGTGCCGGATGCTCAAGAACGACTGGACCGAGGCCTGGGAGCGACCGGACACGCCCGATCCGCTCGGGATGCCGATGCAGTCGATGATCTCGGTCGAGGCCATGGCCCGCGGACATCGATATCCGAGCCAGGCCAAGAACGTGAACTTCATGCCCTGCGGCCAGATCATCGGCCAGCTCGACAAGGTCCGCCGATCGGCGGACGTCATCATGGAGATGGTCGAGGAGTTCGTCGAGTCGATTGAGCGCGGCGCCGCACTGCTGAACGTGGACGCCGACGCATAGCGGTCACGCTCCGTCGAGTATCGGCTGGAGCGCGTTCACATAGTCGGCGAGCCTCGAAGCGATCTCGAACGCAACCTCTTCGTCATCGAGATCGGGCTCGATCCACGTCTCGCTGCACCGCCGCCAGTCGTCGGGTCGGCCGAGGAAGGGTGCGGCTTCGGTCTCGTCGCCGAGGTCGCCACGCCATTGGTTCTCGTGGGCGCGCAGGCGCTCGAGGGCGTCGTCGTTCACGGCCTGGTCGTCGTCCTCGGCGTGGAATCCGATCTCGAGGGCAGCGCCTTCGACGTCGTCGACGAACCGCCGCGGGATGACCTGCGCCTCGTAATGCAGGCGGGGCGGCCGGTCGTCCTGCTGTGTGTGGTGGTCGAGCCACACCTTGACGCCACGTCGGTGCGCGCGAAAGCGGAGTGCTCCGATCTCCTCGGTCACCAGCGTGCGTGTCAGCTCGCCGACCTGTTCGAACAACGGCAGTTCCACCCACCAACCCTGCCA
>JBBSLH010000391.1:0-3769 GCA_038255425.1 Acidimicrobiales bacterium
CGGGCTTCGTCCTCTGCCTCGGCCTTCGCCGTGGCGAGCATGGTCTCGGCCTCGGAACGCTGTTGGGTCGCGACCGTCTCCGCTTCGCTCCGGATGCGCTCGGCCTCCGCACGGGCGTCGGCGATGGCCGCTTCGGCCGTGCGCTCTGCGTGGACGAGGATCCGCATGGGCTCGTCGATCGACGGTGCCGGGGCCGGGGCTTCCGGCGGTGCGGTGAACTCGGCCGGTGATGTGAGTTCCTCGGGGGGCATCGACTCGACCGGCGACGACGCTTCGATGACGGTGGCGTCGACGGGATCGGCCGGGCCGCCGGCCTGCAGCGAAGCGAGGCGGGCCTCGGCGGCCTCGGCCCGTTCGAACTCGGACTTGAGGCGAGCGAGGAGCACATCGAGGCCCTCGGCGCACCGCTCGAGGAAGTCGTCCACCTCGGCCATGTCGTACCCGCGACGAGCGGGTCCGAACTTGGCCTCGAGAAGGAGTTCTGGCGTCAGTTCCATGCGGCCGATCGTAGGTCAGGGCATCCTGTCGTCCGGTGATCCCCGAACGGCACCCGAGACCGTCCGTTCAGCAGATGAAGCCGCGGAGGAAGATGATCCCGAACATCACGATCATCACCGAGAAGTCGATGCCACCGAAGCTCGCTCCGACGGCGCGGCGCACCGGCGCCACGACCGGTTCGGTCACCGAGTAGATGACGCGACGGACCTCCGCCAGTCCGCTGCCCGGTTGCGTCGGGAACCAGGACAGCAGCGCGCCGGCGAACAGCACGATGAGGTACGCCTGGAGGACCAGGCAGACCAGGTCGATCACCGAGTCAGGCCCCGTTCGACGCGAGACGTCGCTTGTCGTCGTCGGAGACCTCGACCCGCGCCGGGGTCAGGAGGTATCCGCCGGGACGGACTCGTTCCATGTGACCGCCGAGGGCGTAACAGATGCCCGACGCGAAGTCGATGAGGCGACGGGACAGCTCGCGATCGACGCCGGCGATGTCCATGACCACCGGCTGGTCGGCCTTGAAGCGGTCCGCGATCTCCTTGGCGTCGTCGAACGACTCCGGTTGCAGCACGCTCGGCCGGGCTGAAGTGGGTCGCATGGCACGGACCGTAGGCGTCTCTTCGACCCGCGGGGAACGCGGGTCGTTCTGGAGCGCACCCTGCGCCGGCAGTTGACGGACGACACCAGGCTGGCGTCCGGCGGGGCGAGGCGTCACGTAGGGATCCTCTTCCTCGTACTCCGGCGCCTGACGCGGCTGTGGTCGCTGCGGCCGACCGGGGCCGGGTGCACCGGCGATCGGACGGCGCTCGGGCGCACCACGTGGGTCGCCAGCGGCTGGGTATCCCGGGCGCGGCGCACCACCGACGGGGCGACCGGGCGCCTCGTACGGATAGTCGTCGTACTCGTCGTCGGGCGCCAGGCCCAACCAGACCATGGCTTTGTTGAGAACCCCTGCCATCGAAATGCCTCCTCGGATTCCTTGATCAGTCTCGCACGGCGTCGGCCGTGTCCCGCGAATGCCCCGGTGCGGGGCAATGAATCAAACGTTCGGGCCCGGCGTGGTCGACGCTCGTCATGCCGACCGGGGCCCGAACAACGCTCGCCCGACGCGGACCTGGGTCGAACCGGCCCGGACGGCGAGGGCGAGATCGGCGGTCATGCCCATCGAGGCTTCCCGGAGCCCGAGATCGGCCACGAGTCCGGAGACGCGGTCGAACGCCTGGGCAGTGCCACGGTCATCGTCGTCGATGCCCACGGTCATGAGGCCCTCGACGGTGAGCCCTGCGTCGGTCGAACGGGCAACCAGATCGGCGACGTCGGGCACCGGGCAACCGCCCTTCTGCTCCTCGCCCGTGGCGTTGACCTGAACCAGGATGCGGGCGCCCGGCGCCCGTTTGGCGATCTCGACGACGAGCGACTGCCGGTCGACCGAATCCCAGCGCACCACGAGGTCGGCGACCAGCTTCACCTTGTTGGACTGGAGCCTCCCGATGAAGTGCCACTCGGGATCGCCCTCGACCTCCGGGGCCTTGTCCGCCAACTCCTGGGCGTAGTTCTCGCCGAGCCGCATGAGGCCCGCTCCGAGCGCGGCCGCGGGCGCGTCGGGGCCGAAGCCCTTCGTGACCGCGAGGATCGACACGACCTCCGGGTCACCGCCGGCATCGACGATCTGCTGATGGACCCGGGCGAGGTTCTCTGCGACGGTGACGGCGTCCATCACAGCGAATGCCGGATCAGCGACGCGTGGCGGCCCACGTCGCCGCGAGCGCGATGCGAATAGAACCGGTCGGGTTCACACGCGGTGCAGCCGGGCTGCGTCACCAAGATGCCCGTCGTGTCCATGGCGTCGAACGACGCCCGTATCCCGGCGCGGAGGTCGAGCGCCGGGGTTCCCCAGGCGGTCGTCGATCGCACCGTGTCGCCGTAGCAGTCGGCGACACGGTCGAGGTCCTGTGCGCCGAACTCGTAGCAACGAGCATGGATGTGCGGGCCGACGGTGGCATGGATCTCGCCGGCACCGAGGTGGGTCATCGCTGCGACGGTCGCCTCCAGGACGCCCGACACCAATCCCTGCCAACCCACGTGGGCGGCGCCCAGGACCGACCCGCTGTAGAGGAGCACCGGAGCGCAGTCGGCGGTGTGGATCGCCAGCACTGCGTCTGGCGCATCGGTGACGGCGGCATCCGCTTCGACCCCGGCATGCTCGCCCGCTTCGGTGACCGTGACCACGCGATTGCCGTGTACCTGTCGGAGCCACGTCCAAGTCCCGCTGGCCGCGCGCGCTCGTCGGGCCGCCAACTGGTCTGGTTCACCATCGACTCGGAAGTCGCCCTGCGTCCGATTGGAGAACTGGAGCGTGGGCACTCCGGTCGGGCTACTTGAGGAACGACGGGACGTCGAAGTCGTCGTCGCCGTCGTCGCCGAAGAGGTCGTCGTCGTCGCCGAGGACGTCCGACAAGTCGTCACGGTTGCGGGCGGCGGCGCCCGAAGGCGTGGAGGCGTCGCCGTCGAAGCGGTCGAAGCCGGCCGCGATGACCGTGACCCGGACCTCGTCGCCGAGATCGTCGTCCACCACGGTACCGAAGATGATGTTGGCCTCGGGATGCGCGACGCCGTGGATGATCTCGGCTGCTTCGTTGACCTCGAACAGGCCGAGATCGCTGCCACCGGAGATGGTCAGCAGGATGCCGCGGGCGCCGTCGATGGAGGCCTCGAGCAGCGGCGAGGAGATGGCGTTCTTCGCCGCTTGGAGCGAGCGACCCTCACCAGAGGCGTAGCCGATGCCCATGAGGGCGGAACCGGCGTTGGACATGATCATCTTCACGTCGGCGAAGTCGGTGTTGATCAGGCCCGGCGTGGTGATGAGGTCGGTGATGCCCTGGACGCCCTGGAGCAGGACCTCGTCGGCCATCTTGAATGCGTTGAGCATCGACGTCTTCTCGTTCGACACGGTGATGAGCCGGTCGTTCGGGATGACGATGAGCGTGTCGACCTTCTCCTTCAGGCGCTGGATGCCCTGTTCGGCCTGGACCGAACGGCGACGACCCTCGAAGGCGAACGGTCGGGTGACCACACCGATGGTGAGTGCACCGAGGCTCTTGGCGATCTCGGCCACGACTGCGGCACCACCGGTGCCGGTGCCGCCGCCCTCGCCGGCGGTGATGAAGACCATGTCGGCCCCCTTGAGAACCTCCTCGATCTCCTCGCTGTGGTCCTCGGCCGCCTTGCGGCCGACCTCGGGGTTGGCGCCCGCGCCGAGTCCGCGGGTCAGCTC
>JBBSLH010000392.1:0-3753 GCA_038255425.1 Acidimicrobiales bacterium
GAACTGAGTCACTGGGTCCCCAACGCCACCGACGATCGCTACAAGGCGGACACGTCGACCGAGATCTGCCTCCGGTACCTCGAGGACCCCGCTCACGTGCCCGCCGACCTGGTGGTGAATGACCACGTCGACATCGACGGGATCCTGTCGCTCTACGTCTTGCTGCATCCGGACATCGCCCTCGACAACCGAGATGCGCTCGTCGGCGCAGCGGAGATGGGCGACTTCCTCGCGTGGTCCGATCGCCCCGGATTCGTGCTCGCGCAGGAGCTCTGGCGGGCAGTCACGAGCCCGGCCGCAGCGCACCTCGATCCGAACGGGAAGTACGCGCTGGGGTTCGACGTCGCGACCGACGTCCTCACGACGCGGCTCGAGGAGAGCCCGTCGACCACGGCCGGATGGCGCTGCATCGAGCACGGACTGGCGCTGCTCGAAGACGGGGGCGTGGCGACCCGTTCGGTGTCGGAGCGTCTCGTGTCGTTCGTGTTCCCCGATTCGGTCGACCCAGTCGAAGCGCACGGAGTCCCGCCGCTCAACCAGCTGGTGGATGAACGGCTCGCACTCTGGCCGCAGGTCCGGAATCGTGAACATGGCCAACGACTCCAACTGCTGTCATCGCCTGCCGAGTCCGGTACGTGGCGCCACGACCTCTGGGCGCCGGGCTACTGCTGGGCCGAGACGCCGAACCGGTGGGCGCTCCCCGGCCTCGAGTCGACCGGCGACTCCAATCGCTGGTCGGTCCGTGACGCGGCGTTGTCCGATGCCGTCGGCGCGCTGCGGGCGCGAGAATCTGGACCGGGAGACTGGGTGCTGGCCGAGATGCTCACACCGTTCGAGACGATCGCCGGTCGCGGATTCCCGGTGCTCGTTTCTTGTGTCGACGGTCGAGGCGATCCCGTGCCCAGCAGCCTGAGCCCGGACGACGTGGCGGAGCACCTTTCGGCTGTCTGGCCTTCCGGTGGCGCAGCGTCTGGCTGATGGACCGCGCACGCGCCGCTCAGGACGAACCGTGTACCGCCGCTCGAACCGCGTCGGCCACCTCGGTGGCAGACGCGCCCGGACCGAGAATGGCGGCGACGCCGGCGTCACGCAGCGGCTGCACGTCGTCGTCGGGGATGATGCCACCGACGATCACCGGGATGTCGAGACCAGCGGCGTCGAGCGCGTCGACCATCCGCGGGGCCAGCGTGAGGTGGCTGGCGTTGTGGAGCGACAGACCGACGGCGTCGGCGTCCTCCTGCAGCGCCGCGGCGACGACCATCTCGGCGGTCTGGCGCAGCCCGAGGTAGATGACCTCGAAGCCCGCGTCGCGGAGCATGCGGGTGACGACACGGAGGCCGCGGTCGTGGCCGTCGAGTCCCAGCTTGGCCAGCACGATCCGGATGTTGGGTTGGTCGGTCATCAGATGACCGTCTTCTCGACGTAGGTGCCGAAGACGTCTTCGAGAGCCGCCACGATCTCGCCCTCGGTGGCGTAGGCCTTCACCGCGTCGATGAGCGTCGGCATCATGTTGACGTTCGGGTCGGCCGCGTCGGCCCGGACCCGTGTGAGCGCGTCGGCGACGGCAGCGTCGTCACGTGACTGCTTCACCTCTGCCAGCCGCTTGAGCTGCAACTCCTCGGTGGCGGGGTCGACGCGCAGGAGATTCTGCTCGCCGTCATCGGCGCCCTCGGTGAAGGCGTTGACACCGACGATGATGCGTTGGCCGGCGTTGACCTCTCGCTCGAACTGGTAGCTCGCGTCGGCGATCTCGCCGACGAAGTAGCCGTTCTCGATGCCCTCGTAGACGCCCTCGAGGATCGAGCCGTTGCCGAGCTCGTCGAGGTGGGCGAAGACCTCCTCGGCCTGACGTTCCATCTCGTCGGTCATCCACTCGACGTACGGCGCGCCACCGAGCGGGTCGACCACGCTGGTCACACCGGTCTCGTGGGCGACGATCTGTTGGGTCCGCAACGCGATGCGGGCAGCTTCCTCGGTGGGGAGTGCGAGCGCCTCGTCGTAGCTGTCGGTGTGGAGCGACTGCGTGCCGCCCAGTGCACCGGACAGCGCCTGGATGGCGACGCGGGCGATGTTGTTCTTGGGCTGCTGCGCCGTGAGCGAGACCCCAGCGGTCTGGGTGTGGAACCTCAGCATCTGCGACTTGGGATCCTTCGCCCCGTAGCGCTCCTTCATCCAGCGAGCCCAGATGCGTCGGGCGGCCCGGAACTTGCCGATCTCCTCGAAGAAGTCGGAGTGGGCGTTGAAGAAGAAGCTCAGACGGGGAGCGAAGGCGTCGACGTCGAGGCCGGCAGCGATCGCCGCTTCGACGTAGGCGAAGCCGTTGGCGATGGTGAACGCCAGCTCGTGTGCGGCAGTCGAACCCGCCTCACGGATGTGGTAGCCGGAGATCGAGATCGGGTGCCACCGGGGCATCTCGGCTGCGGTGAACGCCATCATGTCGGTGATCAGACGGACCGACGGCCGTGGCGGGAAGATGTACTCCTTCTGCGCCTGGTACTCCTTGAAGATGTCGTTCTGGATCGTGCCGGAGAGCGACCGGTGCTCGACGCCGTTCTTCTCTGCGAGGGCGACGTACATCGCCATGACGATCGCCGCCGGTCCGTTGATCGTCATCGACGTGGACACGGTGCCGAGGTCGATGTCGGCGAACAGGTCCTCCATGTCGGCGAGCGTGTCGACGGCGACGCCGGCTCGTCCGACCTCGCCGAGCGCCCAGTCGCTGTCGGAGTCGCGGCCCATGAGTGTGGGCATGTCGAATGCCGTGGAGAGGCCGGTGCCGCCGTTGCGGAGGATGTCCTTGAAGCGGGCGTTGGTGTCCTCGGCGGTGCCGAACCCGGCGAACATGCGCATGGTCCACAGCCGCGAGCGATAGCCGGCGGCGTGGATGCCACGGGTGAAGGGGTACTCGCCGGGGTAGGGGCCGTCGCCGTGGAGTACGTCCTGGTCGACGCCGGAGCGAGTCGAGAAGAGGGTGTCGCGCTTGGAAGCGGCGTCGAATGCCGCTTCCCACTGGTTGCGCTGCGGGTCATCGCTCATACTTCGGTCCAAAAGGTTTGACGTCCAAGGAGTTTTCCCTACTGTACCCGGGATGCCGCTCTCGTTCGATCCCGTCGACGAAGCTCGCCGCAACTGGGAACGGCTCGGTTGGCCATCGATCGACGCCATGGCCGCCGCTACGTCGATCACCCGAGCGCACCAGATCCTGCTGGCTCGGATCGACGACGCGTTGTCGCCGTTCGGCCTGACCTTCTCCCGGTTCGAGGCGCTGGCGCTGTTGCACTTCACCAAGGAGGGCTGTCTCCCGATGGGGAAGGTGGGGGAGCGTCTCCAGGTGCACGCGGCGAGCGTCACCAACACCGTGGACCGACTCGAGCGCGATGGACTGGTCGTGCGTCGTCGCCACGCGGACGACGGGCGGACCGTCCTTGCCTGCATCACGGACCACGGCAGGGTGACGGTGGAGCGGGCTGCGGCATCACTCGGTGCCATCGACTTCGGCCTCGACGGGCCTTCGTCGGTCGACTTCGGCGTCGTGGAGGGAGCGCTGGCCGCTGTACGGCGGAACGCCGGCGACTTCTGAGCGGTGCTCTCTCGGACGCCCAGGTTTCTGATGGACCGTCAGATCCCTGCGAGACTGCCGGGATGCGTACCTACGTCGTGACCGGATCGGCCTCGGGAATCGGCGCTGCCACCGCGCGGCGCCTGACCGGCACCGGTCATCGAGTCGTCGGCGTCGACCTGGCCGACGCCGAC
>JBBSLH010000393.1:0-3718 GCA_038255425.1 Acidimicrobiales bacterium
ACGCGCGTCATGGCTTCCGCCAGATCCAGCACGGTTCGTTCCTCCTCGTCGAACGCATCGCTGGTCGCGTGGATCGGCAGGTCACGGAGCTGTCGTTCGCTCAGGCCTTCGTGACGGGCGAGGGCGGAGCCGATGTCGAGGCAGTACTCGCAGGCGACGATCGAAGCCGTCTTCAGCTCGGCGAGGATCTTGAGCCGGGGGTCGACACGGGCGCTGGTCGCCACCCCCATCTCGAAGGCCATGGTGGCGAACGCGAGCTGCGGTCTGCGGACCAAGGCCTTCACCAGATCGAGACGGTTGCGGCGGGCCATGAGGAGGATGCCGATGTTGGAGCGGAGCTGTCGGAGGGTCTTCATACCCGCGCCTCCACTCGGTCGGGGCTCGCCGCGGAAGTCGGTCTGTCCCGGTCGTGGCGAGACACCACCACGTAGAGCGCGATGGCTGCAGCGGCGCTGAACAGCAGGGTGCCAGCGTTCTGGATGTTCTGCGCGTCGGTCAAGGGCTCGGACGGGTTGAAGGTGTGCCACAACGAGTGGGGGATCACGAACGCCGCGTTGGCGATCAGCCCGAGGCGGATCGACCGGCTGTCTGCGAGCAGTGCGGCGACGAGCAGCACGAGACCCGATGCCAGAAGACCCGCGCCAGCGTCGGATGCGAGGTGCTCGTTGAAGGGCGGCTCGGCGGCGACGAGGCGTGGATCGAAGCCGGGGAAGTCGTCGAACCAGCCTTGGGGCGAGAGGACAGCCCACACGCCGGTCAGGAGACTCGGAATCGCCAGGGCGACCAGTGCAAGACGGACCCACATGGGCGCCCTGCGGGAGGTGATCGTTTCGTTCATGGTCCTTCTTCGCTCGGTGGCTCCGAAGTGTCACGTCCTGCGAGCTGATTTCTGTATCGCCAGAACGTGAGGCCGAGCGCGATCCCCACGAGTCCCTGACTGATGTGCAGGACAGCACCGGCCGCGAACACGCCGATCTCTCCGACACCGGAGATGCCGAACGCGAGCGCGAGGGGCACACCGGCGACAACGGAGACCGGTGCCATGCGCCGCACCAATGCGCCCGAGGCCACGGCCAGACCCACCGCCATGAGTGCGAAGCCGCCTTCGCGTGTGAGATGTGGGCTGAAGTCCTCGCCGATGCCGTCGGCGACCCAGTTGCCCCAGACGATGTTCCCGAATCCTTGGGAGAAGAAGAGGTAGCCCATCACCGCGGCGACGTACCGGAAGGGACGCCACAGCTGGCGCAGCGCCAGTTCCCGACGGGTCTCGATCCTGGTGGCGAGCGCCGGTGGGGGATCGGTGCGTACGGCGGACGCGAGGAGCAGGACCTCGGGTCCGGTGTCGAGGTCGGTGTGGCCACCGAGCAGCGCGTCGATCTGCGCGTCGAGGCGCTCCGCCGCCGCCACCTCAGCCGGGTCGAATGTCTCGTCGGGGTCAACCACGATCCATCACCTCCCGGAGCTTCGTGATGCCACGGTGCACGAGCATCCGTGCCGCCGTGGGGGAGATGTCCATGGCTTCGCCGATCTCGGGCGACGAGAGTTCGGCGCCGAATCGGAGGGCGACGGCTTCGCGTTCACGATCAGAGAGCACGCCGAGGTGGCCCAGCACGCTTCGGGCCGCCTCGTCCCGGACCACAGCATCGGCCGGGGCGTCGGCCCAGGACTGCGATGACGCCTCCGGAGGTTCGTCGGTCGGATCCTCGGGCTTGCGCCGCCGCCAGAAGTCGGCCGTGGCGTTGCGGGCGATCCCGATGATCCAGGCGGCCTCGGTTCCCTTGGACGGATCGAATCGGTGGAGCGACCCCATGGCTCGTGTGAACACCTCACTCGTGACGTCCTCGGCATCGGCATCAGTCGGCAGGCGCGTGCGGACATACCGCCACACACGTGGCGCGTGTTCCCGGTACAACGCACCGACCTCGACTGCCATCTCATCCCTTCTTCGCCCGAGCGAGCCAAGGTGTAACAGACTCCGTGTCGTGATCGTCGCGGCAGCGGGAGTGAGCATCGGAGCAGTGGTGGTCGCGGCGGTCGCTGGCTACCTGCTCGGGTCCATCCCGGTGGCCGTCATCGTGGCCGGCCGCCGATGGCTCGATCCACGTGAGCTGGGCGACGGAAACCCTGGCTTCTGGAACGTGAAGGACCAACTCGGCCGGGGGGCCGCGGTCCCGGTGTTCATCGGTGACGCGCTGAAGGGTGCGCTCGCCGGCGGCGTCGGCATCGCCCTCGACGGGTCGGCCTGGGGAATCGCCTATCTGGCGGTGGGCGCCGCCATGATCGGCCACGCCTATCCCGTGTTCGCCCGCTTCCGCGGCGGACGGTCGATTCTCGCCTTCGCCGGGGGAATGATCGTGGTGTCACCACTGGCGGCGGCGATCGCCGTCGGAGCCCTCCTCGTGGTGTGGGCGGTCACCCGATCGTTCGCGATCGCCACGCGGGTCGGCGTGTTCGGTCTCCCGGTGGCGCAACTGCTCGTCGAGTCGAAGGAACGGGTTGCCGCGACCGGCGCACTCATGTGCATCATCGGGTTCCGGTTCGCGCAGGCCGCGTTGCGGGAACGCGATCAGGGCCGGGTGTAGGTCCTGCCCCGCCACGTTGTATCCGGGCGGACGGCGCCGACGGTGATCCGCCACGCCACGACCGCGTCGGCCAGCGGGGCGACGAGCAGCGGCCACCCGTGCTGACGGAACGCGCTTCTCGTCACCGCGGCAACGCCGAATCGCAGCGCGAGTGATGCGACGTCGATCACATCGCCGCGGCCGACCACGAGACGAGGCAGCGGCAGGGCCATCGTCGACCAGATGACCGCCAGGTCGGCCGCCATCCACGGAAGGCTCGTGACCTCTCGGAGCGCGAGCGAACGCCCCCAGCCGGTGAGGGTGGCCCGAGCATCGCCGTATCCAGCGACGTCGAGCACCGATGTCGCATCTTCGAACGCCACTTCGTGGCCGTCGTGGGCGAGACGCCGAGCGAGTTCGATGTCCTCGGTGAGGCTGCTTGCGACGCTCTCGAAGCCTCCGGCCTGCACGAGCGCCTCGCGGTCGAAGACCATGCATTGGCCGTTGGCCATCACCCGATCGGCCCGACGGTGCGCGACCCCTGGGGGTCCGAATCGGTAGACGAGCGTCGCCAGCATCGATGCATGGACAGCCCGACCCATCGAGTCGGGCGCGTCGACCCTCGCCCCGGCGCTGACGAAGTCTCGGTCACCCAATGCCGACACCATCGACTGGAGGAAGTCCGGTGTTGCCCGAGTGTCGGCGTCGACCGTGACGACCACCGATGTCGCTGCGATCTCGAGACCCACCTGGAGTGCGTGGGCCTTGCCTGCCCAACCTTCCGGGAGACGACCGGCGCCGACCACGAGGGCTCCGGCCTCCTCGGCGACCGATCGGGTGTCGTCCGTCGAGCCGTCGTCGATCACGAGGATCTGCGCGCCGGTCGGCACGAGCGAACGAACGCACGGCCCGATCCGATCGGCCTCGTCGCGGGCCGGGATGAGGACGGTGACGTCGATGACGTCCGCGAACCGTGCCGCGTCGTCGGGTCGCGTGTCGTCGAGTCGCATGGCGCCGATGGGGGTGGCGCGACGGGCGCCACGTGCGATCCGTGCCACGGCCACTCCGAGCAGTCCGAGGCGCACCGCGGTCGCGATCGTCGGTCTCGGGCGCAGTTGCACGAGCCACACGGTACGTTCGCCGCGATGGCATCTCCG
>JBBSLH010000394.1:0-3711 GCA_038255425.1 Acidimicrobiales bacterium
AGAGCTGTCGGTTCATGCTGGAATCGAAGAGACGGTGTTCTACCCGGCCGTGCGCGAACGGTTCGCGGCGCGCGATGAAGCAATCGTGCTCGAAGCTCTCGAAGAACACCACCTGGTCAAGCTCACGTTGAAAGAGCTGGAGTCAATGCCGTCGCGACACGAGCGGTACACCGCCAAAGTCACGGTCTTGCGTGAGCTGATCGACCATCACGTCGAAGAAGAAGAGTCCGACCTTTTCCGGCGGGTTCGAACCACGTTCACGAAGGGCGAACTCACTGACCTCGGCGACAAACTCATCGCCGCTCGAAAGACCGCCCCGACACGCCCGCATCCCATCGCACCCGACAGCCCGCCCGGCAACGTGGTCTCGAACGCCGTGGCAGCGCCACTCGACGCAGCGGCCGACATCACCACCAAAGCAGCCAAAGCGGTCCGCAACCTGGTCAGCTGACCCACACCACCGACCCATGAACAAGGAGAACAAAATGGCGAACGACGCCAACATCACGGACCCGCAATTGCCCGAGCCTGGAACCGACAGCACGGTCGTGGACTGGTACGGCCAGTCTGTTCAGCAAGACGCTGATCTCGCTGAAGAGCTCGTCGAGGAGCACGGGGCGAAGGAAGCGGAGAAGCTGTTCGACGAACGCTCCGACGGCGAGTCGACACAGGAAGCTCGACATGGTTCTTCGATCGATCCAGAGCAGGGCGAACCGGCGTACAAGAACGACGCCTGAGTTTCGGGGTCCCTCGATGATGCGTCAGGTGTTCATCGGCGTCAGGAGCCCGAGTCGTCGATCGACTCGGGCTCCGTCCGGCGTTCGATCTCGGAGGTGATCTCGGCGCCGATGACGACGATCACCGCCGTGAGGTACATCCAGGTGAGCGTGACGACGATGGCACCCAACGATCCGTAGGTCTCGTTGTACGAACCGAACCGGGAGACGTAGATGCCGAAACCAACGGTCATCACTGTCCACGTGATCACTGCGAAGATCGAACCAGGAGAGACCCACACCCACTTCGGCTCTGCACGATTCGGCCCGTATCGGTACAGCAGCGCCAGGAACAGACCGAACATGACGGCCACGATCGCCCATCCGACGATCAACGCGACGATCTTCGCCGCACCGGTGGCCACTCCTGCCGCGATCGTGATGACGCCGCCGACGAGTGCGACGAGCACAAGGAACCCGAGCGTGAAGGCGAGCGACAGGAGTTTCGTCTTCACGAAGCCACGCGACTCTTCTTCGTCGTAGGCGATGTTCAACCCTTCGACGAGGTGTCCGAATCCGCTCGACGCCGACCACAGAGCTGCGACGATTCCGATCACGAGACCCAGACCGAGCGCTCCTCCGGCCGAGGACGCGACCGACTCGAGCTGTTGACGCAACAGGTCGGCAACGGCTCCGGGGACGCTCGGTCCGAGTCGGTCGACGAGGGTCGCGACGTCGCCCGGGTCGGCGACGAGGCCGTAGATGGAGACGCCGGCGGCGAGCAGCGGCACGAGTGCCAGGAAGAAGAAGAAGGCCACCCCCGCACCGGTCAGCGTGACGTGATCGTCGCCGAACTCGTTCTTCACCCGTCGCGCAATGTCCTTCCAACCCGCTGCAGGGATCTCGGTGGGGTCGTCGGCGCCGCGGCCGCCGTCCGACTCGTCGGGCTCGGCCTCCGGCTGCGTCGGCGTGTCGTCGGTGGTTCGGTCCTGAGTCGTCCACGGGGTCGGGCCGACATCGGTTCGACGGTGGTCAGGCTGCTCGCGGTCTGCAGTCGTGGTCATACTCGGGTGCGCCAACTTCAGTGGTGGTGAATACGTCGAACCGGTCCACCGGCCCGGAAATGCCCCGGGCCGGTGGACCTTGCGGCACTCAGAATGCGGTGCCCTTGGCTTCGCGCTCGGCAGTCTTGGCGACGTCGGAGGAAGCATCGCTCGCCTCGTCCTTGACGTTCTTCGCAGATGTCGAAGCCGATTCCTTCACGGACTCAACCGCGTCCTGCGCAGCCGGCTTGACGGTCTCGGCAAGCTGCTGCCCCGCATGAGCGAGTTCGGCAGCGACGTCGTCGATCTTTCCCTGGACCTTTCCTGCAAGGCGGTTCTCCTCACGGGTCTCGGGAATGAGCGTCGCTGCGAGCAGACCCAGCCCCACACCGATCAGGCCGGCAGCGAACGGGTTGCCCTCCGTGAAGTCGCCGACCGAGTCGGGGGTCGATTCCTTGATCGAATCGACTGCTCCGCTCGCACGGTCCTTCAGCGACGTCTGGTCGTTGTCCATCGAGGCGCTGTGGGAACGGGCGGAATCGGACGAGCCGAACACCGTGGCGCGCAGCGATCCCACGCGCTGGGAGATCTTCGCCTTCTGTCGGTCGGCAATCCGGGTGGGGTCGACCCGGTCGCTGACGAGGTGGACATCGCTTGCGATGGCCTGGCGGCGCAACTCGGCTTCTTGACGGAGTTGATCGAGTTCTGTGGTCATGTTGGTTCCTTTGCGGGAGTGGTTGATCGGGTGGGTGTTGCAGGTCATTCAGGGAGGCGTTGCGCGAGGCGTTTGTCGGCCTCGAGCTCGGCGAGGGTTGCTTCGGGCACGGTGTTCACGGCGCTCAGACGCTTCTTGCCGACGAGTGCCAGGACGGTCGCGATCGCCGACCAGATCAGGCCGACGATCAGGAACCCCGCCCATGCGTTGAGCGGAACGGCGAGACCCCAGGCCAGAGCGGCAGACAGCATGAAGACTGCAACGACCGCGGCGAACGCACCGGATGTGAGGATCCCTGCGCCCTTGGCGGCCTTGCCGACTTCTTCCTTGATCTCGAGTTTGGCGATCTGGACCTGCGTGGTGAGCAGCCCGGACAGGTCGTGACCGAGCTTGCCGACCACGTCACCGAGGGACAGGTCCGGGCGTGCGGGTTGCGTCGGATCGGGCTCCTCGCCGAACAGCGGATCGGTTCGTGTTGCCGAGTCGCTCATGGACGACCGTCGCTCAGGAGACCTTGCGCAGTCACTCCAGCCGGCGGGATGGGAGTGGCGATCCGTGCCGTCGAAGCGGACGACTCAGACGTCGATTCGGGAGACGGCTCGGGGGCGTCGGTGCCGAACTCCTGCTTGGCGACCTCACCGGCTTCGCGGAGGTCGGCATGCTTCGCGAGTCGGCCAACAGCGAAGCCCAAGGTCACGGAACCGAGCAGGAAGGTACCGGGTCGATTCCGGGCGAAGCGCTTGAGATCGCCGATCAGTTCGTCCAGTCCACCCACTTCCAGGCGGTCTGCCCGACTGCCCAACGAGTCGGCTGCCGACTTGGCGAGTGTGGCGACCTGCGCTTCGGGTTGATCGGAGTTGTCGGCCATACCCCGCAGTTGTTCGCTGATGTCGCGCATCGTCGATGACAGCGTCTTGGTCTGCTCACTCGCTTGATCTCGAAGTTGGGAGCGAGTGGTGGCCAGCACCTCCGATGCCTGATTCTTCGCATCGTTGGCGACCGAGCGTGCCTCGGCCTTCGCCGTCTGCTGAACGTCCACCGCCTTGTCCTTCGCGCCTTCGGCAACCGTGTGGGCCGCTTGCTTGGTGTCGCTCTCCGAGCTGTCGTATGTCGTGCTGGTCATGTCAACCTCCAGGTGATGTGAGTGCACGCCTCATCGGCTGTGCAGTGCGGACCATCCGCCGGATTCACTTACCCACCCGGTGTGGATCACATTCGAATCCGCTCTGGTTTCACC
>JBBSLH010000395.1:0-3710 GCA_038255425.1 Acidimicrobiales bacterium
CTGACGTTGTCGACGAGCGTCTGATAGCGGAGCGGGTTGGCCGATCCGGACGCCGACTGCACGATGCGGGGCTTGCCTTCGGCCGGCCCGGCCGCGGCGGTGGCGATGATGGCGGCGACGACGAGGTCGACCGGGATGACGTCGACCACGCCCTCGGGGACGCCGGGGAACTCCTTCAGGAGTCCACGGGCGTAGGAGATGATGACCGGCTCGGCCATGCGGAATCCGCGGATCCAGCCAGGACTCGGTTCGGCCAGAGACGACTCGATGATGGCGGGCCGGACGACGGAGACAGGGATGTTGCCTCGCTGCTCGAACAACGCTCGTTCGCCGAAGGCCTTGGTGTAGGCGTAGGCGTCGGGCCAGCCGAGGCTGGCGGCGCGGGATCGGCCGGCGTCGACGAGTTGGTCGACGACCCAGCGGGTGCGGTTCTGCTCGGTCTTGGACGCGAGGAGGGGAGTGCCGGCAGCACCGAGTTCCTTGCGGGCGTCGGCTCGGAATCCCTTGAGCATCTCCGGGCGGCGCGACTCGGCTTCGGCATCGGCACGGAGTCGTCGCGACGCCGTGACCTCGTCTCGCCAGTCGACACCGAACCAGTAGGGGCTCTCGTCGACGGGAACCTCGGGGGCCGATCCCTTCCGGTTGCCAGCGACGTAGCAGGTGCTGACGGCGACGAGATGGGGAGTGATCTCGAGATCTTGGAGCGTCTTGGCGATGCGTGACGGCCCGAGGAGGTTGACCTCGACGGCCGAGTCGAGCGGCGAGTCGAAGCTGACCGTCGCCGCCGAGTGGATCACGATCTCGCAGCTGGCGATGGCGGCGCGGCCGGCATCGTCAAGTCTCAGCCCATCGGTTCCGACGTCACCGGCGATCGGCGTCACCCGCCGAGCGATCATCTCGTCGAAGTCGTCGATCTCCTCGCGCAATCGATCGAACGCGTCGTTCTTGAAGATCTCGCGCTTGGCTCGCTGTTCGACCGTCCGACGTTGGCCGGGACGGATCAGCAACACGAGATCGCATCCCGGCACAGCGCGCAGGAGCCGCTCGATCAGTGCCGTGCCGAGGAAGCCGGTGCCGCCGGTGATGGCGATGCGCTTGCCATCGAGGTCGTTGGCGATCGAGATCACGAGTCCTGTTCTACCATTTGGTAAGTGACCACCGCCGACCGCATCCTCGAGTCTGCGCTCCGCTCGTTCGGCACCACCGGCATCGACGGGACCTCGCTCGACGCGTTGGCCCGAGATCTCGGCATGACCAAGCAGGCGATCCTCTACTGGTATCCGTCCAAGGAAGCCCTGGTCGAGGCGGTCATCGACTTCTGCGCCGACGAACTCCAGGGTCGCTTTGCCAAGGGCTTGGCTTCAGCGCCCGACGGCTTCGGGCGGATCGAGGCGATCGTGCGCGTCGCGTTCCGGCTCGCGGCGCGTCATCCGTCGATGTTGGGCTTCGTTCGCGAGGTCAACCGCCTCGGTCCACCCACCTCGACCCGGCTCACCGAGTCGGTGGCACCGCTCCTCATCGGTGCGGCTGGCTGGCTGGAGGCCGAGATGGACGCAGGCCGGCTCCGCCGCCACGACCCGAAGTTGCTCGTGCTCATGGCCTATTCGTCGGTCACCGGCTTGGCCACGGAGGTCGAGGTGTTGCGTGCACTGGGGGAGGAACCGACGTTGGCATCGCTCGTCCGCCGTCGCGACCAGTTGATCGACCTGCTCCGCGACGCGCTCGTCAGTGCGCCGGAGGACCGACCTTCGTCAACATGACGCCGCGGATGGCGCCGGTCGGGACCCGCCCGTGGTGTCGGCTGTCGGTCGACAGGGTGCGTTGGTCACCGACGGCCACCCAGCCCGGCCCGGCTCTGACCGAGTCTTCGCCGTCGACCCAGCCGTCGCCGGGTCCGGCCACGAGGCGCTTGATGCCGATCAGATCGTGCTCCCACGGGAGTTCGATGACCGCGATGTCGCCCGGCCGCGGTCGGCGGATCAGGTGCAGCGCGACTCCGAGCGGTGAACGGGTCTTGACGGAGATCGCGGTGTCTCGAGGGAGAAGCGTTGGCTTCATCGACTCGCCGCGGACCACGTGTCGTTCGAGTGATGACAACGCCAGGACGAGCACGGTTGCAGCTCCGAGCAGCGCCGCTAGGGTCCGTTCACGAGTGACCATTCCCGTCCACCCCCTTCCTCTCTACAAGGAGAACTCATGAGCATTTCTCGCCTGCTCTCGATCGCCGACCTCGATGATGCTGCCACGGCTGACGCCCACTGTGACCTGATGTGTGGCGTCTACAACCCCCAGCAGGCCCGGATCGAGGCCGAGTCGGTGCTCGAGACGATGAAGAAGTACAACGCATCCGACGACGACTACTTCAAGACTCGCTGCATCATCATCAAGGAAGAGCGTGCCCAGCTCGCCAAGGAGCACCTCTGGGTGCTCTGGACCGACTACTTCAAGCCGCCGCATGTCGAGCAGTTCCCGCAGCTCCACGACCTGTTCTGGCGTGCCACCAAGGCCGCCGGCGATGCCAAGAAGAGCAACGACGAGGCCGACGGCCAGAAGCTGCTGGACCTCATCGACGAGATCGCCGGCATCTTCGCCGAGACCAAGAAGTAGGGCTACCGCTCGGTACTGAATCTTGATCGACGCTCGTGGCGCTCGAGTGCGAGCGCCACGAGCTCGTCGATCAACTTCGCGTAGGGGAGACCGCTGGCCTCCCACAGACGTGGATACTGGGAGATGGGCGTGAAGCCCGGGATCGTGTTGACCTCGTTGATGAGGGGTCCACGTCCGTCCTCCTCCCAGAAGAAGTCGACCCGAGCCATTCCCTCGCATCGCAGGACCTTGAAGGTCCGCACGGCGAGATCTCGGAGCTCGTCGCTCACGGCCTGGGGGAGTCGAGCCGGGATGATCAGCTCGGCGCCGTCGGCGTACTTGTCGTCGTAGTCGTAGAAGTCGGCGCCGGGTCGGACCTCGCCGATCACCGATGCCTGCGGCGTGGCGTTGCCGAGGATGCCGCACTCGAGCTCGCGCCCGTCGACGTTCTCCTCGAACACGATCCAGTCGTCGTACCGGGCGGCTTCGGTGACAGCGGCGGCGAGTTCATCGTCGGTACGGACCTTGGACACGCCGATCGAACTGCCCATGTTGGCGGGCTTCACGAAGATCGGATACCCGAGACGATCGGCAACCCGGGCGAGGAAGTCGTCGTCGATGTCGATGACCCGAGCCGACTCCCACGCGCACTGGGGCAGACCGTGGGACGAGAGCATCTCCTTGGCCGCCGCCTTGTCCATCGACATCGACGAGCCGAGCACACCGGTTCCGACGTAGGGCACGTTGGCCAACTCGAGCATTCCCTGGACGGTGCCGTCCTCGCCGTAGGGCCCGTGGAGCAACGGCAACACGACGACCGGGACCTCGGCAGAGATCGGCTGCATCGCCGGAAGCGGTTCGATGACGGTGCCTTCGGCGACGAGCTGATCGGGGAGCGCTTTGGCACCCTCTTGGAGTGCAGCGATGGCATCGTCGGCGCGCAGCCACTCGCCCGCCTTGGTGATCCCGACCGGCACTGCCTCGTAGCGGTCGTGATCAATCGCCGCGAGGACGTGGGCCGCAGTCGTGCAGCTCACCTCGTGCTCGGCCGATCGGCCACCGAAGAGCAACACGAGGCGAACTCGATCCGGGAGCGGCATGGCGGGCGAGTGTAGGGCGGTGTC